>JACQAC010000228.1 GCA_016195245.1 Pseudomonadota bacterium
GCAGTGTCGAAACAATTGAGGTGGGAAGTGACGACGGCGTGGCGCGGATCGACCGCTGGCTGCGCCGCCGCTACCCGCAGCTCAGCCAAGGTCAAATCGAGAAACTGATCCGCACCGGCCAAGTGCGCGTCGATGGCGCGCGCGTGAAAGCCTCCGACCGTATTGAGCCCGGGCAGAAGGTGCGTATCCCGCCGCTGCCCGATCCGGCGCCGCGCGTGCCCGAAGGCATGAGCGGCAAGGACGTCGACTTTGTGCGATCGCTTGTCATCCACAAAGACGATGATGTCATCGTCCTCAACAAGCCCTTTGGTTTGGCCGTGCAGGGCGGCACGAAGACCACCCGCCACCTCGATGCGCTGCTGCCTGGCCTGAAGTTCAACGCCGAAGCCAAGCCTAAGCTCGTGCATCGCCTCGACCGCGACACCACCGGTTGCCTCGTCATCGCTCGCCACCCTCGCGCTGCCGCATTTTTGGGCGAAGCTTTTCGCGATCGTGACACAGACAAGATCTATTGGGCGATCGTGCTCGGCGCGCCCCGTCCCAAGATCGGTGAACTTCGCTCCTGGATGCGCAAAGCGCCGGGCCCGCGCGACGCTGACCGCGAGATGATGATCCCGGCCAAGCAAACCGAAGAGGGCGCCGTCCACGCCGTCACGCAATATGTCTCGCTGTCCGAAGCCGCGCAAAGCGCAGCATGGGTCGCGCTGCGCCCCGTCACGGGACGCACGCACCAGCTCCGCTTCCACATGGCCGAGTTCGGCCATGCCATCGCCGGCGATCCAAAATACAAATGCGACCGCCCCACGCCGGGCGGGCTCGAACGCCAACTGTTGCTGCACGCCCGCGCAATTCGCTTGCCGCACCCGTCGGGCGGCGAGCTTAAGGTGCAAGCGCCGCTGCCGCCACACATGCGCGCCGCGTTTGAACTGCTGGGCTTCGATGAACGCGAAGAACGCAATCCGTTCACCCCGTTCGAAGGCGCCCGATGAAAGCGCCCGCGATGGATGTCTCGGCGCTCGCCATCGCCAGCCGCGAGCTTCTGAACCGCGGTGATCCCGTGGGCGCCGAACGCGTGCTTTCGCCGGTGTTCCGTCAACTTGGCGCGGATGCTTCAGTGCTCCACCTCATGGGCCTCATCAAGAAGGCCCAGAACAAGATGGAGGAGGCCGAGCGCCACCTTCGTTCGGCAGTCGCGTACTCGCTCAACGACGGCGGCTATTACAACGATCTCGGCGTTGTCCTCCAGGCGCGCGGGGCTTACCCGGAAGCCATCAAGGTCTTCCGCGCCGCACTCGCGCTGATGCCGTACGCCGCACAAGTACGCGTCAATCTCGCCCGCGCGCTGCAATCGTCTGGCGCCTACGCGGAAGCAGAAAAAGAGGCGCTCGCCTACGTCAAAGCCGAACCAAGTCCCGAGGCGTGGACGTTGCTCAGCCAAATCCAACGCGCCCAGGACCGCAACGAGGACGCGCTTGCGTCGGCGGCAAATGCGCTGAAGCTAGCGCCGGACACGCGGGGCCTGCGTCTCAATCACGCCGCGGCGCTTGAACGCGTCGGCCGAAACCGCGAAGCGCTCGAAACCTATCACGCGCTCGCCGCCGACAAGATAGATTCACCCGAACTCGCGCTCAATCTCTCTCGCGCCCTCTACTCTGACGGCCATAAGGCCGAGGCCGAGCAGACGCTCACCGACGCTGTGCTGCACTATCCGGAAGTGCTCGCGCTCCACACCAACCTCGCGCGCATGCGCCAACTTCGCGGTGAAGGGGAAAATGCGACGGAGCTGATGGAGCAGGCGATCGCGCAACGTCCCAACGACCTATCGCTGCGGCTTTCCACCGCCGACATCCTGCATCGCGGCAAGCACCACCACAAAGCCTTGCGCGTCCTCGAGCAGACTCTCGCCATTGCACCCGATAGCCCGCAAATGCTTACCGCCTACGGCATCGTGCTCGATGAACTGGATCGCCC
>JACQAC010000239.1 GCA_016195245.1 Pseudomonadota bacterium
TGCGTCGTGCTCAGATTGCCAATTTGAGTGTCGGTTAGCGCGCTGAGGCTGGTGGCTGTGAACGCGGCGATCTGCGTGGCGGTTAGGGCGCCGAGCTGCGTGTCAACCAGCGCGCCGACCGCGGTCGACGTGAGGCCGCGAATTTGAGTTGTTGTGAGCGCCGCGATTTGACCCGTCGTCAGATCGCCGATCTGCTGGGCGCTGAAGGCCGCTACTTGCGTGATGGAAAGCGCTTGCAGTTGCGCGGTGCTGAGCGTCGCGACCTGCGCATCCGCCAACGACGAAATTGTTGTCGTAGTCAGGGTCTTCAGCTGTGTCGTGGAGAGGGCGCCAATCTGCGTTGTGGTGAATTGGCCGATTTCGGTGGCGCTGAGGCTGGAGAATTGGGTGGCCTTGAGCGCGCCGATCTGTGTCGCAGTGAGGGCGCCGACCTGGGTGTCCGCGAAGGAGGCGAACGCCGTATTGCTCAGGTTTTGAATTTGCGTCGCGGTGAAGGCGGCAATCTGTGTCTCGCTCAGGGCCGCTACGTTGGTTGCGGTGAGCGTGTGGACTTGGCTCGCGTTCAACGCGGCGATCTGAGTCGTGGTCAGCGCGCCAAGTTGCGTATCGGCAAGCGCCGAAACGGTCGTGGCGCTGAGCGATTGCACCTGGGTGGCTGTGAAGGCCGCGACTTGCGTGTCCGCGAGTGCGGAGAGATTGGTCGCAGTAAGGCTGCGCACTTGGCCGGTAGTCAGCGCGGCTAGGTTGGCGACGGAGAATTCGGCCAGATTGGCGGCGCTCAAGCCGCTGATTTGGGTGGCGGCGAAAGCGCCAATCTGTGTTGCGTCGAGTGCGGCGACCTGGGTGTCCACCAGCGCGGCGAAAACCGTGCCCGAAAAACCTTGAAGCTGGGTGGCGCCAAGTGCGTGAACTTGGGTCGTGGTCAGCGCGGCGATGTCGGTGTCGGAGAAGGCGCGAATTTGTGTGGTGGTGAGCGCTGCGATTTGTGTGGCTGAGAATTCGAGCACGTCGCTGCTGTCGAGCGCGCCGATTTGTGTGGTCGTGAAAGCGCGAACTTGAGTGTCATTCAGGCCAGCGACTTGGGTGCTGCTCAACGCGGCAGCGGCATCAGCGCCAAGCTTGGATAGTTGCGCTGGCGTGAACGCGGCGACCTGCGCGGCCGAAAGCTCGGCTATGTCGGTTGTGGTGAGGCCAGCGACTTGGGTCGCGGTCAGCGCCGCGATTTCGGTCGTGGTCAGCGCCGCCGCCTGTGTACCGTCGAGCGCTGACAAGTTGGTGGCCGAAAGTGCCTGGATCTGGGTGTTGGCGAAGCCGGCGATAGCGGTGGTGGTCAGCGCGCTGGCTTGCGTGCCATTCAAAACGCCGATTTGCGCGGCGCTGAGCGCCAGGAGCTGTGCCGACGAGAAAGTTATCGAACTCGAGAAGTTCGGAATTTGTGTTGTCGTGAGCGCTTTGACTTGCGTCGTCGAGAGCGCAGCGACTTGCGTTGAGTTGAGTGCGCCAATGCCTGTGGCGCTGATGGCCGCGACTTGTGTCGAGTCGAAGGAGCTTATCGTCGTTGTCGACAGGCTTTGAATAGCCGTGACTGACAGCGCGCTGATCTGCGCGGCAGACAAACTCGAGATCGACATTTCCGGACCATCCTGGTCTTAGAGTCGATATTCGATCGACCCGCGCGACATCGCGATGCGGAGCGCATCACAACACGAGCGAGACCACGCTTATGATGAATTAGTTTCCTACTCCTTTCCGACGGCGCCAATTTGGAACGCAAACGCGGCACCCTCGCGCGTGAACAAGAAGACTAAAGTATGCGGCGGGTGCTCGGCATTTTTTGCCGCGTGGTACTAGGCAAAATAAGCCGATGTTAAAAGTCCCAACCCTGCAGCGGCGGTAACTAGTTCTAAACCGTGCGGTGATTGTGTGTCGGCTTACGTAGGCATCCGTCTACCCGCGCAAAACGCGCGGCTACATGCCGTCCAGAAGGACCAACAGCAATGGTTAGCGTCAACACCAATTACACTGCGCTCGTCGCGCTCCAGAGCCTCACCCAAACCGGCAAAGACCTCGCCGAGGTCCAAACCCACATTAACACTGGCTTGAAGGTTTCATCGGCGGCCGACAACGGCGCCGTGTTCGCTATCGCCGAAGGGCAGCGGGCTCGCGTTTCGTCGCTGGGCGCCGTTTCCGACGGCATCGATCGCGCAAAGTCGACGATCGACGTTGGCCTGTCCGCTGGTCAGGCGGTCGGCGACATCCTGAAGCAACTGAAATCGCAAGCGGTTGCGGCGCAAGCCACGGATCTTTCTTCCGACCAGCGCGCCGTGTTGCAAACGAACTTCGCCGCGCTTCGTGACCAGATCAACCAGATCGCGGACGCAGCGACCTTCAACGGTTCGAACGTCGTCAACGGCACCAACCTCACGGGCGGCGCGAACGCCTTCAAAGTGCAAACTTCTGACCAGGCTGGCGCTGCGAGCGGCCACTACAAGCTGGACACGGTTGCGTTGAAAGCCAACAACTTGTTGTACGCCTCTGGCGAAACGGTTGCCAACGCGACCGGCCTCACCATCGGCGCCAACGATACGGTCGACTTCACGATCACGACCGGCAACACGACGACCACCCTTAAGGTCGACATCAACCCGGCCGATACGATCCAGCAATACGTCGACCGCGTTGCGAGCCAAACCAATGGCCGCATCTCGGCGACCTACAGCGAAACCACGGGCAAGATCACGTATCAGTCGAACGAGCAGTTCACTGCAACGTATGATGACGCCGCGACGCCCAACGCTGGTGACGACACCGGCTTCTTGGACGGCGCCTCCGGCGCCGCCGTGGGCACGCAGTTCGGCGTTGTCGCCTCTCCGGGCGCTGGCACCAACCAGCTCACCGTGTCTGGCTTCGACTTCCGCCTCGGCATCGGCGGCCAGGCGCTGGCTGGCGTCACCTCGGCGCTGGACATTTCTACCGCTGCTGGCGGCCTCGCGGCGTCCAACGCCATCGACGCAGCTATCACCGCGTTGAACTCGAACCTGGCGACGCTGGGTGCGCAATCGAAAGCCCTCGACACGCAGAAGATCTTCCTTGGCAAGCTGTCTGACTCCATCACGGCCGGTATCGGCAACCTGGTGGATGCGGACCTCGCGAAGGAATCGGCGAAGCTGCAGGCGCTGCAGGTCAAGCAACAGCTTGGCGCGCAGGCTCTGTCGATCGCCAACCAAGCGCCGTCGATCGTTCTCTCGTTCTTCAAGTAAGAACACGGAAGAGGCGGGGAGCTTCTGGCTCCCCGCCAATTTCCGCCGGTGACGAACAATGGCGTCGCTCGATCCGATCCCCAGTTTGCCTGAAACCCGCGCGGCTGAGCCGACGCGGGTTTCGGCTGTTGAGCCTCACAGAACCGGCCCAGTTGCGGAGGCCGCCGCCAAACTGCGCGCCGAACAAGAGGCGCAGCGCAAGAACGAATTGATTCCGGCCAACCTGATGGTGCGTCTCGATGTAGATGCCGAACGCTTCGTGCAGACCTTAACTGATGCAACGACAGACCAAACTGTGCTTAAGTACCCGAGCGAGTCACAACTCGCCCTCTCCCGCGCAGTCATGGCGTATCTGCGCGCGCTGGCAGAATTATAAACAAAACGTAAATTTCGGGCATCTCGATGCTGTTGCGTTAACGTTTCGTTAACGCATTTACTGTTTCTTCACGCCTGCGGCGAAGCGCGCCGCACGCTCTTGGGTCGGAGCGTGCGATCCGAAGGAGCAGGGGTTATGGTTTCAAGCATCGTCCCAGGCGTGACGGGTGCTGGCGTGCTCGCCGTGGATCGGCGGTTGGCGCGCACGCCCGTACAAGACGGGAGGAGCCGCGACGGCGGCGGCGCGCAAGATCGCGTTGAGCTGAGCGGGCCTGCGGCCTTTGCGGCTTCGCGTGAGAGCGTTGCGAATGGTCTAGCGCAGGTCCAGCAAGCACTAACTGTTGCGCGTGATGCCCAAACGACGCTGCTCAAGGTGGCCGATCCAAACGCAACCCAATCGGATTTGGCAACGGCGCTTCAGGATTACGGAGCGCGATACAACGTGGCGGCAGAAACCAACGGGCTCGTCAGAGGGCAGACGCTGAGTGTGAGCGCCGAACCGGGCAGCCCGCCATTGTCGATCGCTGGCTCGGATCTGTCGCTTGGCGGTGAGGTTCTTGGGATTTCCAGCTCGGCAACATCGGGCAACGGTGCGCTCGCCATCATGGCGCAGGGTTCGCTCGATCGCCTGCAGGGCGTCCTAGACAAGCTCAGCGAAGCCAATGGCGCGCTGCAGGCCCATCAGGGTTTTCTGGGCGTCGCGCAGAACGCAAATAGCAGCGTCACCGATCTCAACGCCGATTCCGCGCGACTGCTGGCGTTGCAAGTTCGCCAGGGGCTGGAAGCTGCCGGCAATCGCCCGATCGCCAACGTTGAGCCGCAGGCCGTGCTGGCGCTGTTCCGGGCCTAAAGTCCGCGTACGCCGCTCATATCGATGAGTTCGCCTGCGTAGTCATCATCGCGCATGCGTGCGATGATGCGGCGTACGATCCTGAACACCACAAGGAATGCCGACAAGATCGCGCCAAGCAGGGCGATACCAGCGATTGTGAATGCGATCGCCAAGTCGCGGGTCATCTTGAGGTCGCCATGCGCCGCGGTAAGCAGCCGCCCGTCACGCGGCAAACGCTTGGCCGCTGCAGCGGCGCGGTCGCGCGCGGCCTGTGCAATCAGGAGCAGGCGAGGGATGTCGCGAAGCGACTGAGCATGCGTTAAGAGCGCCTCCGCGCCATTGCGCGACGATGCGGCGCTCATCGCACCAATGCGATCGAGGGCGCCCTTCAGCGCCTCCAGGCGCGCCGCGTTCAAGGTCGCGGAGAAGGCGGGTGCGGAAATCGCAAAGGCGCCGGCGTCCTCGCCTTGGGCACGTGTCATGGCTGTGCGGCGAAAATCCTCCACGTTCAGTGAGGCATCGATCAGCGACTGCATCTGCAGGCCGAAGCCTTGCGGATAGTCGTTGCGTCGCGCAGTAGTCATCAACACTGCCGCGCCTTCAGTCATGCGCGGCGTCAGCCCGCCGCCCATGCCGAGATGCAGCCCAATGATAATCAGCTGCATGGGCTCAGAATCTGGATCAAGCATGATCGCGCGCGCGATCATTTCAAAATCTTGCTGCGATCCCAACAACGCGCCCGGATCGGTAACGACCTGTGGGGGAAGTGCGCCGCTATTGCTGCGCGCCAAGAGCGGAACCGTCGCCTCGTACCTTGCGCGCGTTCCAGGGGTCAGCAGCTCCAGTGCCGCGCGCTCGACTTGGGCGTCGTTTGAGCCTGGCGGAGCGCGGCGGTTAAGATCGGCCAAGTCCTGCGATGCAAGCATACCCGGCGCGGAAAGGAGCATGCCGCGCGCGGCCGCCACGTCGTGCCCCATGAGTTCGTTGGCGACGAGATCGTCCCATTGCTGTTGGCGATCGAACTCAAGTGGAATCAAACTGGCGTTCAGGCGCTCTACGCGGGCGGCTATCGTTCGGGCGCCTTCGGGGGAATAGGAGTAGACGTAGAGATGGTCGCGCGTGATCAAGACGAATGCGATCGCTGCCGCCAGCGCGAGCACCACCAAGCACACGTTGAACGCGAGCGCGCTGACGTGATGGGGGTGGTGAGGCTTGCCTTGCAGCGTTCGGATATTCGCGTGCTTCAATTCCTCCCCCACGATCGCGCATACAAACCGTCGTAACCGACGCGACGCAAGATGAATTACAGGAAAGGCGAATTCATCACCGAAATGGGGTGGCCGCCTAGGCTTTTCGGTCGATGATGGCCGGTTGTGGGCCGGCAGGGGAGCTCAGTCCGCCGTTCGGTGCGTAGCCGCTGGTACTGCTGCGCTGGCGGGTCATTTCTTCCGCCATGGCATGAACCAAGCCTTCGCTCACAATCTTTACCGCGTTGAGCGCCGCTTCATGACGGGCCAGCGTCTCGTGAAGCGCGACGGTGCTTTGCCTTAGCGCGGCGAGGGTTGCCGGTGGCGCACCCTTGATAAGGTCCGGGTCTTGCTTGATGCGCGCGAGTTCGAGCCTGTAGGTGTTTGCCAGTCGGTTTTTCTCATCGGCCTCTTCCCCTTCCGCGGGAGGAAGTCGCGCATCAATGCGCTGTGTTTCCTCTTCGATCAGGGTTGTCAGTCGCGCAGTGATCAGCACCAGCTGCTCGGCGCGATCGCCAGCATGATCAGCGATCAGCGCCATTGTCCGTCTCGTCTGTCGTTGCCGCCGCCGCTTGATTGGCCTGCATGTGTGCAAATTCGCGCATCAACTGGTCGGCGATGCCGATACCGCCGGCGTGGGTCAACGATTGTGCGTAGCGATCGATCAGCATGGGGCGAAACATTTCTTCGCCAACGCCGCCGCCGCCGAGTCCGTCGGTGCTTAAGCCTTCGAACATCGGCGAAAGCATCTCGTTAAGAAACACGGACTCGAACTCCTCGGCGACGTGCCGCATCCTGGCTCGCTGCGCGTCCGGAGGTGCGGCGTGCGGATCGAGTGGCAGGGGCGCGCCTTGCGGCGAGCGGTTCGGCACTGTCGTGGATGTTTGCGTCTGAAGCGGCAGCGGCGCGCCACGCTGAATTGTGATGCCGGCATCAGACATCACATCACCTCAATGTCAGCTTGGATCGCGCCCGCGGTTTTCAGTGCTTGCAGTATTGAGATCATGTCGCGCGGACTGACGCCCAAGGCGTTCAGGCCATTTACAAGCTGGCGAAGCGGCACGCCGCCAGGCACCACAACTAGGCCGCCCTTATCTTCGTCAATATGAACGTTACTTTGCGGCACCACAGTCGTTTGGCCTCGGCTGAGCGGCGCCGGTTGGCTGACAAATGGATCTTCCTGCACCGAGATGGTGAGGTTGCCCTGAGCAATCGCCACCGTTGAAACACGCACATTGTCGCCCATCACGACGATACCGGAACTTTCGTCGATGACGATGCGGGCCGGGTTATCGACAGCGACCTCCAAATTTTCAATCGAGCCAATCAGCGAAACCATGTCGCCGGAATAGCCGTCGGGCCGATGCAGTTCGACTGACCCTGGGCTCGATGCGTGCGCTGTGTTGCCGCCAACTGAGGCATTGATTGCTGAAGCGATATGTTGGGCCGTAGTGAAGTCGGGATTGCGCAGCGAGAGCCGCAAGTCCTGGCGGTCGGCGATGTCGAAGCTGATCTCGCGTTCGACGAGAGCGCCCGACGCGATGCGTCCCGCGGTCGGCACGCCGCGCGTGACCGACGATCCCGACGCGCCGGATGCCGCGAAGCCGCCGATCGCCAACGGCCCTTGGGCAACGGCGTAAACTTGTTGATCCGCACCCATGAGTGGGGTCACCAGCAATTGGCCGCCTGCCAAGCTGCGCGCATCGCCCATCGCCGAGACCGTTACATCGATGCGCGAACCCTGGCTTGAGAAGGGTGGCAGGTTTGCCGTCACCATCACCGCCGCGACGTTGCGTGTGTTGAGATTGCCGTTGGTCGAGTTGACGCCCAGCCGTTCCAACATTGCGGCTAAGCTTTGTCGCGTGAAGGGTGAGTTGCGCAGGCTGTCGCCGGTGCCCGCAAGTCCTACAACCAGGCCGTATCCCACAAGCTGGTTGTCACGGACGCCTTCGAAGTCGGCGATGTCCTTGATGCGCGGGTTCGCCCAGGCGGGTGTCGCCGCAATCGGTGCGCCAATCGCAGCGACCGAAGCCACGACAAGCAACGCGTGACGCGCCGCGCGTGAAGCAAATGACATGCGTCCGATACGCAAGCAGTTCGGTTAATGCTTGGTTCAAGGTCAAAACGTTAACGAGACGGAAACAGCAGCAGTCCACGAGTCCAGCCATGAGGATCGATAGCAGCCGCAATGTTGGCACTGCCGCCGGCGCCAAACGGGCCGCTGGCGCCGCTGCGCCCGGATTTTCGGTTGCAGCCGAGGAGGCGCCGCATGTGGCGGCCACCAGCAGCACCAACAGCGTTGCAGCCCTGGACACAATCCTTGCCTTGCAAGCTGAGGAGCCTCTTGGCCAACGCCGCGCACGCCAAGCCAAGCGCGGGCGGGCCGCCTTGGATGCGCTCGAACAGTTGGAAGCAGGCCTGCTCTCAGGGAGGGCGCCGGCGGCTCTGCGTCAGGAAATGGAGCATCTGCGGCAGATCGCTGAATCCACCGGAGAACCGGGTCTGGATGATGTCCTTCGTGAGATTGATACGAGACTCGCGGTAGAGCTGGCCAAGCTCGACCGGATGGCCGGAAACGTCTGATGCTGCACTGCAACCCTATGACTTTAGCCAGAGTTTGGCGCCTTCCTTGCTCGATGGACGGGCTGAAAACGCGACGTTATAAGGCGGCGCCTCGCGAGGGCGGTCGGAGCTTCTAATGGCCACGGTCACGAAAGAATATCGTCCCAGCGAGAAAGAGCCGTTCATGAATGAGCGGCAGAAGGAATACTTCCGGGCCAAGCTCCAGACCTGGAAGGAGGAGATACTCGAAGAGTCACGCTCGACGATTGCCTCGCTCCAGCAGGACACCGTGGCCGAAGCCGATCTCGCGGACCGCGCGACGAGCGAAACCGATCGCGGACTTGAGCTGCGCACGCGTGATCGCCAGCGCAAGCTGATCTCCAAAATCGATGACGCGCTCCGCCGTCTCGAAGACGGCACCTATGGTTATTGCGAAGAGACCGGCGAGCCGATTTCACTGGCCCGCCTGGATGCGCGCCCGATCGCAACGCTGTCCTTGGAGGCGCAAGAGCGACACGAGCGCCGCGAGCGTGTGCATCGCGACGATTGACCTGCTACGCGTTGGTGATGCTCGTCGACGCGATTCTTGCCTGGTTTCATTTTCTGTTGGCGTTCGTACTCGTCGGGGCGTTAGTCGCGCAGGCGTTCATATTGCGGCTGCCGGTTGATGGCCGCGTTGCGCTGCTCTTGGCGCGGGTCGATCTCTTTTACGGTATCTCGGCGGTTCTGCTCTTGGGGGTAAGTACACTCCGAGTCATTTGGGGCGCGAAGGGCCTTTCGTACTACGAGGGGCAGCCGTTCTTTTGGGCCAAGATCGCCACGTTCGTGGTCATTGGCCTGGTCTCAATCGTTCCGACCCTGGTGTTTCGCCGCTGGAGCCGAATGGCCGCCGCCTCGCCCAGCTTTGTCGCACCGCCCAAGGAGGCGAAACGCATCCGCGGTCTGGTGGTAGCGGAAACCCACTTGATCGCCTTATTGCTGGCGTTTGCCGTGCTGATGGCGCGGGGGATTGGGTAGGCGGTCGCGCACCTTTCGGACGAATGGCCCTTTTTGAGCTGCAAACAGCGCAAACGGGCTTTGACTTGTGTCTAGGTGTCGTGCTGGTTACAACTTGAGGGCATTTCCACGGAGCGAAGTTGATGCGTATTGCTTTGGCCATTGCCGCTGCAGTTTTGTGGGCGGGCGCGGCGTATGCTCAAACCGATGTCCCCCATTCGAACCCAGTTGCGCAATCCGCGCCTGAACCGTCTTCATCGCAGCCGCCGGCGCCGACCGCGACCGGGTCGCAGCCTACCACAACGACCTCAGGGCAGGCCGAAACAACGGATCGGAGCCAGCAGATCGTTTGCCACACGTCGCCTACCATCGGCACGCGACTTGCCCGCCGCGCGACGCGGATTTGCAAGACCCGTGGGGAATGGGACCTGGAGCAGCAAAGAAATGAAGCTGCGATGCACCAAATCGGTTCTGTGAACCCAAACCCAAATCAATAACCTTCTTTCGAAGGTTTTTCGGCAATGACAGTCGGACTCACCAAGGCAGAAGTGCGTCGGTGATCCGCTGACCCCAGCCTGGTCGCTGAACAGCGCTGATTTGGCCTTGGCCTCCGTACGAGATGCGCGCTTCGGCGATCTGAGTGTGATTGATCGTGTTCTCGGCGCTGATGTCCTCAGGCCGAATGACGCCGCTTACCGTGAGCTGACGCATCTCCGCGTTGATGCGCACATCTTGACGCCCGGCGATCACCAAGTTGCCATTCGGCAGTCGATCCACGATCACAGCCGCGACCGTCAGCCGGATCTTCTCTTTGCGATCGATCCCGCCGGCGCCACTCGCTGCCGATGTGGAATTGGTGTCGACCATGTTGGCAGGGTCGAAGCCGCCCGGCAGCACTTGGCCGAGAGCGCCTTCCAAACCGAAGAAGTGATTGACGCCCGCTTGTGTAGTTCCGGTGCGCGTACGGTTCGACGAATTCGAGAGCGTAGCGGAATCGTCGATCTCGATATTCACCGTCAGAATATCTCCCACCCGCGAGGCGCGCTGATCGTTGAAGAAGCTGCGCGACCCTGTGCGCCATAACGAATTGGCGCGTGGCGGTTCCGCTGACGCCAAAGTCGGCTGAGGCATTGTTTCATGCAGTCCGCCAGTGAGTGCGACGGGATTGGACACCGGCTCCAATTGCGGCGGCGCAAGCGCGTGGCGCGCGGCGTTGTACGCCACCCCCGGTGCGGCGAGCGTATCTTGCGCCATTTGATGACCGTCCACGCTGGCGCAACCAGCGGCGCTCGCGGCAAGCGCCAGGAGGGCAAGAGAACGCATGATTGGCTCCTGGTTCAAGGTGAAGCGCTCGCAGCGCCGGGCCCGGTGACGACGCCGAGCACGACGCGGTTGGAGGAAGGATTCATGAGGCGCACGCTTTGACCGACCGCGGCGTCCTGCATCGCTTGGGTGCGCATCGTCAGCGTGATGCCGCCAGATTGATAGACCAGCATCACCGCATCGCCCCGATGGATCGCTGCAACCGAACTCGCGTTCGGATACGTGATGTTTGCGGTGTCGCGGGAGGCGATCGGTGGGGTGACGCTCGCTGCCATCGCCGGTCCGCTGGTCGGGGCGATCATCGCGCGCGCCCCCGATGGATGCACGACTTGTACTGCGTCGACGCCAGCCGGTGGTGTGAAATCAAAGCCTGCAACCGAAGCCGCGGCGGTGAGCGCCGCCATCGGTATTGATCCGACTTGTCCCGCGGGCGGCGCTGGTGCGATCGGCCGGCTTGATAGCGCGCCTGTGCCGACGAATGCATCGCCGAGCGTGACCATCGCGCCATTTGCCTCGATGCGACTGCGCAGCGTGACCGTGTCCGCGGCGGCAACGCCCGCGAACATAAGAAACGAACAGATAGCAACGCTAATCCAACGCAGCATGGAACAGGCTCCCTCCAGAAGAGCCCTCAGCGTACCTGAGTCGTCGTCTGCAGCATTTCGTCTGCTGCGGTGATTACGCGCGCGTTCATTTCGTAGGCGCGTTGCGCGACAATCAGCGATGAGATTTCTTCCACCGCGTTGACGTTCGAGAGTTCGAGATAACCTTGCAAAAGCGTGCCGACCCCGGGCGAACCGGGCGTCGCCGTGTTGGCCTGACCAGAAGCGGGCGTTTCCAGATAGAGGTTGTCGCCAATCGCTTCCAAGCCTTGCGGATTTACGAAGGTGGCGAGTTCGAGTTGGCCAAGTTGTTGCGGCGCAGTTTGGCCGGTCAAGGTCGCTTCGACGATGCCATCGCGCGATATCTGGATGGCCGTCGCTTCCTGCGGCACGGTTATCGCCGGTTCGATCGCGTAGCCGTCTGCCGTCACGATCTGACCATCGGCGTTGACCGCAAGATTGCCCGCGCGCGTGTAGGCGGTCTGCCCGGATGGCAACGTCACTTGTATGTAGCCCCGGCCATCGATCGCAAGGTCATAGGCGTTGCCAGTCTGGCTCATGCCGCCTTGCTCAGTAATCCGCCCAACTGCCGCCGTCTGCACGCCCGCTCCGAGCTGAATGCCAAGCGGGAGCACCGTTCCGTTCGAAGAGGAGGTGGCGCCAGGGCGCTCGACGTTTTGGTAAAGCATGTCCTCGAATTCGGCGCGTTGCCGCTTATAGCCCGTCGTATTCATGTTCGCGATGTTGTGCGAGATGACGTCGACGTTGGTTTGCTGGGCCTGCATGCCGGTGGCGGCGATCGAGAGCGCTTGCATGGGACGGGTTCCTTAGGCTTGGCCGAGCGTTTGGATCGCCCGCTGACGCAATGAGTCCGTGTTCGCAATGAATTGCGCGGCCGATTGGTACGCCCGCGAAATTTCAATCAAACGCGTAATCTCAACGACCGGCCGAACATTCGAGCCTTCGAGCGCGCCCTGTTCGACGACGCCCTCAAATGGCTGCGAAGCTTGACCGTGCGCATCCCAAAGGTTGTCCCCGACCTTTGAGAGCGCGCTGGGTGCGGCGAACGTCACCACGCCCAAATGGCCGGCTTCGTTGCCGGCCACGGTAATAGCGCCGTCACGACCGATCTGCGGGCTTTCGCCCGTGTCCGATTCGATCGTGATCGGCGCTCCCCCCGAGTTCAGGACAGGGTGACCATCGGCGGTCACGAGCTGCCCATCCCCCGTTAAGTGAAACGCACCATCGCGCGTGTACATCGTCTGCCCGTTCGGGCCCTGGACCATGAAGAAGCCGCTGCCCTCGATAGCGACATCAAGTGGATTGCCGGTATGGGCGACTTCGCCCTGACTCATGTCGCGGCCAAGGCCGATGTCGCGCACGAAACGGATATCCGTTGGGGCGACGTCGGCGCTCGCGCCGGTATTGTCGACTTCTTCGGTGAGAAGGTCGTCGGCCTTGAAGCCCGACGTGTTGACGTTGGCGAGATTGTTGGCGGCAACGTCCAGTCGCCTTTGCAGCACACGCTGTGTCTGCAGGCCGAGCATAAGGGCGTTATCCATCACCGTTAACGATGCAAGTCGCGGGCCAATGGTTAATCGTTTGATTTTGTTGAGGGGCGGTTCATCAACTTGGTGAATGCGCGGGAGGTTTTTGCCGTTCAACGGGCAAGTTTTGCCGGGCTGCTACCAATCCTTAACCAGCGCGTCGCACCAAGGCAGGAACCGAAAGCGCGAGCGATTCCGTCATGCTGGGCAAAAAGAAGAAAAAGAAGAAGGAGGAGGAGGCCGAGGCCCCCGAGGCGGAGGCTGATACGCCCAAGCTGGAAGATGCAGCCAACGAGAACGCGGAAGGCGTAGAGGGCGAAGCGCCGGTAAAGAAGAAGATGTCGGGCAAGAAGCTTGTGCTCTTCTTCATCTTGCCGGCGATCTTGGTGCTCGGAGGCGGTGGCGCCGCCGCCTATCTCTTGCTGTTCAAAGGTGGTCAGCCCGAACAGCATGCGGACGCAGGTCACGCCAAGGCAAAGGCTGACGAACACGCAGGCGAATCCACGCCGGGGCCGAATGGCACCACGATCACGCAGGGTGAGAACGTCGTCTTTGTCACCATGCCGGAGATGCTGGTCAACATTGGCGGACCCGACGGGCGTCCCGCATTTCTCAAACTCAAACTTACGATCGAGGCGCCGAACACCGAGACGGTAACAACGCTGACCACACAGCTTCCGCGCGTGAGCGACGAGTTCAACGGTTTCCTACGTGAATTGCGCACCGACGATCTCGCTGGCTCCGCCGGCGCCTATCGATTGCGATTGGAGCTCCTTCGCCGTGTAAACCTGGCGATCGCGCCCGCACAAGTGAATGCGGTGCTGATCGAAGAAATGATGGTGCAATAGGATGAGCGCCGACGCGGCCACAGCGCCCACCGACGATACCGCTGAATGGAAGACCGGCGCCGAAGGTGAGGCCTCTGGAGCCGAGGGCGGCGGCGCTGAGCGTATCCTCAATCAAGACGAAATCCACAGCCTGCTAGGCTTTGGCCTTGGCGACGATGAAAATAGCGGACGCACTGGCGTGCGCGCGATCATTAACTCGGCGTTGATTTCGTACGAGCGGCTGCCGATGCTCGAAATCGTCTTCGACCGGTTGGTTCGGTTGATGACGACGAGCCTGCGCAACTTTACGTCCGACAACGTTGAAGTGAGTTTGGATCAGATCAGCTCGATCCGCTTTGGCGACTATCTAAACTCCATTCCACTGCCAGCGATCATCTCTGTCTTTCGCGCGGAGCAGCTAGACAATTTCGGCCTCGTGACAGTCGATTCCAGTCTAATTTACTCGATTGTCGACGTGTTGCTCGGCGGCCGCCGCGGCGGCACCTCCACGCGCGTGGAAGGACGGCCCTACACGACGATCGAGCGCTCATTGGTAACGCGCATGATCGAGGTTGTGCTCGCTGACGCCAAGCAAGCGTTCGCGCCGCTAACTGAGGTCGATTTTCGTCTAGACCGCATCGAAACCAATCCGCGCTTTGCCGCGATTGCGCGCCCGCCGAACGCGGCAATCGTGGTCAAGTTGCGTATCGACATGGAAGATCGCGGCGGGCGGCTCGAGTTGCTCTTGCCATACGCCACTCTCGAACCCATCCGCAAAATGCTGCTTCAGCAATTCATGGGTGAGAAGTTTGGTCACGACAACATCTGGGAGGGCCACCTCGCCAGCGAGCTCTGGAACACCAAGCTTGAAGTGCGTGCGGTGCTGGATGAGATGAAACACCCGCTTCGCGCGGTGCTTGATCTCAAGGTGGGCGATACGCTCTTGCTCGATGCGGCGCCTGAAGCGGCGGTGCGCTTGAAGTGTGGCGACGTTGAACTTTCGCAGGGTCGGATCGGACGTATGGGCCATTCGCTCGCCGTGCGCGTCGAGGATGGCATCACGCCTACGTCGCAGCGGGCGTTGGTCAAACTTGGAGGCGGATCATGAGTCCAGTCACAGTAGGTTTGGAGGGCTTGCTCGCACTCATGCTGGGTGCGTGCCTGTTCTATTTCTGGCGCTTGGACCGCAAGCTCAATGCTTTGCGGACCGGTCAAGACGGGATTCGAGCCGCTGCTGCGGAACTTGTGCAAGCAACTACGCAGGCGGAAGCTGCGATACGAACGCTGAAGCTCACCGCCGCGGACGCTGGGCGCGATCTGCAAGCACGCATCAATGATGCACGCACGACCTCCGATCGCCTTGGTCTGGGCGCTGGCCGTATTCGCTCAAGTGCAGACCTCCGCACGAGGCTTTGATGAAGACTTCCGCGCGCAAGCCGAAGAAACCACCGCAGGGAGTACGCTTGTTTCCAGCGGTGATGGCGACCAGCGCTGCATTGCTTGGGCTCAAGGCCTTTGCGATGGCCGAAAGCATGGCGCAGACCGCGACGCCAACGGAGAATCCACCAGTCACGCACGCGGCGCCTGCCGCGTCCGCGGCCCCCGCCGCGAACCAAACGTCGTCGGCGTCAAGCGCCAATCAATGCAATCCAACCCTCGCGCAGATGGCGGGGCTGTCACAGTCGGAGGTTGAAGTGCTGCAGGCGCTTGGCACTCGCCGCCAAGCACTGGACCAGAGAGCTTCTCAAATGGAAACGCAAGACGACTTGATGGTCGCTGCTGAGCGCCGCCTCGACGAGCGTCTTGCGCAATTGCATCAACTGGAAACGACCGTGAACGGCTTGTTGGGACAACTCGACCAGGCGCAGGAGCAGCGTTTGGCGGCGTTGGTCGATGTCTACCAGCGCATGCGCGCTAAGGACGCCGCCACTGTCTTTAACGGTCTCGACGATACTGTGATGGTGCAGGTGGCGAGCCGCATGCGGCAGGCCAACCTGGCGGAGGTGATGGGGCACATGACGCCCGACCGTGCCAGGCGCCTCACGCAAATGCTCGCCGATCGCGCTCGACCACCCACCAGCGGGCAACAACTACTCGCAAACGCTACTGGATCGACGTCAAGCGCGCCGCCTGCGGCGAACGCGTCCGGACCGGCGGCAGGTCACTAAACGCGCGCTTAACCGCGCGCTGCAAAGGATGCGACAACGGATGCAATGAAGTCGCTGCGCAATTCCCCGCTGGCGATCGCCGCTGCCGCGATGATCGCGGCGCCGCCTGTGGCGGCGGATCCGATTGCGCTGACTCCGCCGCCAGCGACCGCGCCGGCGCAGCCGCATGCGCCAACGGCGCGCGCCGTACCTCAACCCGCTCAGCCCCGCGCGCCGACGGCGCCAACCCCGCCGACCCCCGCGCATGCGGCCGCGACACCTTCCGCTGCGACCAGCGGGCCGGTCGATTTGCGTGGTCCATCCGGCCCGTTGCCGGACAATCTGTCGTTGGCTGTGTCTCAGGCGCCCGCGCCGCCGCCAGTCTCACCGCCTGCGCCTGCGCCTGCGACCGCAGTTGCGCCGCCGCCGGTAACACAAGCCGCAGCTACTCCGCCTCCCGTGGCAACGGCGCCCGCGGCGCCGCGTTTGGCGCCGTCACCCAGTGCATCCGTGACCGCCGGGGTAACCGATCAGTACACGCGACTTGTTTTCCGCTTTGATGGTGGCGACGCCAACGTCACGCCGCAACTTGCCAACGATCGTCTCGATCTGCGTTTTTCGCGCGCCGCCGACATAGACCTTTCCGATCTGCGCGCAACGCCGCCGCGGCTGCTGCGGGATATCCGCCGAATTGGCGGCAGTGGACCACTGCATCTTCAGCTGAGCGTTGCGGCCGGCGTTCAACAACGCCATTTTTCAGATGGTGATCGCGTTGTCATTGATCTGTTGCCGCCGGCGCCGGGCACGCAACAAGCGTCGGCCAACGGCTCGGCGGTCGCGCCGATACCCGGACGTCCTGCCGTCAGCGGCGTGGCGCGCGTGCAACTCATTGAGGATCCTGCCGATACTCAGATCACGGTCACGTGGCCCGCACCGGCGCGCGCAGCCGCGTTTCGCAGGGGCGAGGCGATCTGGATTTTGTTCGATGCCACAGGGCGCATCGATTTGACCAACGTCGCGCGCGCGGGGCGCTTTCATCAGGATATGGAAGTCGTGCATGGCGATGGGATTATTGGCCTACGCATTCCCGCTTCTCCGGATATCGTTGTCTCTGCCACGGCGAATGATCGATCATGGACGTTCACGCTCGGATCGCGGGTCGCCACTACTGACGTTGCGCCGCTTGAGCGCCAAATCGCGGGTGACGGCCGTGGCAGTTTGATCGCACACTTCGGACGTGACGGCGCGGTCCGCTGGATCAATGACCCTGAAATCGGCGACCGCATCGCGGTGGCGATGTTCGGCGGCCCGGCGAAGGGCGTAAACGCGCGTCGCGCCACCGTGGAAGCGGAGATTCTACCATCGGCGCACGGCGCGGTTATCGAGCCGCACGCGGATGGCGTGACAGTCTCAGTCAACAATGGCGACGTGGTCGTAACACGCGGCACGGGCCTGATTGCAGCGTCGGCCACCCAAACGCAAACCGCAGCGCAAGCGCAACTCGCCGCCGCGCTTGCGCAATCGGCGATGGGGGGCGGAGCGCAAGCGCAACAGTCGGAGGGGCAACTCTCCCTCGTGCAAATTCGGACGCATCTCGACGATCTCCTACGCCGTGCCGCGGGCGAGGGCGTTATGGCCGGCGCGCCGACCGACGCCCGCATGGAACTGGCGCGCTTCTATGTGCAGAACGATCTTGCCCCGGAAGCGTTGGGGGCGCTCCGCCTGGCGGCTGTAAATCAGGGTGACCTAGTCGAGATTGATCCCGAGTACAGGCTGATGCGTGGCGAAGCCAACGTCATGATGGGTCGGTACGCGGACTCCGACGCTGATCTTGGGGCATCCGCATTGCTGCAGAATCCTGCGGCTGCATTGTGGCGCGGCTATGCGGCCGCGCAACGTCAAGACTGGGCGACCGCACGCCAGCAGCTTGAGGCGGGCGCCGGCGCGATGGAAGAATTGCCGCCCGCGTGGCGGGCGCGCTTTCAGCTCGCACTTGCCAATGCCGCCCTTGAGCTTAACGACTATGCCGCGGCGCAGGCCGCGCAGAGCGCAGCGATGGGGCAAGCCACCGATCAGGCGATGCGCCTGCAGGCTCAACTCATCGCAGCGCGTCTCACCGCGGCTCAGGGTGACAAGACCAGCGCGCTCCGCATGCTCGACGAGCTCGCGAATTGCCGCGACGAACGCACTGCGGTGCGGGCGTCGCTGGAAGCAATCCGCATCCGTCGCGCGACCGGCGTTATTCGCGCGGTCGACGCGGTCGAGCCGCTGGAAGCGCTGCGCTTCCGCTGGCGCGGCGACTCAATTGAGCTCCAGACCGTTTCGATGCTCGGCGATGTCTATTCGGAAATGGGTCGTTGGCGCGAGGCGATGTCGACGATGCGCATCGCCGCCGATCGCTTTCCGAACGATCCCGCCGCACGACAATTGCGCGCCGACATGTCGACGTTGTTCGAGCGGCTTTTCCTCGACGGCGAAGCTGACCAGCTGCAGCCGATTGAAGCGCTCGGCCTTTTTTACGAGTTCGCGGACATTACCCCTGTTGGTCCAAATGGCGACCGCATCGTGCGTTTGCTCGCCGGCCGCCTCGTGAACGTGGATCTCCTGGAACAGGCAGCGCAATTGCTTCAACATCAGGTCGATGAACGCTTGCAAGGCGTAGGCAAAGCTCAGGTCGCCGCCGATCTCGCGGCGGTCTACCTCATGGACCACAAACCTGATCGCGCGCTTGTCGCCATCGACACCTCGCGCCAGCCCAATATCCCGGCCGCGTTGTTGGCTGACCGACACATCTTGGAGGCTCGCGCGCTGCTTGATCTCGGCCGTCTTGACGCGGCGGTTGAGCTCGTCGAGCGTGATCACAGCGAAGACGCCCAGCGCGTGCGCGCGGAAGCGGCGTGGCGCGCGCGCGACTGGGAGCGCGCTTCCGCTTCTTTGCGCACCTTGCTTGGCATGCGCAACGCCTCGCAGCCCCTCGATGAAGCTGGGCGGCAGGAAGTGCTTCGCTTGGCGATTGCGCTGACGATGTCCGGCGACGACGACGCAGTTCATGCTGTCTATCGGCAATTTGCCGGCGACATGGCGCACACCGATGAGACGGACGCCTTTGAAGTGGTGGCTTCCGGCATCACGGCGGATGGTGCGGCAATCCGCGACGTCGCCCGCGCCGTTGCGCGGACCGATCTGATGGATCGTTTCATGCAGCGAGTGCGCGCGAGCATGACAGTCGACGCACATGGCAATCCGCTGCCGGCGCCCGCAGCGCCGGCTCGTCCTGGCGCTCCGGCGCCTAACGCACCGGCCGCGCCGCCGCCGGCGCAAACGGCGCTGCCGCCGTCACGGCCGACGCCGCAAGCCGGGACGTGAGCGCGGCTGCGAGTGATGGAGCGCAGTGTGGGCGCGTGTTCAGCGGCTCGGATTGCGACCCGCGCTTCAACCTCCAGGTAAAGCGTGCTGCGCCGCCAAATTTTCATGGAACATGTCGCGGCTGCGGTGGTGACGGCTGATTTGGCTCAAGCGACTTTGCAAAATATGCGAAGATGCTAATATAGAGCCGATGTGGGTCATAAAGACATGAAGCGACAAGTATTGAATTCAGCGCGAAGGGCGCAGCGGCTTGAGACCTCAAGTCGTTGGCGGTCCCCGCGGACCGATGATCTCGAAGCGCGCGCTAGCGACGCGACGCGGCTGCTGAAGCTTCTCGCCAATGAGCAGAGATTGAAGGTGCTCTGCCGTCTAAGCGCTGGTGAAGCGTCGGTGAGCGACTTGGCCGACTATGTCGACATTGCTCAGTCGGCGTTGTCGCAACACTTGGCGAAGTTGCGAGCCGATCGGCTCGTCGACACGCGGCGCGACGGTCAGACAATTTACTACCGTCTGTCCGATCCGATGACGCAGAGACTCGTGGGCGTCCTCTGCGACATGTATGGCGCTCACAACTAGCGAAAGAGCGCGCCTGGTTTGACGCCCAAGCGTTTGAACACCATGGCGGCGGGGCAAAACCCCGTGAAAGCCGCTTGGATCATATTGACGCTAGCGAACACCGCGAGCCAGATCCAGGCTGGATGCACAAACGCCGCCAAAGCGAGACTGGTGAAGACGCCGCTTCCAGCGAAAGCGAGAACTGCACGATCGAGATTCATGATTGGCTCCGTGAGGTGAGAGACGAAGTAAGCCAGCGTTGCAGCATATCGGCGGTCATCAATCCGGCTTGTTGACCGGCCGGCCGGCCATCGACGAACAGGAGCAATGCCGGGATGCCGCGTACGCCGAGCTTGGCGGGCGTCGCGCACTGATCTGCGTTCATTTTCAAGAAGACGACTTTGCCGCTGAAGCGCAGTGCGGTCTGAGCGAAGTGCGGCGCCATCGCGCGACACGGTCCACACCAGGGCGCCCAAATATCCACGAGCACGGCGCCCTTGGTGAGCTTGAGATGGCGTTCGAAGGCTCCATCATCGACCTCTATGGGCGTCCCTGCGAAGAGCTGCGCGCTGCACTGGCCGCACTTGGCGGTTGCCGGGTCGTGTCCAAGAGCAATGCGATTGCCGGTCCCACACATCGGGCAGGCAATTTGCGTAAGGGGTGTCATCGCGCCTTCCCGCCCTTTGCTTTGAGTTTCTCGATGCCAAGCGCGTGCAGGGCGAACCGTTCCATGAATGGCACGCCTTGGCCGCGCCGCACCTTCCCGAGGAAATAGCCTTCAAACATTTCCTTTGCCGAATGCACCCACTTGCCTTTGGCCGACCAGTTGACATTGCGGGGAGGAATTTGCGGTTCAGCGACGAAGGCGACGCCGCCATCGCCGAAGTCGGCAAGGCACACCGCGTTCCAGGCCGCGACGCTGTCCGCGGGTTTGCCGCGCAGCAAGGCGCCAATGTTCTTGGCTGTCGCGGTCACCATGGATTCGATCATGAACCCGGTCTTGGGGACGCCAACCGGCACGGGCGTCTTGCCAACCGGCGCAATCGCGACACCCACGCCGATACCGAACACATTCCTGAAAGTCGGGTTACGCTGGTTCTTGTCGATGACGATGAATCCGCGCGGATTGGTCAATTGCTCGATACCGCGCACGGCTTCGACGCCGCGGAAAGCCGGCAGCATCATGGAATAGGCGAAGGGAAGTTCGTGTGTGCTCTTGATTGAGGCGTCTTCGTTGAGTTCCTCTGCAATCACCTTGCCCGGTTCGACCTTCACTAGACGTGCGTTGGTGATCCACTTGATGTGTCGATTTCGCATCTCGCTTTCGAGCAGCCCTTTGGTATCGCCCACGCCGTCGAGGCCGAGATGGCCGATATAGGGTTCCGACGTCACGAAGGTCATTGGCGCTTGATCGCGGAGACGGCGTCTCCGGAGTTCAGTGTCAAGGATCATTGCGAATTCGTAGGCGGGGCCGAAGCAGCTTGCGCCCTGAACAGCGCCGACGACGATTGGCCCTGGCCGCCGACAAAAGACTTCGAATGCGGCTCTGGCTTTCTCCGCGTGATCGACATGACAAATGGATTGGGTGTTGGCGTCAGGCCCGAGTCCGTCGATTTCATCGAACGCAAGGTCCGGACCTGTTGCGATGACGAGATAGTCGTAAGCGACAGACCGGCCGTCTTCGAGCTCAACCCGGTTTTCTGTCGGATGCACGCGTTTGGCTGGGGTGCCTATGAAATCGATGCCACGCCGATGCATCGCCGGCGCCAACTTAACTTCAATAGCCTTACGTGTGCGCCAGCCTACCGCGACCCAGGGATTGGAGGGGACGAAGTGGTAGGTATCGCCTTTGTTGACCACCGTAAGGCGATCTTTTCCGCGTAGCTGGTCCTTTAACTCATAGGCCGCAACCACGCCGCCCAGGCCTGCGCCCAGAAGAACTACTTCGGCCATTGGCGTTTCTCTCCTTTATCCTTTTCGGCGGCGCCTCTCAGGGCGTCTCTTGACTATATATTAGCAAGAGCGCATATACGCAACTACCAATAAATATGGCCTCAGAGTGTTGGGTGTTGATCCGCCTCAAAGCCAAATTGTCTGAGCGGGGAGAGGAGTCAAAAATGACGACCATTCAGACTGAAGACCCAAGCTTGCCAACGGTCTGCGGGAATCCAACGGCCGCCGCAGATCGTGATCGAAAGTAGAAGGCAATGAGGCCGGGATCATTCATTGCTCTGGGTTTCGCACTAGCGCTCTTAAGCGCCTGTGCTCAACCGGCGTCACACCCGACGCGTACGACACGGCCGCCGCTTGTGAACATTCTAACGGTGCATGAAATCTTGGCCCCTGATTTCAAGACCGTTTCCGCCGTGTTGACCAACCGGGATATCGGCGATGTGCGTGCGCGGATTGGCGGAATACTTCAGCGCGTTCTCGTCCATGAGGGCGACTTGGTTCGTCGCGGACAGTTGCTAGCGGTGATCACGGACCAAAGTTTGTCGCTGCAGGCGCAGTCAGGCTCGGCAAATGTTGCGGCGGCGGAGGCGGAGGCGGAGCGCGCAAGAGCGGATCAGCGCCGCTACCAAGTATTGTTTGATCACGGCTTTCTCGCTCAAGCGAGCTTGGATCAGTACGTCGCCGCGGCCCGAGCCGCGGATGCCCAACTCCGGGCGGCCCGAGCGCAGGCTGGCGCGCTCGTCGCAGTCAGTGACCAAGGGGGAGTGAAAGCTCCGGCTGACGGGCGTGTGACACGATTGCCAATTCCCCAGGGCGCAGTGGTGCTGCCGGGCGATGTGGTAGTGGCTATCTCGACCGGCGCACCAGTACTTCGTATCGAAGTACCGGAGTCGGACGCAAGCGCGCTGACTCAAGGCCAACACATTCGCATCCTAGGCGAAGGTGACGAACTGACACCGCAGACCGCGCTCGTCCGCCAAATTTATCCCGCGGTCGACAACGGTCGGGTCATGGCGGATATCGATGGATCTGGGTTTGGTCCGACTTTCGTCGGCGCTCGCGTAAGAGTGCTGGTGCCTACCGGGGAGCGTCGAGCCTATATCATCCCGCTCCGCTACATCACCACACGCTTCGGCGTGGACTACGTTCATCTCGTACGGCAGGGCAGTGTGCTTGACGTACCGGTGCAGAGAGGAGCGCGTGCGCCGATCGACGCGGTTCCAGATGGTGTCGAGGTCCTGTCTGGCCTGCGCGACGGAGATCAGATCGTTCCTGCGGCGGCGGGAACGTGACACTGGGAATCTCCGGCGGGCTCACGAAGGCGACGATCCGTTCGCCGCTGACGCCACTCTTTCTCCTCACGGCGGTTGCGCTTGGCTTGCTCGCGGTTTTCACCATTCCACGCGAGGAAGAGCCTCAGATTAGTGTGCCGCTCGTCGATATTTCAGTGCAGGCAAACGGGCTTCGCGCGCCAGACGCCGTCGAACTCGTCACCAAGCCGCTTGAGACGATTATCAAGAGCATAGACGGCGTCGAGCACGTTTACAGTCAAACCCAAGACGATCATGTTCTTGTCACAGCGCGCTTTCGCGTGGGCACCAGCCCAGATGCCGCGATCACGCGCATTCAGGAGCGGATCAAGGCAAACATCGATCGCATTCCCGTCGGCATTCCTCCACCGCAGATCGTGGAACGCGGCATCAGTGATGTTCCGATTGCGGTGATTACGCTCTCTCCGCATCCGAACGTGGCGGACCGATGGGATGATCAGGCGCTCTATTCGGTAGCCCGTCAGCTCCAATCCGAATTGATGAAAGTGCAGGATGTTGGCCTGACGTTTATCGTTGGCGGTCGCCCGCAAGAGATTCGCGTCGCGCCCGATCCAGGCCGTTTGGCCCTTTACGGGGTGCCGCTCAGTGCCGTCATCGATGCCGTTCGTAGCGCCAACAACTCGTTTCCGGCCGGCGCTCTCCGAGGCCTAAGCGAAACGCAGTCGGCGGTTGTCGGACGTACGTTGGATGAGCCATCCGACATTGGTCTGCTGAGCGTGCGCGCGGCCGACGGACGTCAAATCTATCTGCGTGATGTCGCCGACGTCACGATGGGTCCGCGCGAAGACCAAGCCCGTGCATGGCGGTTCACGCGCGCGGGCATGGCGCCGGCCGTCAGTCTCGCTATCGCCAAGCGGGCAGGGGCCAACGCCGTCGTGGTGTCCCAGGCGATTGAGCGGCGCCTTGAGCAACTGCGCGGCCGGCTCATTCCGGTCGACGTGGATGCCGTGATGACGCGGAACTACGGTGAGACGGCTAACGAGAAAGCCAACGAGCTGCTCTTCCATCTGGGACTTGCCACACTCTCAATTGTCGCCCTCATCGCCTTCGCGATCGGCATACGCGAGGCGCTTGTCACCGCCTTTGTGATTCCAACCACGATATTGCTCACGCTCTTCGCGTCCAACTTGATGGGCTACACCATCAATCGCGTCAGTCTATTCGCGCTGATTTTCTCCATCGGCATCCTTGTCGACGATGCGATCGTCGTAATCGAGAACATCGCCCGTCACTGGGCAATGAAGAACGGCAGGAGCCGATATGATGCGGCGATCCAAGCGGTGGCCGAAGTAGGCAATCCCACAATAGTTGCAACGCTCACCGTGATCGTTGCGCTGTTGCCCATGATGTTCGTATCGGGACTGATGGGCCCTTATATGGCGCCGATTCCGGCCAATGCGTCGGCTGCCATGATCTTCTCATTCTTCGTGGCGATGGTCTTGGCGCCATGGCTGATGGTGCGCTTCGCCCGTAAAACACTGACGCCGCCTGACGCTGCTCATCACCAGGACGAAGGCCGCCTTGGAAAACTCTATCGCCGGGTCGCGACGCCCATCATCAGAGATCGTAGGAGAGCACGCGCTTTCCTGTTAGCGGTCGGCGCCGCCACTTTGATTGCATGCGCGCTGTTCGCCACAAGAACCGTTCGCGTGAAACTGCTGCCGTTTGACAACAAGTCGGAAGTGCAGGTGGTGGTTGATCTCCCCGAGGGTGCGTCGCTCGAGGCAACGCAACGCGTTTTGTTCGAAGCCGCTCAGATCGTTGACCGCGTGCCCGAAGTGGTTTCCGTTGACGCTTATGCCGGCACAGCCGCGCCGTTCAATTTCAATGGCCTTGTGAGGCACTATTATCTGCGCAATCAACCGGAGCAAGGCGATCTGCAGGTCACCCTGACTGCGAAGGATCAGCGCACGCGCGCAAGCCACGCGATTGCCATCGATATTCGCCAACGTCTTGCGCGGCTTCAGACACCGCCAGGCACGGTGATCAGAGTTGTGGAAGTGCCGCCCGGTCCGCCTGTGATTTCAACCTTGCTGGCGGAAGTATACGGTCCGGACTCGAACACGCGGCGCGCGGTGGCGAGCCAGCTCGAGCGCATCTTTCGGAGTTTCCCGTATGTGGTGGATGTCGACAACAGCTTTGGCGAGCGGCGGCCACGCCTTCGCTTGACGCCGGATCGCGCGCAGTTGGAGTATTTCGGCCTTTCTGAACAGAACGTGCTGGATTCAATCGGCGCGACGTTGGGTGGGGCCGTCGTTGGTTACTCACATCGAGGCGAGGGCCGCGATCCTATCGAAATCGCAGTGCGCTTGCCACAATCGGCGCGCAGTTGGTCCCAAAATCTTGCGGCCATGCCGGTGGCGGTACGCCGAAATGGTGACGGCCGAACTCGCTGGCCAATATGAAGCGCCGATCTATGGGATGCTTGACGTCGACCACGCCATTGAGAATCGCAACTGGGGTTCACTGCCGCGACCCCAGGTCAGTCTCTATGGTCAGCCCGAAGATGAGTCGCGTCCCACGGTCTTGTGGGATGGCGAGTGGGAGATCACCTACGTCACGTTCCGCGACATGGGCGCGGCTTTCCTGGTAGCCATCCTTGGAATCTATATTCTCGTCGTAGCGCAGTTCAGAAGCTTCAAACTGCCGTTGGTCATTCTGACGCCGATTCCGCTGACGCTGATTGGCATTGTCGTCGGGCACATCCTGTTCAGCGCGCCGTTCACGGCCACATCGATGATCGGCTTCATTGCGCTCGCGGGCATCATCGTGCGCAACTCAATTCTGCTCGTCGATTTCATTCGTCACGCCAAGACGAAAGACAAACCGCTACGGGACGTATTGCTGGAGGCTGGCGCCATCCGCTTCAAGCCAATCCTGCTCACCGCCCTGGCTGCCATGATTGGCGCTGCAGTGATCTTGGCCGATCCGATTTTCCAAGGCTTGGCGATCTCTCTTCTCTTCGGGTTGGCGTCTTCCACGCTTCTCACCGTACTCGTTATTCCCGCGATCTACATCGTGATGAGAGACGACGAGCGCCCGCGGCTGGAGGGCGATGCAGCCGCGCCGCCAACTATGGCCCTAAGAGCGGCTGAGTAAGGATGGGCAACTCAGACCCAAATGCGGCACTGCGGCATGTCGCCGGATTAACCCGGCGGGTTAGTGATGCAGCATGTGGCTGACTTGGATCAGCGCTGGGCCGATGATGAC
>JACQAC010000240.1 GCA_016195245.1 Pseudomonadota bacterium
CCAACAGGTGCCGCGCCGAGCCGGTAATGCGCGACGCATCGTCCGCCAACTCCTTGCGGCCTTCGGCTGCCATGTCTTCCTGGATGATCTCGGAATAGCCAATCACCGCATTGAGCGGCGTTCGCAATTCGTGCGTCATGACCGCCAAGAATTCGGATTTAGCGCGGTTGGCTTCCTCAGCCTCGAGCTGACGCGCTTCCGCATCCATTTGGCGCTCTTTCGCCGCGCGATTGGCGGTGCGCAGGCCTGTCACCATGCGGCCGTTGTAAAGCGCTGCGCGCACCACGTAGGCGAGGAACCCTGCCACGCCGCAAGCAGCCCCGGCTGCGCCATAGAGTTCGTTGTGTATCCCGTGCTCGAACGCGAGAAACGGCATGATCAACAAACAGACGGCCGCCGGCGCCGCTGTAACCAGCATGAATACCGGCGCCTGAAACAGAAACAGCATGACGCTGACCAGCGAACTCGCCGCCATCAGCACCCCCAGCACGCGTCCCGGTCCGCCGCCCGCGGAAGCCAGGTAGAGGGTCATCGCCGCAAACACTATCACGCTGAACGCGCAGCCCCACAAAAACAGGGCGCCAGAGCTGTTGCGGGTCTTGCCGCGCGTTTCCAGGTACGAATGACCAAGCATGGCGTCGAAGCCAGTCGACAGCATCACCGCCAAGAACCAGCCGAAGCCCGCCGCGAACGATTCCAGGACAAACGAGGCGCCGAGCGCAAACAGGGTCCCGATGCCCATACGCCAGCGCAAGCTCGATACATGCGCTCTGGCTGCGGCCAACATCGAGGGGTCTTGAAATTTGAACACGCGCAGCTCCGCCCTGCGGACTTAATACTCGGCGCCTGCTTGCGTTTGGATTAACCGATGCTTGCTAGAGGCGGCGCAACGGCAGTTGTGATGAACCATTCCGGTTCCGATGCGAGCTCTGAAACATGACTGATTTCGACGTCGTAGTGGTCGGAGCTGGGGCAGTAGGCTTGGCGTGCGGCTACGCGCTTGCCCGCCAAGGTCGAAGCTTGGCTGTGCTCGAACGCGAAGATGTGATCGGCTCAGGCATTTCCGCACGCAATTCAGAAGTCATTCACGCTGGACTGCACTACCCAACCGGCTCGCTCAAGGCGCGGCTCAGTGTCGCCGGCCGCCATGCGCTCTACGCTTTCCTGGAAGCGCATAACGTCGCCCACCAACGTTGCGGCAAGCTCATCGTCGCCACTGAAGACAGCGAAAGACCCGCGCTTGAGCGCCTCAAGCAACAGGCCGAGATTAATGGCGTTGAAGACATACGCTGGCTCACTGGCGCGGAAGCTTGCGCGCTGGAGCCACAACTCAAGGCAGTCGCCGCCCTTGAGTCGCCGCAAAGCGGCATTTTCGATTCACACGGCTACATGTTCGCCCTTCAGGGCGAGATCGAAGCGCGGGGCGGCGCTGTCGTTCTTGCCTCGCCCTTCGAAGCGGCCACGCCTGGCCCAGAAGGCTTCACCATCAGCGTCGGCGGCGAAACCCCAGCGACGATCAGCGCGCGCCAATTGGTCATCGCCGCCGGCCTCGGCGCGCAAACCTGCGCGCGCGCCATTGAGGGCTTTCCCGCCACGCGTATTCCGCAACTATACTACGGCAAGGGCAACTATTTCGTCCTCACTGGCGTGAGAGCCCCGTTCGCGCGCCTTATCTATCCGCCCCCAATTCCCGGTGCGCTAGGCACCCACTATCGGCGCGACCTTGGCGGCGTCGCCCGTTTCGGTCCTGACTTACAATTTGTTGACCACGAAGATTACGCCGTTGATCCGGCACGCGCCGCCAGCTTCTACGAAACCGTTCGCCGCTTCTGGCCCGCGCTGCCGGACGGTGCGCTCTCGCCCGACTACGCGGGCATTCGCCCAAAACTGCACGGCCGCGGCGAACATCAGGGTGATTTCGTCATCGACAGCGAGACAATGCCTAACCTCGTCGCACTCTTTGGCATCGAGAGCCCGGGCCTCACGTCGTCGATGGCGATTGGCGAAGAAGTCGCGTCGCGACTCTTGGCGTAAGCGCATCAAGTCACCCCGCCGGAACCGTTCGTAAATGGCTGCGTGGTACCAAGGTGGTTCACGATGCGCCCTTGCTATGCCGATTGATAATTCCTTTACCAACCACCCGAAGCGGCGCGCGATCGTAGGCGCTGGCGCGCCGATCCTCGGGCTTGTGCTGCTAGTAATCGCGGGCGCGTTCGTGGTCTTCATCAACTTCGCGCGGCAGCAAGATCGCAGCTATGTCGACAACACTCAGCGCCTCGTCACCAACACGCTCGCCGGAAGGCTCCGCGCGCTGTCAGACGTAACCCTCGACTACGCAGACTGGAACGACGCATTCAACGCCATTTCCGTTCATTGGAACCGCGCCTGGGTGGCTAACAATTTCTACTCCACAGTCACCGACGCGATGGTGATCTTTCGCCGCGATGGCGCGGTGCGTTACGTTTGGAAGGCGGAGGCACTTGCCGCGGATCCAACCGCGCTTGCCTATCAGGTGGTTTCCGCTGCGCGCGATACCCCTGCGTTCACCTCGCTCGCGCGTGCGCCTCAAGCCGCTGGAACTGTGACGCGAACCCTCGCCATCCTGAACGGCCGCTTGTCGCTCTTATCCGTTGCCGCGATCGGTCCCGAGGACGATGACGTACGCCAGCACCGGCCGGCCGATGCGTCCGTCGATTACATCGCATCCATCGACGTCCTCGACGCCGAACAGATCAGCACGATCGGCTCGGATCTCGACTTGCAAGGTTTCACTTTTTCCCGCGCCGCAAACAGCAACAACAGCTTGGTTTTCCTGCCCATTCGTGGGGCTAACGGCGCGCTGTTAGGCCGGGTGCAATGGCGCAACGAGCGTCCGGGCGCCGCTGCGTTTGCAGGCGAAATCGGCCCCGTCTTGTTTGGCATCTTACTCATTGGCGTGCTCTCATTCCTCGTCGCCCGCGCGCTGATGCGCCGCGAGGTGTCGGCCGCGGCCGACATCAAGGCGGCGGTGGAATCGAGCCGGCTCAAGTCCGAATTTATCGCCAACATGAGCCACGAATTGCGTACTCCACTCGACGCCATCATGGGTTACACGGAGCTCATCATAGAAGAAGCGCCAACGGGCGACTTGTTCGATCCACTCCGCCGCGATGCCGCGCGCATTGCTCGGAGCGCTGGCCAGCTACGCCAACTCATCGACGACGTGCTCGACCATTCCCGCATCGATGCTGGCCGCCTTCGCCTCGCACCGGAGCCGATCAACATCTCTGAGCTCTTCGCCGAGATCGAGGACGTGCTCGAAGCTTCCGTGCGCGCCCAAGGCAATGCACTCACGTTCGCGTGCGACGATTCACGACTGTCATTGGTGAGCGACCATCAGCGTTTGCGTCAGTGCCTGCTCAATTTGGCCGACGACAGCATCAAATTCACGCGCGGCGGCGCGGTGACGATCTCCGCGAAGATCGCGCCGGTCAACGACGTTGATTGCATTGTGTTCGAGGTCAAGGACAACGGCCTCGGCGTGACGCGCGCGGCGGCGGCAACCTTGTTTGAACCCTTTGCCCAGCCATCACCTGGCGTTACCCGCCCCAGGCGCGGGGGCACGTTAGGTCTCTCCATTGCGCGTAAGCTTGCACGCGCGATGGGTGGCGACATCGTCTTCGAAGGCGATCCCAATGGCGGCGCGCATTTCACTCTGTGGATGCCTATCAACGCGCAGGCACTTTTGGCAAACGCCGCCTAAGCCAGCCGCGCGCGCAAGTAATCGATCATCTCGCGCAAAGCACTTGCCGTTGGGCTGCCAGGCGTGTCGTCGTAATGACCAGTGAACACGCCGTGGCCTTTACCGGGCAACACATTCGTCACGACGCGGACCGCACCGTCATTGAACGCGCTGTCAACAGCGCCGAACTTCGCGGCCGTGCAAAGAGGATCCTCCTTGAAGCGGTACGCGCGCATTGCGCCTTTGGCGTCGAGCGCCGCGCGTGACGCCTCGATCTCCGCGTCGGACATATGCAGCGCGCCAGGCGCGCCGACAGGAAGTGACGGCTGCGACGCCACCGCCGCCCAGACGTTTGGCTCCGCAATCAGCGTCATGGCGAAATTCCCTGAAAGACACATGCCGATCACGCCCAGGCGCTCGACGTCGCGCACCGCCGCGACATGCAGACATAGCGCCCGCATCCAATCGACAATCGCGCTCGATTGATTTTGCGCGAACACCTGAAACTCCCGCCGCATACAGAGCATGCGCACGGCATTGAGCGCAGACGTCCGACCGAGCGGCCCAAACCAATGCGGCGCCCAGACCTCGAAACCCGCATCGGCCAGGCGCTTACAGAAAGCGATCGCTTCCGGCCCGATGCCTGGCATCTCCTGGATCAGGATGACCGGCGGCCCCGAGCCGATGGTGTAAATGTCGAACGACGTCAGCGTGCTCGAGATTGGCGCGGTGAACGCCTGTTTGCCGAACCCGTCCATCGCGCCCATCGGCCCGCTCCGAATTGACCCCGCTGCGGTCTCTGACTAAAAGCCCGCCCACGCGCCACAGTAAAAGCGCGCTTTGACTGGCACATGAGCCCATATCTGGCTCGGGAGGCCGGCGAGGCACCCCGCCCGACGTGATCGTCCGGCGGGGTAAAATGCTTTTGGCGCAAGGAGTTCGA
>JACQAC010000036.1 GCA_016195245.1 Pseudomonadota bacterium
CTGCTGACCGAGGAGATGGGCGACATCACGTACGAGATCGCCAAGGAACGCTGGGAGCGAGTCGCGGTGATGAGCGACGACGCGGTGCGGCGGGCGATGAAGTTGGCGTTTCAGCGGCTGAAGATTGTGCTCGAGCCCTCTGGCGCGATTGCATTGGCGGCTGCGCTTGAGGGCGGGCTCGATCTGAAAGGCAAGACCGTCGCGATCATCGCCAGCGGCGGCAACGTTGATGTTGAGACGTTTGTGAAGGCGCTGGCGTCTTAGTAGTGTCCGCGGCGCAGGTCGTCTTGCAGCTGGATCGGCGTTGGCTGGCCGGCCAGGCGATAGCGATAGACCTGGAGGTTCTCCATGACGCGCTGCACGTAGTTGCGGGTCTCGGAGAATGGGATGAGTTCGATCCAATCGACCACATCGGTGGACGATGAGCGCGGATCGCCCCAATCGGTAATCCAGTCGCGCACGTTGAAGTCACCCGCGTTGTAGGACGCGATGGCGAGCACATAGGAACCGCTGAAGCTGTCAATCAGATTGGCAAGATACGACGAGCCGAGCGTCATGTTGTAGGTCGGGTCAGTCAGCTGGCCGCGATCGTATTCCATGCCTTGCGCCCGCGCCGTGGCGCGCGCGGTCGACGGAATAAGCTGCATCAGCCCATGCGCATTGGCGCCGGACACGGCGCCGGTGTCGAATTCACTCTCTTGGCGGATGATCGACAGCACAAGGGCGGCTTCGGGGCGGCCAGTTTGTTGCACCGCGGCGGGGAGTTGGATGAGCGGGTAGGCGGCGTTGGCGGCGACCACGTTGCGGAAGAGGCCGGCCTTGGCGCTGCGCAATGCCGTGCGCTGGTAGGATTGCTCGCGCGCCATTTGCGAGAGCAGCTCGATTTCCTGCGGATCGTCGAGCGCATCGTCGAGATAGAAGGCGATGGATTCGAAATCGCGCTGGGCGCCAACCTGGGCGATGAGGTGCAGAGCACGCACTAGTTCGCGGTTCTCAAAGCGCGCACGGGCGTCAGCGCTAACGCGGGCGGTGTCGGGAAGGGACATCACCGCGGTTTGGTGACCGCGCGTTGCGGCGAGCTGGCCGTAGAAGGTGAAATTGTACTGCGCAGCCTGCTGGAGCGCCGCATCCGCGTCGGCAGTTTGGCCGAGTGCGCGCATGGCTTCGGCGCGCCAGTAGAGTGCGCGCGAGCGCGATACTGGAGCGGATACGTTTTGGCTCATGCGCGTGAAGTGGTCGAGTGCGCGCTGCGGCTGATGCAGGAAGCGCAGATTGAGCCAGCCCGACATGAACTCGGAATCCGCAAAGGATTCCCCAGAGCTCAAGCCGCTGTTGGAGATCAGACTATAGGCAAGGCTCGATTGGCCAGACCGCAGCGCGCGCGGCACATAGAGGCGGCGCTCGCGATAGATGGCGTCGCGGGCGAAGAGTGGGGCATCATTGGCGTCAATGCGCGCGGCGATCGCCATGGCGTCTTCGGGATTGCCCGTGCGGCGGCGATATTGGGTGCGGTCGTAGAGCAGTCCGGGGTCGTCCGCGCGGGAAGACGGCACTGCGTCGATGGCTTGTTGCAAATGCCGGCGTTGGCGGATCTGAAGGGCAATGCGGGCGTTGGCCAGCGCGCGGTCAGCGGAGCCCAAGTGAGACAATAGGCCTTGCGCTTGGCTGCGTTCGCCGCGCCAGAGCAGCATGCTGACGCGGTCTGCATAATCGGTCGAGGAGAAAGCCGCGCCAAATGCATCTCGTGCGGCGGCTTGAGCGGTATCGGTCAGCGTGTTGTCGCGCCACGCGGCGCGCGCCGTGGCGAGTGCCTGCGCGCTCTGACCCAAGTCACGTTCGGCGATAGCAAGTGCGATGCGGCCGTCACCGGTCAGCGGCCCGTCGTCCTGCTGAAGAAAGGTAATCCGCTCCGAGGCGGAAAGCCGCGAGTCGAAGATCGCCTGCTCAGCGCGTTGGCGCATGGTGACGCGGCCTGGCCAGCTCTGCAGATCACTGAGCGCGGCGCGAATGTCGTCGAAATAGAGCGGCGCATGCTGGTCGGAGGCCCAACGCCATTCGAGCAACTTCTTCACGAGCAGGTCGCTGGCGCCGTCGCGCAACTGCGCGAGCCCCTCCCAGTCTTCGTTGTCGGCCGCCGCGAGACCATCGCGCAGACGCGAGAGTTCAGCATCGGCCACACGCGGCGGGTTCGGCAAGGTGAGCGCCGCGTTGAGGCTATCGGGCGCCTGCGGCACGGTTCCTTGCTGACCAGCGCCGGACGCAGCCAGCAGCGTGCCGGTCGCCGCCGCCAGCAGCACGATGCGAAACAGCTTGGGCATTTCCATCGCAGCCATCCGCCCACTTCGAATCCGCAACAACCCGCCCGGCGCTCCGGGTTGGCTTTAACCTTGCCTGCCAGTGTGGCAGGAATCGCACCACTCAACCAAGCCCAGATGGGCCAGCCTTGGGCATTTGTTATGTTTCACGGGTCACTTCCCGCGCTGATTACGCCATTTCGCAACGGAATCCTGGATGAACAAGGCTTCCAAGCTTTTGTGGAATGGCAGATCACAGAGGGCTCGCACGGGCTGGTGCCGTGCGGAACGACTGGCGAAAGTGCAACACTCAGCATGGAAGAGCACATGCGCGTGGTGCGTCTGTGTGTGGAAGCGACCCACGGGCGCGTGCCGGTAGTTGCCGGAGCGGGCTCGAATTCAACGGCGCACGCGATCGAACTTGCGAAAGGCGCGAAAGTGGCGGGCGCGGATGCGGTGCTGGTGGTGGCGCCATACTACAACAAGCCAAGCCAGGACGGGTTGATCGCCCACTACACGGCGATCAACGACGCGGTCGATATTCCGATAGTCGTCTACAATGTGCCGTCGCGCACGGTGGTCGACATGAGTGTGGAAACGGTCGGCAAGCTTTCGAAACTTGCGAATGTCGTCGGCATCAAGGATGCGAGCGGCGACATTGGACGCGTGGCGCGGCACCGGGCGTTGTGCGGGCCAAAGTTTGTGCTGCTTTCGGGCGACGATCCGAACGCGGTTGGTTTCAACGCAAGCGGCGGCGTTGGCTGCATTTCGGTGACCGCTAACGTAGCGCCGAAGCTGTGCGCCCAGATGCAAGACGCGATGGCGCAGGGCGCATTCGAGACGGCGCGCGCGATCGACGCCAAATTGGCGGCGTTGCACAAGCTGATGTTTATCGAGCCGTCGCCGGCGCCGGCGAAATATGGCGCGTCGCTCCTGGGCAAGTGCGAGGATGGCGTGCGCTTGCCGCTGCTGACTTGTACCGACGGCGCGAAGGCCCAAATCCGTTCTGCGATGACAGAAGCGGGACTGATCTAAGATGGCGAAAAAGCCCGACGACGGCCGTAAGCTGGTCGCCGAAAACCGGCGCGCGCGCTTCGATTATCTGATAGAGGACACAATCGAGGCTGGCATTCAGCTTGTCGGCACTGAAGTCAAAGCACTGCGCGGTGGGCGCGCCAATATTGCTGAGAGCTACGCCTCCACCGACAAAGGCGAGCTTTGGCTGATCAACGCGACCATTCCGGAATATCCTCCAGCCGGACAGTTCAACCACGAGCCACGGCGGCCGCGGAAGCTGTTGGTGCGTGCGCGCGAATTGAAAAAGCTCGCGGGCGCAGTGGAGCGAGAGGGCCGAACGCTGGCGCCGCTCAAGCTCTATTTCGACGCGCGCGGTATCGCGAAACTTGAGATCGCCTTGGCGAAGGGCAAGAAGGCGCACGACAAGCGCGCGGCGACCAAGGATCGCGAATGGAAGCGGCAGCAGTCGCGGTTGCTGCGCGATAAGGGCTAGCTTGCCAGTTCCTTGGCGCGGGCGAAGAGCGTTTCGAACATCTCGGTGGTGAGGCGGCGCGTCTGCGTATTGTATCGAGAACAATGATAACTGGAGAGGAGCGTCGGACCTTTCATCAGCGCCGTTTCAGCGCCATGCGCAAATTTGGATTGCGTTGGCTTCATGTCATGTGCGCGCAGCACGCTTTCGTGTGCAATTGAGCCAAGTGCAAGGATCACTTTGAGGTTTGGCAATGCGGCGATCCGCGAGAGCAGGAACGGACGGCAGGATTTGATCTCTTCCGGCGTCGGCTTGTTTTCAGGCGGCGCGCAGCGGACCGCGTTGGTGATCATGGCGCCGGTGAGCATGAAGCCGTCATTCGGATCGGCGCGATATTCGCCCCTGGCGAAGCCGAATTTCTTCAGGGTTCCGTAGAGCAGGTCTCCTGCATAATCGCCGGTGAAGGGGCGGCCAGTGCGGTTGGCGCCCGTGCGTCCCGGCGCCAGACCTACGACGAGCAAGCGTGCGCCGGGATCGCCGAACGACGGCGCCGCGCCGTTGAACCAATCCGGATGCGCGCGCGCGTTCTCTTCGCGGTACTCAACGAGCCGCGGGCAGAGCGAACATTTTGGCGGCGCTTCGGGGGGCGGCTTGCTCACGAATTTCTCTGCGTTGGCGCTGCGGCAGTTGACGTCGGCATAGGGCGTTGAGGTCCGCAACGTCGAGGAAATAGTCCAGTGGTTGGATTTCGACGCGCATCCGCGAATTCGTCAGAGTATGACGCTGACTGATCTCGGAGTTCGAATGAGCGGCGTACGTGCTTACGTTGGGCTTGGCGCAAACCTGCCGTTTGAAGGCCTGGAGGGCCCGGCACTGTTGGCGGCGGCGGCGAGGGCGATTGAGGCGGCCGGCGTCAAGGTCTTGGCCATCTCGAATATTTGGCGGAGCGCCGCTTGGCCGCTGAGCGATCAGCCCGACTTCTTCAACGCGGTTGCAATGGTAGAGGCGGGCCAAAGGTCGCCGCGGGACCTTTACATGACGCTGCGCTCCATTGAGCTTAAGTTTGGACGCGAGCGCCGGGAGCGCTGGGCGGCTCGGACGCTCGATCTCGACGTTCTGGCGATCGATGGGCGGCAGGGGGACTTCGGCGAGGTCACGCTACCGCATCCTCGGATGCACGAGCGGGCCTTCGTGTTGGCGCCGCTGGCGGAGGTCGCGCCCCATTGGCGGCATCCAATTGCCGGTCTCACGGCCGCCGAACTGCTCAAAACCGTGCCCGCCGAGCAGCGTTACCGTCAGTTAGGGCCGTTTCCACCCCATTGAGCTGTGCCCGCGACGGCTCTTCGCATTGCGAAATACCGCGGAGGCCACTAGGTTGAACGACCATCCCATCCTGTTTGGCCGGAGAGGACACACGCCTTGGCTCGCGTAACCGTAGAAGATTGCGTCGATAAAATCCCCAACCGGTTCTCGCTGGTGCTGCTTTCCGCGCACCGCGCCCGCAACATTTCATCGGGTTCCGAGCCGTTGGTCGACCGCGACCGCGATAAAGACCCGGTCGTGGCCCTGCGGGAAATCGCCGACGGCGCCGTGCAGCCGGAAGATCTCCGCGACAGCTACGTCATGCTCTACCAGGACGTGCAGCCTGCCACCCAAGCCGAGGACGAGCAGGATCGCCCAGAAGCGCCATTCCGGCGATCCGTACTTCGCGCACCCGATTGAAGTCGCGGGTATCCTCACTGACTACAGGCTCGATGCCGCCACGATCGTGGCGGGGCTATTGCACGACACCATCGAAGATACCGAAGCAACGCGCGAAGAGATCGAAGGCAAGTTCGGTGCTGAGGTGGCAGACTTGGTGGAAGGCGTCACCAAGCTTTCGAAGCTCGAAATTCAATCAGAAGAGAACAAGCAGGCGCAGAACCTGCAGAAGTTCATCCTGGCAATGTCGCGCGATGTGCGCGTGCTGTTGGTGAAGCTCGCGGATCGCCTCCACAATATGCGCACGCTGGGCCACGTGCCGATGGCGGCGAAGCGGCGACGCATCGCGCTGGAGACGCTGGAGATCTACGGGCCGCTGGCGCGCCGCATCGGCATGGAGCGCATGGCGCGTGAATTGGAGAGCCTAGCTTTTCATGAAGCGTTCCCGGAAGCGGAACTGGCGATCAACGCTCGCCTGGAGCAGTTGCGCGTCGAGAAGGGCGCCAACGTCGCTAACGTCATCCAGACGATCATGGAAGTGTTCGAGTTCGCAGGCGTCGATGCACGTGTGTTCGGTCGCGAGAAGCAGGCTTATTCGATTTGGCGCAAGCTGCAGCGCAAGAGCGTTGAGTTTCAGGACCTGGCCGACGTCTATGCGTTCCGCGTGATCGTCAACAATCCGGACGATTGCTACCGCGCGTTGGGGTTGGTGCATCAAACGTGGCGCTGTGTTCCGGACCAAGTTGAGGACTACATCTCCAACCCCAAGCCCAACGGCTATCGTTCGATCCACACCACAGTGATCGGCCCCGGCAACGTTCGCGTTGAAATTCAGATCCGCACCGAAGAGATGGATCAAGTCGCCGAGGTCGGCGTTGCTGCGCACTGGCGTTACAAGAATGAGGCGTATGGCTACGACGAGGAATTGGCAGCCTCCGCCGGCGTCGATGCGCGGGAGGCAACGCGTTCGCTGCTGGAGATCGCCGAGCACGGCGGCGATGCTGGTGAGTTTCTCGAGCATGCCAAGCTTGAGATGTACCAGGATCATGTGTTCGCCTTCACGCCGAAGGGAACGCTGATCCCGTTGCCGCGAGGCGCCACGCCACTCGATTTTGCCTACGCCGTGCATTCTGATATCGGCGACCGCGTCACTGGGGTGAAGATCAACGGTGATGAACGGCCTCTGCGCACCGTGCTGCGCAACGGCGATGTGGTCGAGATCATCACGGGCGGGCGTGTCGCGCCGGTTCCAGGGTATGAGTCTCTGGCGAAAACCGGGCGCGCAAAGTCCGCGCAACGGCGCTTGGAGCGAGGTGCGCGGCGCGATGAGTTTGCAAAGCTTGGGCGCGAATTGGTGGCGCACGCACTGCATCGTCACGGGCACGACTTGTCTGAAACTTCGCTGAGGTCAGCAGCGACGCGGTTGGGCAAACATGACGAGGACGAGCTTTTCGTGGCCGTCGGCGAAGGGCTTCTGAAGCCGAGCGCCGTTGTGGTGGCCGCCTTTCCGGGTCTCGAAGACAAAGTCCGCCGCGAAGAAGGCCGAAAGCCAATGGCCGCTGATAAGGCGAAACTTTATGTCAAGGGCAGCGATCTGACCCCGGGCGTTGCGCTGCACTTCGCGGAGGATTGCACGCCAATACCCGGCGACCGCATTGTTGGCGTGCTGGAGCCCGGAAAAGGCGTTGTCGTCCACACCATCGATTGCGAGACGCTGGCGCGGGCGACGGAGACCGAGTGGATTGATCTGGCCTGGACGCAAACTGCCCTGCACCGCACCTTGGCAGTGGGGCGCATCGTTGCAACGGTTGAGAACAAGCGCGGAGTGCTCGCCGACCTCTGTCGCGTAATTGCCGAGAACGAGGGTGATATCCTCAACTTACGACTGGCAAAGCGCACGACAGAGTTTTTCGATATGATCTTCGATATCGAGGTTGCGGACGCCCGCCACCTGACGAATATCGTGGCCGCGATGAGAACATCGAAAGCGGTCATAGAAGTGGAGCGAGTGCGAGGATGACGGGCGTTGGCACTTCAGAATACGAGCCGTACCCCACCGAGATGGCGAACCATTTCTACAGCTTGTTGTTCTGCGACATCCCCCAAAACTTCTGGGCGTGGGCTGAGGGGCCCGCGCAGCCAATCTTTGCCACGAGTTTCAACGAAAAGGCGGTGCGCGCGCTTGCGGAAGACAAAAATGGTGAGAGCCGCATACGAGCCTTAGCCTACCGGCGTTTGCGTCTGGAGGGTTGCGCGGTGCCGCAGCGGCTCCTCCTGGGCGTGGTGGTGGAAACGCCGCTGCCGCGCGGGCTCGACGCACTTGCAGCGTATGTAGACGGGCGTGTTCGCTATCTTCACGGTTCGGGTAAAGAGGTTGCCGTTGAACATGACGTCGTGGCGATGCGTGGGCCGCGCCAGGCATTGTTACGTGGTGCGCAAGACGTAGTGGACGAACTGACGCCACTACAAGAATTGCGGTGGCCTCCCCCGAAGGCGCCGAATGTGCGGGTCACGTCGGTGGTTTCAGATGGGCTTTACGTCGGCGAAGCCAATATGGGGGAGCTCACCCAGGATCCGCTTGGCGGGCCGATCTTGCGCGCTACCAGCGACCTGATGACGGCCGTCATTGATTACGCCAAAGCCAAAGCGCCGCGCTGATCGCGTTTCTCTTTGCTCTGAGCTAAGGCAGTGCGCATGAATCAATCTCAAGTTCTCGACGAATTCCGCGCTGCGGGCGCGCTGCTCGAGGGGCATTTTGTCTTGTCCTCCGGCCTGCACAGTCCGGTCTTCTTCCAGAAGAACGCGGTGTTCATGGATCCGCAGCGCACGGAGCGCCTGTGCAAAGCCCTCGCCGAGAAGGCGCGCGCGACCTTCGGCAAGATCGAAGTCGTGGTTTCCCCAGCCGTGGGCGCGATCATCCCTGGTTATGAAACTGCGCGTCATCTCGGCGCGCGCGCGATGTTTGTGGAGCGCGAAGGCGGCAAGTTTCAGCTCCGGCGGGGATTTACGATCTTGCCGAGCGATCGCGTGCTTATGGTGGAAGATGTGGTGACGACGGGTTTGTCGTCGCGCGAATGCATCGAGGCCATCCGCGGGCAACCGGGTGAATTGGTAGGGGCGGCCTGTTTGATCGATCGTTCGAACGGCAAGGCCGACATTGGCGTGCCGCTTGTCTCGCTGGCGCGAGTTGATGCGCCGTCTTACCCGTCCGACCAGTTGCCTCCGGAGCTTGCGGCGATCCCCGCAATCAAGCCGGGCAGCCGAGGTCTCTCGGCGTGAGCGCGCGGTTGCGGCTCGGCGTCAACATCGATCACGTGGCGACAATTCGGAACGCGCGTGGCGTGGCCTATCCTGATCCAGTGCGCGCCGCGATCGTCGCGCTTGAAGCGGGCGCCGATGGCGTCACCGCTCACTTGCGCGAAGATCGTCGGCACATTTCCGACGCCGATATAGAGCGTCTGGCCGCGATGCTTCGTGAACGGGGACGCCCTCTCAATCTGGAGATGGCGGTGACATCCGAGATGTTGAACATCGCGCTGAAGCATCGGCCGCCGGCGGTGTGTTTGGTTCCGGAGCGGCGCGAAGAGCGCACTACGGAAGGCGGCCTCGATGTCGCCGGCGGGCACAACTGGATCGCGCCATTCGTTGAGAAGTTGCGGCAAACCGGCAGCCGCGTGTCGTTGTTTATTGGCGCCGATCCACTGCAAATCGAAGCCGCGAGCCGTACCGGCGCGGAAGTCATTGAGCTGCACACGGGCTCCTATTGCGACGCCGCGCGCGAGGGCGCCGCGAATGCCGACGAGATTCTAGCGGCGCTGCGGGCAGGCGCGCAGCAGGCAGCGTCGCTTGGTCTTGAGGTCCATGCAGGACACGGGATCGACTACGAGACGGTCGCGCCGATCGCGGCGATGCCGGAGGTGCGCGAACTGAACATCGGTCACTTCCTGGTCGGCGAGGCGATCTTTGTGGGGCTTGCTCCAGCGGTCGCGGAAATGCGCCGCCGTATGGATGCGGCGAGGGCCCTGACATGATCCTCGGAACCGGCGTCGACACTATCGACATCCGCCGCATCGAGGCCTCCTTGGCGCGCTTCGGCGACCGCTTCACGCACCGCATTTACACAGAGCTCGAACGCAAGCGCGCAGAGCGGCGTCCGGAACAGCGGGCCGCCACCTACGCCAAGCGCTTCGCCGCAAAGGAAGCGACCGCCAAGGCCCTCGGTACTGGATTGAAAAGAGGCGTATTTTGGCGCGACATGGGGGTCGCGAACCTCCCCAGCGGCCAACCCACAATGGTGCTAGCCGGCGGCGCGGCGCGACGCCTCGCCGAGCTGACCCCAGCTGGCTACAAACCGCACATCCACGTGAGCTTGACGGACGATTATCCACTTGCTGTCAGCTTCGTCATTATTTCGGCGGAGTTGGACCCGACGAGCGGGACGGGCTAGGGCTGCGGCACGAGCCATAAGTCAGTGAAAAGACGCCGGTTTGCGTGGGGCCCTGGCAGGCCGTCGCTGGGCTGGTTATCAGCGAGAAGCGCATGAGCATGTCGACGGCCAGTCCATCATCTTCGACGCCCGCAATGGCGGTGTTCTGGGAAAACGTGCGCACCATCCTGTATGCGCTGGCACTGGCCATGGTGCTGCGTTTCACCATCGCGCAGCCGTTTCGGATTCCGTCAGGTTCGATGCAGCCGACATTGGAAGTTGGCGACTACATCGTGGTGACGAAGTGGTCATACGGATACGGTCGCTATTCATTCGCTCCGCTTGAAGGCCTGCTGCCGCAGGGGCGTCTATTCGGGCACGCACCACAACGCGGCGACGTCGTCGTGTTCCGCCCGCCGCCGGATATTGACCGTGATTTCATCAAACGCGTCATCGGCATGCCGGGCGACCACATCCAGATGATCGACGGGGTGCTTTACATAAACAATCAGCCCGTGCATCGACAACGCTTGGGGCCAACGAGGAGTTGTCCAAACGTCGAGCGCGGGATTTTTGTCGCAACGCTTTACCGTGAAACGTTGCCAAATGGCGTAAGTTATCTGACGTGTGATGAGGGCATGACAGAACTCGACAATACCCGCGACGTCGTGGTGCCTGCGGGAAATTATTTTATGATGGGCGACGACCGAGACAATTCCGCCGATAGCCGGGTGCCCGGTGTCGTTGGCTTCGTTCCCTTTGAGAATATGGTTGGCCCTGCGCAAATTGTGGTCGCGTCCTTCGACAACACAACGTCGCTACTGCAGCCGTGGACCTTGTTTTCGGGTTTCCGTGGCGACCGTTTCTTGAAGCGCGTGCAGTGACGCGCGCTCTGGTATGAGTGGGCGTCAAGAAGCGCGATTTGCCGAACTCGAACAGCGGCTCGGTTATGTGTTCAAAGATCGCGCGTTGTTCCGTGAAGCGATGACGCACGGCAGCGCGCTCGATGGCGATAAGAGCAAGCGCCGATCCTATGACCGATTGGAATTCCTCGGTGATCGGGTGCTGGCGCTGATCGTGGCTGATCGGCTGCTGCAGGAGCACGCTGATGAAGCCGAGGGTGAAATCGCGCCGCGCTTCAATACGCTTGTGAACAAGCGTGCCTGCGCGGTGGCCGCGCGAGCTGCGGGATTGGGTGAAGCGGCCATCCTGTCGACATCCGAGGAAGGTCACGGCGGGCGCAACAAGGACACCATTCTGGCCGACCTCTGTGAAGCGATGATCGGTGCGCTCTATCGCGACGCTGGGTTTGAAGCGGCGCGTGCGTTCGTGGAGCGCTTCTGGGGCAACGCTTTCGACGAGGTCAACACCAGCACGCGCGACGCCAAGACAGCGCTGCAAGAATGGGCGGCCGCACACAAGCGCGGTCTGAGTTACGCACTGGTCGAGCAATCCGGACCCGATCATGCGCCGCATTTCGTGATCGAAGCCCGCATCGATGGTTTTACCGGCGTACGCGGCGAAGGCGCCTCCAAGCGCATTGCACAGCGCGCCGCGGCGACCTCGTTTCTGAAGGCGCAGGGCGTCGATGTCTGAGCAACGCTGCGCTGTCGTCGCGATCTTGGGCGCGCCGAATGCCGGCAAGTCGACGCTGGTAAATACATTAGTGGGCGCCAAAGTCGCGGCGGTGACGCAGAAGGTGCAAACGACACGGACGCTGGTGCGTGGCATCGCCATGCGCGACGACGTGCAGCTGGTGCTGATCGATACGCCGGGCGTATTTGCGCCGACCAAGCGCTTGGAACGCGCCATGGTGGCCGCGGCCTGGAGCGCGCTCGAGGGCGCCGATGCGGTGGTGCATGTTGTCGATGCGCCGGCGCATGCGAACAAAGGCACGGCCGCGGAACGTCATTCGGTGGAGGATGCGAAGAGCATCACCGCCGCCTTGGATCAGCGTGAGATCGACTCGATCCTGGTGCTCAACAAGGTCGACGCCGTGGCGCGGCCAGCGTTGCTTGAGGTCACGCGCGAACTGGTGGAACAGGGCCGCTATACCGACGTGTTCATGATTTCCGCGAAGCGCGGTGACGGTGTCGATGATCTCGCGCGCACGCTTGCAGGCCGTGCGCCTGAGGGGCCGTGGCTATTTCCAGAAGACCAAACCATGGACGCACCGGCGCGCGTGCTGGCGGCGGAAATTACCCGCGAGAAGGCCTTCCTGCGCCTGCACGAAGAACTGCCGTACGAACTCACCGTCGAAACCGATGCGTGGGAAGAGCGCAAGGACGGGTCGGTCAAAATCGACCAGACCATTTTCGTGGCGCGTGAGAGCCAACGGAAAATCGCAATCGGCGCCAAGGGTCAGAGCATCAAGACCATCGGCGAGATGGCGCGCAAGGATCTGGAAGAGGTGCTGGGACGACGCGTGCATTTGTTCCTGCATGTGAAGGTGGCTGAGAATTGGA
>JACQAC010000233.1 GCA_016195245.1 Pseudomonadota bacterium
GACGCTCACACACCATTCGCGCGACCGTCGCGTCCGGCAACGATGCTCTCGCCGATGCACGCAGATTGGGCGCAACTCTCGGTCATGAAATCCGGGATGAGGCCGGCGACGCGATCGTGATGGGCGATGCATGAAACGCGTCGCCATCACGCGCGCATTGCCAGAGGCGGAGCGCAGCGCAGATAGACTGCGCGCGCTCGGCGCTGAGCCAGTCGTGGCGCCGCTGCTTGAGGTGAAAGACCGCACCTTCGACGCCACACTCAACGGCGTACAAGCGCTTCTCTTCACCAGCGCCAACGGCGTGCGCGCGTCCGTGCGCAAATTGGCGGATCGCAGCCTGCCCGCCCTGACGGTCGGTGATGCAACGGCGCGTGCGGCGCGCGATGCTGGTTTCTCCGACGTGCGTTCCGCTGGCGGTGACGTCACAGCGCTCTCAATGCTTGCCAACACGTCACTTAACCCCAAGGCCGGCACACTTCTCTATCTTTCCGGCGCTGACGTCGCCGCCGACCTCGTCGGCTGGCTCATCGCGGCCGGTTTCACGGCAACACGCCGCATTGTTTACGAGGCGCGCGTCGTTCCGGCCCTACCTCCTGCTTATGCGCGGCCCTTCGACATTGTCGCCTTCCACAGTGCGCGTGCAGCGCGCGCATTCGCCACGTTCGGCGCGCCCAATGCCGCGCGCGCGACCGCCGCTTGCATTTCTGAGGCAGTTGCGGCAGCGGCTGCGAAAGTGAAATGGGGGCGGGTGATCGTCGCTTCGGCGCCACAGGACGAGGCGCTTTGGCGCGCCGCACTCAACACATAAAACTCCTTTGCTGGCGCAACCGCTTGAGCCCACTCGGCCCAACGCCTAAGTTTCGCCCTTAGCCCGACTCGTTTTCGGTACGAAACATCGGAAAAGACTTGGGAATTTGGGGAATGTTCTGATGAGCAGAGACGACGACGCGGAGCGCGGACGCGCCGAGCCGATCGACGTTGACTTCGAGCCGGCCGGGCGTGGCTACCATCATTCGCCAGGCGGCATCGGCAGCGGGACCGCGCTCTTGTTGGCGGTTTTGGCGGCGGGCGTCGGCGCTGCGGGCGGCGCCGTCGCGCCGCGTGTAGCGCCTGTGCGCGCCGCGCTCGACAACGCCTTTCCAGTCGCTGCAGGCGCGCCCGCTCCGACACAAAGCGAAGGTGCGCTGACCCAGCGCGTCGCCGCACTTGAAGGCATCGTCAATGCGCCGCTGCATGATTCATCCGGCACGCCAATCTCGCCGGGCGGCGACACCGCTGCGCGCGTCTTCGCTCTGCAAGCTGGCCTGCGCGATGTCGAAACACAACTTTCTCGCATTCCCTCAAGCGAACAAGTCGCCCAACTCGTGACCGAAGTGCGCGGCCTGCAAGAACAATTGCCAGCTGTCGCCGAACAGGCGCGCACTGCATCGAACGCCGCGCGCGCGGCGTTCGCGGTAGCGGCGGCTTCGGATGCAACCAGCCACTCTGGACCGTTCCAGGAATCCTATGCGTCGCTGCAGGCGCTCCTGCCGCAAGATGCGAACGTGCTCGCGCTTGAGCCACTTTCCCGCACTGGGGCGCCGACACGCTCCGAATTGCGCGACCGCTTCAGCCATCTCGACATCGAAATCGTACGCGCTTCGCAGCAAGCTCAGGCCGGCTCCGGTTTCTGGGGCCGAATTCAAGCCATGCTGGCGCAATGGATCGTCGTTCGCCGCACCGGCGAAGGTGACACCGCCGCCGGTATTGTCGACCGCGCTGACCAGCGGGTGGCCGCCGACGACCTCGACGGCGCGGTGCAACAGCTAAGCCGCCTGACCGGCCAAGCCCGCGCCGTGGCGCAGCCTTGGATCAATGACGCGCAACGGCGCAGCGAAATCGATCGACGGCTGGCGGCGATCCGGACCACTTTGGCGCGGGGGGCTTAGTCTATGTTGCGCCTTGCGTTCTTACTGATTGTCGCGGTGCTGGCGGTGCTGGTGTCCTGGCAGGTGATCACCTCCGACCAAGGCACCGTGGTGATCAACTGGTTCGGCACGCAGGTCACCACAAGCGGCCTCTTCGCTGTGCTGGTGCTGGTGGCGATTGTTGCCGTGGCGCTGCCGCTTCTGCGGTTGATCATGTTCCTGATGGATGCGCCGGGCCGCATCGGCAAAGCCAGCGAACGCTCGCGCGTCCGCAAAGGCCAGGAAGAATTGGCGCTTGGCCTCATCGCGGCAGAAGCCGGCGAATTCGAGGATGCTCGCCGTCACGCCGACAAGGCCGAGAATCTCATCGACGAACCGCGTCTCGCCATGCTGCTACAGGCGCGCGCCGCCGAAGTGGGCGGCGACACAGCAGCCGCCGAGCGCGCGTATTCCGGCATGCTCTCGAATGAGGACACCGAGGTCCTCGGCCGCAAAGGATTGATGGCGGCTGCTCTGAAGCGTGGCGACCGCATGGCCGCGCGCGCACACGCCGATGCGGCCCTGAAAGCTTCGAAGACCTCGTCGTGGCCCTTTCAGTACGCCTTCGATCTCGCGGTCCAGGCCGGTGATTGGGAAGGCGCGATGGACGCGCTCGATATCGGCGATAAGCGCAAACTGGTTGACGACCGCGTCGCCAAGCGTCGCCGGGCCGTGCTGATGACAGCGCAAGCGCAAAAACTCGAACGCGAGCGCCACGTCGATAAGGCCGCCGACATGGCGCAAAAAGCCTTCCGCATGGCGCCTGCGTTCGCGCCCGCCGGAGCCATGGCCGCACGTCTGCTCGCGTCCGAAGGCAAGGGCGAACGCGCCGCCGCGATCCTGGAAGAGGCTTGGGAAAACGGCCCCCACCCAGCGCTGGCGCATGCCTTCCGCGACCTCGTCCCTGACGAGAGCCGCGAAGCCCGCGCGGTGCGGATGAACGAGCTCATCTCCAAGCGCCGTGATTCACGCGAAAGCAAAATCGTCATGGCCGAACTCGCCATGGAGCGCGGCGATTGGGGCGCTGCTCAGAATGCGCTCGAAGACGCCTATCGTGAAAACCCATCCTCGCGCATCTGCATCCTATTTGCTCAAGTGGCGCGCGGACGCGGCGATGAGAACGCCGCGCGCACGTGGCTGGCGCAAGCGGCGGCTGCACCGCGCGAACCGGATTGGTCGGATCTTGATCCGGAAGGCCCAGCTTTCCTCTATGACGACAGCGATTGGGCGCGGCTCGTCTACGTGTTCGGCGATGGCGGCCAGCTCATCCACCCGCGCATGGAGCGTGGCGCCAACGATGCGCTCGGGCCGGTGCTGGCGCTGCCAACAGCCGCGCTTTCCGCGCCCAGGCCTGATACCGCCACACCCGTGCAGGCCACGGTGGTGGAAGACGAGCATCAGGGCGCCTGAACCGCATAGCCGTGCCCCTTGCACGGCCTTGCCCTTGACCGCCCCGGCGCGTAGAGAACCGCCCTTCCCGACACATTGGGTCAGGAGCCGCCTTAGCTCAGCCGGTAGAGC
>JACQAC010000020.1 GCA_016195245.1 Pseudomonadota bacterium
CCACACGCGGCGCGAAGGCGGTGGTGATCACCTACGCCAGCAGCAAAGCCGAAGCGGAGGCCACAGCTGAAGCCGTGCGCGCCGCCGGCGCGGAGCCGGTGCTTACGCAAGGCGACGTTTCCAAGAACGACGACTGCATCAACATTGCCGAAGCCGCCGCGAAATTCGGCCGTCTCGATGCACTCGCCAACAATGCCGGTACGACCAAGCAAATGCCCAATCACGCCAATCTCGACGGGCTCAGCGCCGAGGACTTCGCGCGCATCTACGCCGTCAACGTTATTGGGCCGTTCCAGATGATTCGCGCAGCGCGTGCCTTGTTAGAGGCGAGCGAGCGCGCCAGCGTCTTGATGGTGTCCTCGATTGCGGGCGTTACCGGCATCGGATCGTCAGTCGCCTATGCGGCCTCGAAGGGCGCGCTCAATACGATGACAATCGATCTTGCCCGAGCCTTGGCGCCGAAAATCCGGGTCAACGCGATCTGCCCTGGTTTCATCGATACGCCGTGGCACGCCAAAGGTTTGAGCGCTGAACAGATCGAGCGTATGCGCGAAGGCACAAAGGCCATTACGCCGCTCAAGGCTGCGTCGATGCCCGAAGACATTGCCGACGCAGGGCTTTTCTTTCTTTCCGATGCGTCACGTCATGTCACTGGCGAAACGTTGTTGGTGGACGCGGGATTGCATCTTGGCTTCTCACCGCTGGTGGCACGCTAGGCTTCCGTAACGCAGCGCGTTGCCTTGTACAGTTGGTGTCTGTAGCCTTATCCCCAGCAGACACACGATTGGCTGTGTTACGCTTGATTTAACGGGAGATTCACTGCTTCGCGCGCAACGCTTAGCGCGTGCGGCATGAGCTGCGGGGAGATTCTTTATGAAAAAGCTCATAGGAGCAGCGATCGCTGCTGGCGCGACGATCGCTGGCGCTGGCGTTGCCAATGCGGAGATCACCGGAAACGTCCAAGCGACAACTGACTACGTCTTTCGAGGCGTCTCGCTCAACGACAACGGACCGGCGTTTCAGGGCGGAATCGATTGGAACAATGACCAGTTCTATGTCGGCACCTGGGCTTCGACCGTGATCGACGGCATCGAGGTCGATGTCTACGGGGGATGGACGCCGAAAACAGGGCCGGTGTCTTGGGACTTGGGCGTCATCACCTACAATTATCCTGGCGCCCACGATAGCCCCGACGCTCGGTTCGACTACTACGAACTAAAGGCGGCGGGCTCGATGGACGTCGCTGAGCACGTCAATCTTGGCGCCGCGGTGTACTATTCTCCCGACAATTACGGCGGCACCGGCACGGCCACCTATTGGGAAGTGAACGGCGCCTACACGGTCAATGATTCGCTGAATTTCACCGCCGCCTACGGCAATCAAAGAATTGAAGACCCAGATGGTCCGGGCCCTATCACCAGCAGCGACAGCTACAACACGTGGAATATCGGTGCGACTTACACGTGGCTCGGCTTCGATCTTGACCTGCGCTATCACGACACTGACATCGAAGCGGGCTCGAACATTGAAGCCTACACGTACGGTCCGTCCAGCTACGACGCTGGCGTAACCTTCACAGTAAAGCGCGACCTCTAAGCGTCCATCAGTGAGCAGCATGCGGCCGTCGCAACAATGCGACGGCCGTTTGTTTGTGCGCCGTTAGACGCACCTAACTCCCGCCTTGGCTCACTCACGCGTGCGGCCATTTCGGCGCGCGACTCACCATGCCTGGCGTCTTACGCCCGAGCACGTCGCCAATAAAGTGCGCGGTCTCAATCGCCGCGTCCAAATCAACGCCGGTGTCAAAACCCATCCGGTTGAACATATAGAGCAGATCTTCGGTCGGCACGTTGCCGGCCGCGCCCGGTGCAAACGGACAGCCGCCGATGCCGCCGAGCGATCCATCCAGCACGCGCACCCCCCCTTCCACAGCCGCCACAGCGTTGGCGAGAGCAGTGTTGCGCGTGTTGTGGAAGTGCGCGCGCAGTTGCAGGCCACCGGCGACACCCTTGATGGCGCGGAAGCGTTCGCGCACGTCGCTCGGCGCAGCAACACCGATGGTATCGGCGAGCGCCAGTTCGAAGATTTCCTGCTGGGCGCATAGCTCCGCCACAGCGACAACACGATCGATGGAAACTTCGCCGTCGAACGGACAGCCGAACGCCGTCGAAATCGTCGCTGACAGGCGCGCGCCGCCTGCCTTCGCGGTCCGCGCCACGTCCGGCCACACGCGGAACGTCTCTTCGACGGTGCCGCCATTGTTGCGGATGGAAAAGCCGTCGCTGGCGCAGAAGACGTAATTGACCTCCGTGGCGCCAGCCACGATGGCGCGTTCGACGCCGCGCAGGTTCAGCGCCAAAGCGATGAAAGTCACATCGTTGCGCTTCGGCAGTCCGGCGAACACGGCATCGCCATCCGCCATCTGCGGCACTTTCTTCGGATTGACGAAGCTGCCTACCTCCATGCGCCGGAAGCCCGCACCGACGATGCGATTGATCAGTTCAAGCTTGTGCTCTGTCGAGACGACGTCCGGCTCATTCTGGAGCCCGTCGCGCGGGCTGACTTCCACGAGTTCAAGCTTCTCTCTGGCCACGCCGTTCTCCGAACGCCAACAAGCGCCAGCCATAATGTATGGCGCCGGCGCGCAACGCAAAGCCCGCAACCGCGCCGACGACGCCAGCGCACACGGCTTCCAGGCGCAGCACGGTTAAGCCAACGAACAGCCCAGACGCCAAGAGCGCCGCCGACACGCTGATTTCCCGCTTGAGCAGCACTGACGGCTGCCCGGCGAGCACGTCGCGGATGACGCCGCCGAAACAGGCCGTCAGCACCCCCATCGCCGTCGCCACCACCGGATCGACATGCAGCGCCAGCGCCTTCGCCGCACCGATCACGGCGTAAGCCGCTAGCCCCAAGGCATCGAGCCAAATCAACGTCGCTGCGCGTGCGATCCGTTGGCCAGCGATCCACACCGCCAGCGACGCGCCCGCGCCGATCCATAGATAGGTTGCGTCCGAAATCCAAAAAACCGGCGCGCCGATCAGCAGGTCGCGCAGCGTGCCGCCGCCAACACCGGTCGCCACGGCAAAGAACCAGAAGGTGACAATGTCGTGCCGATCGCGCGCGGCCGCAAGCGCACCCGTCAACGCGAACACCGTCACGCCGGCATAGTCCAGAAATGGTGGAAGCACGAGTAACGGTGTGGCGGCCATCGCGTCCGTCATAGAGGGTCACGCTTCAACTTCAACGAAACTCCATTCCCCTGAGGCAGTGTTGAATTGCACCGCACGCGCGCAATAGTAGGTCACATGAAAGCTCAAGCCATGACGGCGTTCGGCGCGCCTTTGACGCCGATGGACCTCACGCCGAAACAAGTTGGCCCCGGCGAAGCGCTCGTGCGTGTCACGCGCGCCGGCCTCTGCCACTCCGATCTGCACATCCATGACGGCTATTTCGATTTTGGCGACGTGAAGCAGCCAGTCGCGCTCGAGATGCCGGCCGTACTTGGCCACGAGATCGAAGGCGAGGTGGCCGAGCTTGGCGAGGGCGTTTCCGGCCCAGCGGTCGGCACGCGCGTCGCCGTCTATCCCTGGCTCGGCTGCAATGCCTGCGCCACCTGCGCAGCCGGCGACCAGCAATTGTGCATCGCATTGCCGCGCCGCGCGCTGGGCGTCGCGCAATGGGGTGGCATGGCCGAGTACGTGCATGTGTCGTTCGCGAATGCGCTGATCCCAATCGGTGAGCTGCAGCCCGGCCTTGGCGCACTGGCGATGTGCTCCGGCTTGACCGCGTATTCAGCGCTGAAAAAGATCGCTTCGGCACCTGCTGATCAGCCGGTTCTCCTCCTCGGAATGGGGGGCGTCGGCTTGATGGCGTTGGCCTTGGCGAAGAACATGATCTCCAACCCAATCATCGCCGTCGACATTGACCCCGCCAAACGCGAAGCCGCGCTCAAGTACGGCGCCGTCGCCGCCATCGAACCAACCGCGGAAGCATGGAAGGACACGGCATCACGTCATGGCCTTGCTGGCGCCGCGATTGATTTCGTTGGCGCACCCGCCACCTTCGGCTTTGGCACCGCAGCGCTGCGGCGCGGCGGCAAGTACGTGATCGTTGGCTTATTCGGCGGCAAAGCGTCCCTTCCGCTTGCGTCGCTCCCTCTGCGCCCGATTTCCATTACCGGATCCTATGTCGGACGACTCGATGAAGCACGAGAGCTGATCACGCTTCTGCAAAAAGGCGCGGCGCCAGCACCGCCGATGCAGGAGCGTCCGCTCACGGACGCGAATGCCGCCATCAACGATCTGCGGGCCGGCAAGGTCTTGGGAAGGGTTGTACTGAAGCCGTAGTGCGACGGCTTACGCGCGCAGTTGCATCATCACGCCCAGGCGATCGACGGCCTGCCAGTGCCCGGTCAAACGATCGTCTGCATCGAAGAAATAGAACGTTATGCCCGACATCGCGATGGTCCGCCCGGTGGCCGGAAACCCGGGCAAGTCGCCAACGTGCGTGCCAAGCCAAGTCCAACAGATTGCGACAGTGTCGTTCTCACAGACGCTGTTGGCGATGGTGAAGCGTTGATCCCGGAACGGTGCGCGGGATGTCCGTAGCCGATGCTTGAACGCCTCTCGCCCCAGCGTCTTTCCATGCCACGGGTCGCCTGGATCATGATAGATGACGTAAGCGTCGGCGAGATAGCGATCGACGGCGTTTTCTTCGCCTAGGTTCCAAACCTGCTCCATGAAATCCATGAGCAGTTGTCTGCGGTCGGACATGGGATGATCCTTGTGGTGCGAGCGGCGGGAATTGAACCCGCACTCCCTTTCGGGAAACGGATTTTAAGTCCGTTGCGTCTACCAGGTTTCGCCACGCTCGCGCCGGGCGCGGACCCTAGCGACCAGCGGCCGCAAACGCGAGCCCCATCGAGCGTCTTGGCGACAGGGGCGAATGCGACCATGAGTCGTGGCCGCCATGAGCCCCATCACCGCGCTCTTCAAGCGCAAGACCATCTTGCTAGGCGTTGTCGCCGGCGCCGCCGTGGCGCTGCTGCTGCACGCGGTCGCCAACACGCTGACGCCGCTGACCCGTGGCCTCGCGGCTTGGGATGTCGGCATCGTCGCCTATCTCGCGACACTGTTCTGGCTGCTGCGTCACGCCACGCCGGACAAAATCGCCGCCAAGGTGGCCGCCACCGACGAAGGCCGCTTCTTCATCCTATTCATTTCACTGCTGGCGTTCGCCGTCAGCATCGCGGCCATCGTCGCAGAAGCAGGCCAAGCGAGTGCCGCCCATGGCGCAGACAAGCCCGAGCGCGTGACATTCGTATTGGTTACTGTCGCGTTGTCATGGTTGTTCGTGCATACCGCATTCGCCAACCACTATGCGCACGAATTCTATGGTCAAAGCGAAGCCAACGAAGCGCGCGGCGGGCTCATTTTTCCGGGCGACCTCGATCCAAACTTCTGGGATTTTCTGCACTTCGCGCTGGTCATC
>JACQAC010000021.1 GCA_016195245.1 Pseudomonadota bacterium
TCGCCGAGGACTGGCGCAGCAAGGCGCTGAAGCTCTGGTACAAGGCGACCAATTCTTGGATTTGGCAAAACCTGACGCTGTTCGCGTTGCAGGCGGGACTACTCGGCCTTGTGGTGCGCGAATGGATGGCAGGCCGCGCCAACCCGGGCGACGCGGCGTTCGCGATCACCGCGTTCTTCCTGATGTCTGGATACTTGCGCACGCTCGGCGAAAGCATCCGCACCCTGCAGAAGGGCCTCGCCGACATTTCCGACGTCGTCGCGTACTCCAAGCAAAGTGCCGACATTGTCGACGACGCAAACGCGCCGACCTTCAAGCCAGGCGCGGGTGCGGTGGCGTTCGAGAACGTGACGTTCCGCTACAAGAGCCAGGCCGAGCCGATCTACAGCGACTTCTCGCTGTCGATCGCGCCAGGCGAAACGGTAGCGCTTGTCGGCCCAACCGGCTCCGGCAAGTCGACGTTCGTGAAGCTCGTGCAGCGTCTCTACGACGTGAACGAGGGCGCGATCCGCATCGACGGGCAAGACATTCGCCATGTCACGCAAGGCAGCGTCCGGCGCGCCATTGCGCTGGTGCCGCAGGATCCGGCGCTGTTTCACCGCTCCCTGCGGGAAAACATCGCCTACGCAAACCTCGATGCCTCGATGGAAGAGGTGATCCGGGTCGCCACGCGTGCACGCGCGCATGATTTCATCGCCAAGCTGCCGAAGGGATATGACACCGAAGTCGGCGAGCGCGGCGTGAAGCTCTCGGGCGGCGAACGTCAGCGCGTTGCGCTAGCGCGCGCCTTCCTCGCGGATGCGCCGATCCTGATCCTTGATGAAGCGACTTCGTCGCTCGACATGGAAACCGAACGGCAAGTGCAGGCGGCGATGGCCGAACTCAAGCAGGGGCGCACGACCATCGTCATTGCGCACCGCTTGAGCACCGTGCGCGAAGCCGATCGCATCCTAGTGTTCAACCAGGGCCGCATCGTCGAACAGGGCAAGCACAGTGAGCTGATCGGCGCGCACGGCCTCTACGCACGGCTCAACGCCATGAGCCGCGGCGACTTCATTGCTGAAGAAGCGGCTTAGGGCGCAGGTGCAACAGGACCGCCGGCGTCCTCGCCGGCGGTGTGGCCTATCCTCAAGCGCCGGCGTTTCCCGCCGGCGAGACGCCGGCGGTCCCGGTGGGCGTCAGTGCTACGGGCTTCGGCGCATGCGCGCGGACGCGGCCGGCCATTTCGTCGATGAATTGTTTGCGGACGCGCCGGTAGCGCATGCGTTCTGTCAGGCGATCCCACAAACCGCAAATGCCCCAGAACACCGGATAGGTGAGAAATGCGAACATCAGCGCCAAGAACGCCGACATGAGCCCGCCGTGGCCTTGGCGCACGATGTAGTCGCTCACCAAAAAGAAGATCACTGCGACTCCAAGCGAAAGCACGAAGGCCTTCGCGAGCGGGCCGAAGAACGGCTTGTGGCCGAGATAGCGCGAGAGGCCGTGCTCAAACGGATCGTGCTCACCGCTGGAGAGATTGAAAAGGATCAAATTCACCGGCTCGCGCTCGCGCCGGACCTTGCCGCGCACGATCGCTACCGTTTGCGCTTCGCGAACGCCCAGTTCGGTGTCGTCAAAATCGTATTTCTCTTCCTTGCCGTCGGGATGGCGCACGAAGAGACGCATGCGGTTGGTGATGCGGGCGCTGTCGTCGGCGTGGCGGCGGCCATTCGGCGACTCGATCACCACGGTCTCGGAGGTGAGCTGTACCTCGATCACGTCGCCGGCGTGGATTGTGAAGGTTTCCGCCATATCGCCCTCCGCGAAGCGGGCGAAAGGAACGCCGCCGGCGCGCCTGGGTCAAGTGTCACGCTTGCGCGCGTCCGCAACCCTTGGCAGCAAGAAGCCATGCCCGAGCCGCGCATCCTGATTGATCAACAGCTTAGCGCCGGTGCAGCGCTGGCTCTGGACGAGGCGCAGGCGCGCCATGTGGGGACTGCGTTGCGGCTGAGCGCCGGTGACCATGTGCGCGTGTTCAATGCGCGTGACGGCGAATGGCGCGCGCGCATCGCGGATGCGTCGAAGCGGGGGATGAAGGTGCAGATCGAGGATTTCATCTGCGCGGCGCGGGCGACACCGGATCTCGATCTATTGTTCGCGCCGGTGAAACGGCATGCCACGGATCTGATCGTGGAAAAAGCAACAGAACTCGGCGTGCGGCGAATTCGTCCCGTCATCACGCAACGCACCATCGCCGAAACTGTGCGCGTTGACCGTCTGCGCAGCATCGCTCGCGAAGCCGCAGAGCAAACCGAACGCTTTGACGTACCCGAAATCGCCGAACGGCTGGCGCTCGCAAAAGCGCTCGATGCCTGGGATGCATCGCGTCCGTTGATCTACGCCGATGAAGCCAGCGATGAGCGCGACAAGCCCTGGGGCGGGGAAAGCGGTCGTGGCGTTTCCATCGCGGAGGCGATGTCGGCGCTGCGAACTGAACAGCTTGCGGTACTCATCGGCCCCGAAGGGGGTTTCACGAGGGAAGAGCGCGCGCTGCTGCGGAGCCTGCCATTCGTTAACGCCGTTTCGCTCGGGCCGCGCATACTGCGTGCGGAGACCGCGGTTATCGCTGCGCTAAGCGTCGTCCAATCGCTTTGGGGCGACTGGGCGAAGGCGTAACCGCTTGCGGGATTGCGTCGAAGTCGCCACATGGCGCTCAAATACGCCCGGCAGGGAGGGCGGCTCATGGCCGATACAGAAGAAAAGTCGCCCCCGCTCGAGGGCTTCCGCGATCTGGTCGCGCATTTCGAGAAGGGCTCGAAGCCCGATCGCTCGACGTGGCGCGTCGGCACCGAACACGAGAAGTTTGCGTTTTATCACGACACGCTGGCGCCTGTTCCCTATGAGGGCGAGCGCGGCATCGGCGCGCTTCTAAACAAGCTTGCGGACAAATACGGCTGGGAGCGCATCTACGAGGGCGAGAACGTTATCGCGCTGAAGCAGGGCATGGCGTCGATCACGCTGGAGCCGGGCGGTCAGTTCGAGCTGTCCGGCGCGCCGCTCGAGCATCTGCATCAGACATGCGCCGAAACCGGCTCGCATCTGTCGCAGCTGCGCGATGTGTGCGGCCCGATGGGTATTGCATTCTTAGGAGTTGGCTTTTCGCCCTTGTGGTCGCTCGAACAGACGCCGATCATGCCGAAAGGCCGCTACAAGATCATGCGGGACTACATGCAGAAGGTCGGCCGGCTCGGTCGCCAAATGATGTTCCGTTCATGTACGGTGCAGACCAATCTCGACTTCGCGTCTGAGTCCGACATGGTCAAAAAATTCCGCGTTGGACTTGCACTGCAACCAATCGCCACTGCGCTGTTCGCGGCCTCTCCCTTCGCGGAAGGGCGCACCAACGGCTTCCTCTCCTACCGCGGTCACATCTGGACCGACACCGACCCCGATCGCACTGGCATGCTTCCCTTCGTGTTCGAAGACGGCATGGGCTTTGAGCGCTACGCCAAGTACGCCCTCGATGTGCCGATGTACTTCGTCTATCGCGACGGCAAATATATCGACTGCTCAGGCCAAAGCTTCCGCGCTTTCATGGAAGGTAAGTTGCCGGCGCTGCCCGGGGAGCGCCCGACCGACAAAGATTGGGAAGATCACCTCACCACGATTTTCCCGGAAGTGCGGCTTAAGACTTATCTCGAAATGCGCGGCGCGGACTCCGGTCCGTGGTCGCGCCTGTGCGCGCTGCCCGCGTTCTGGGCAGGCATTTTTTATGACGATGCCGCGCTCGATGCCGCGTGGAGCCTAGTTAAGAATTGGACGGCGGAGGACCGCGAAAGCCTGCGCCGCGCGGTGCCGCCGCTTGGGCTGAAGGCGCCGATCCGCGGCAACACCGCTCAGAACGTCGCGCAAGCGGCGCTGGCGATTGCCCGCCAAGGCCTGAAGTCACGTGCGCGCGCCGACAATGCAGGCTCTGACGAAACGCATTTCCTCGCCGAGCTCGACGACATCGCCGCCTCGGGTGTGACGCCGGCCGAGCGCCTGCTCGAACGCTACCGTACCGAATGGGGCGGAGACGTGCGTCGCGTGTTTGAAGCTTGCGCGTATCAATATTGATAGTGCGGCATCTCGCCGGCGGCGTTCCATTATTCGATGTCGTCGGATTGGAGAAAGCCGCCGCTGGTTGAGGGAGGTGCTGCACCTCCGGGAACACACTTGCGCCTGAAAGGCGCCAGAGAAGCGTTCCGCGATTGCAGGGGCGTTTCCGGAGACGCAATGTTGGTGGTGTGATGCCTTCGCTCGAACATCCGCTCTACACGCCGCGCCTGCGGCTTGAGCCGGTTACGCCCGCGTTGGCCGAGGCCGCGCGCGTGGGCAGCCATGCCTTTGCCGAGGAAATTGGCGCCGAGGCGCCAGCCGATTGGTGTGCGGCGAGCTTGGGCCTGGTGGCGCGCTCGATTTCCGAGGCGTGGGGGCCAGTACCGGCGCCGACGCGCGCAATCGCCATTCACCTGGACGAGGGAGCAGTCATCGGCGACGTGCGTTTTGAGCCGTCGCTTCGCGCCGCACGCGAGTATGAAATCGGCTATGGCGTCGCCCGTTCGCGCCGCCAGCAGGGCTATGCCGTCGAAGCGGCGGGCGCGGTAATCGACTGGCTGTTCGATGAAGGCGACGCCGACACCGTCATCGCCGGTTGCGACAGTCGCAACATTCCATCGGTGCGTACGCTGCGCCGTCTGGGCTTCTGGCTTGACTCGACGCCCAGCCAAACCTTCTGGTGGGTGATCTCGCCGGAACTCCGCCGCGAAGTGCTCGACAGCACCGTTCAGTTCTAGTCGCTTCCGCTGATCGTCGGATTTGCGATCAGCATTGGCGTATGATGGTGGCCGCTAGTCGCGGCAAACCACCTGCCGCGCACCACCACACGCCGATTCAGCCATAGGCGGTATCGCGAGAAATCCTCGGGCTGATCAAATGCAAGTTGCACGGATCGCATGGTCACCGGAGCCGCCGGACTGGTCTCATCTGATTGGTCCGGCATGACGCAAATAGGCCGCCTCAATCGCACGACAAAGCACGTTTCTGGCCGATCTTCGGCAGCTGTGTTTTCGTAGTTGGGTGGCCCTGGGAACGTCTCGCGCAGCAGAGTTCCGGACACGCGAGCGGACGCAGCGCCGTCCTCGCATGTGTTGGCATGCGTACATGCTGCACCGGCGAAAAGTATGAGCAGGATGGTGGCGAGCAGCCGCATTGGAGAAAGGGAGCATAGCCGTCGGCGCTCGGCAATACGGCGACCGGCGCTTGCGTGACGGCGTTGTCACGGGCAAGGGTGGCCGCGTGGGACTTCTCAAGAAGAACAAGGGAGCCAGGGGGAATGAGCACAACAGAAGCGACGGGCGGGCCGCCCGGCGAGAAGACTTGGTTCGGCCACCCGCGCCCCCTGGCGCTCCTCTTCACCACCGAAGCCTGGGAACGCTTTGGCTATTACGGCATGCGGGCGCTGCTGATCCTGTATCTGGTTCAGCACTTCGTGTTCAGCGATCGCGTCGCCGGCGGCCTCTACGGGGCCTTCACGTCACTTGTGTACCTGACGCCGTTGATCGGCGGCTACTTGGCCGACCGCTATCTGGGCAACAAATGAAGATGGCTCGATCAGTTTGGAGAACGCCAGCGGCGCTATTCCCGCCACTGTCGCCAACGGCGCCTATCGCTTTGACGCCGAACGCAATCCAATCTCGGTGATCTTGCTCTTCGTGTCGCTTGGCATCGTCATCGTCGGCAACGGCTATTTCAAACCGAATATCTCGACGATCGTCGGGCAGCTCTATTCCGACACCGACCGCCGCCGCGACGCCGGCTTCACCATCTTCTACATGGGCATCAACCTGGGCTCGATCTTCTCGCAGATCCTGGCGCCCTGGATTGCCGTGACTTACGGCTACCAATGGGGCTTTGCACTGGCTGGCTTCGGCATGCTCCTGGCGGCCATCCGCTTCCAAATTGCCGGCAAGACCCTCGCCGATTACGGCAACCGCCCCGAAGGCGCGCCCAACCGCGATTGGCTTATCGTCATCTGCTCATTGCTGGCTGTGCCGGTCATTTGGTTCTTGATGAACAACGCCATGGTCGCGGCGTCCGGCCCGGCCGCGGAGTCAAGCGGAGGAGGCGTCGTTGGCTACCTGATGGCCCAGCCGTTGCTCGGAAAAATCATGTTCGGCGTCTACGTGCTCGCCATGCTGGGCTTACCGATCTGGGCGATCGCCACACTGCCGGGCACCGACCGCGACAAGCTCATCGTGGCGGTGGTGCTGACCTTCTTCTCGGTCGTCTTCTGGACGTTGTTCGAGCAAGCGGGCTCCTCGCTTACGCTCTTTGCTGAGCGCAACACAGACCGTCAGATCGGCACTTACCTGATGCCCGCGGGGCAGGCGCAATCCTTCAACCCGGTCTTCATCGTCCTCATGGCGCCCCTGTTCAGCTTGATGTGGAACTTCCTGGGCAAGCGGAAGCTCGAGCCGTCCGTTCCTTTCAAGTTCGTCATCGCGCTGGCTTTGGTGGGCGTCGGCTTCCTGGCCTTGGTGTTCGGCGCCCAATTCCACGACGCCAACTTCAAGGTGGCGCTGTTCTGGCTGGCGCTTGCCTACTTCATCCACTCGGTGGGCGAACTCTGCCTCTCACCGGTCGGCCTTTCCATGATCACCAAGCTCTCACCAGTGCGGATGATCTCGATGATGATGGGCGTATGGTTCTTGTCCTCGGCGATGGCGCAGTACGCCGGCGGCATCGTCGCGCAATTCGCGTCGACGGAGACAGTCGGTGGTCAGGTTCTGAACCCCGAAGTGTCGCTCAACACCTCACTCCATGTCTTCCAACTGATCGGTTATTTCGGGCTTGGTTCGGCAGGCGTGCTGTTGCTGCTGGCCTTCTTCCTCCAAAAGGGGATGCATGGCGTGAAATAGCTAACCATAAGAAAAATAATGATAAATTCCTAAGTGTCGGGCGCGGTTGGGTTTTTCCAACCGCGTCCGAAGCGTATCAAGAAAATGTTCTCCCCAAGCGGCTCTGAGGCGTTGCACCCGCCCACCATTCCGTGCGTCATGGGCCCGGACGAGAGCAGGGACGCCCCCGTCCCCGGACCACCCCAATCCGGCGCCTCGGCGCCGCAATCGGGATCGGGTCTGGCCCCGATCGCAGCGTAAGAATGATTCCCGGCCGCCCTCCCTAGCGACCGCGAGGGAGGTGCTGATGTCACGGCCGAGAACCACCCGCTCCAAGAAGAAGCCGGTAGAGGCTTCGGGGCGGCCGGAGGTCACCGACCTCTTGCTCGGCTGGAAGGCCAATACAGATGGGCGCGGGCCGATGGGGTTTGGCGCCCCCCAACTCGCCGAGGCGGCAATCACCGGTGAGGTACCGATCCTCTACGGCGAAGACCGCCATTTGGTGACCATCGCTCCCACGGGCGCCGGCAAGGGCCGGGGGGTGATTATCCCGAACCTGCTGCGCTTCGAAGGCTCAGTGATCGTCATCGACCCGAAGGGCGAGACCTACCACGTCACCGCCCGCCGCCGCCGCGAGATGGGGCAGGAGGTGCGGCTGCTCGATCCGTTCGGAGCCATTGGTAAGAAGACCGATAGCCTCAACCCGTTCGATCTCTTCGACCGCCCGGGCGCACTCCTGGATGCGGACGCGGAAATGCTGGCTTCGCTGCTGGCCGGCGATGTCGGATTCCACAAGGAGCCGTTCTGGGACAATTGGGGCCGCTCGCTGATGGCCGGCGTCATCGCCGCCATCGCCGAGACCGCGCCGAAGAGCGAACGGCATTTCGGCAAAGTGCGCGAAGTGCTGATGAGCGACGACGCTGTCTATAATCTGGCGGCGCTGATCGAGAACCACGACAATCTCAACCGGCTCTCGAAGCAAAACATTTCGAGCTTCCTGCCGATCACCGAGCAAACGCGCTCAGGCATCCTCTCGACGGCGCAATCGTATCTGAAGGTCGTGAACTCGGACTCGGCGCTGCGTTCGCTGTCGAAGTCGACCATCAGCCTCGACAGCGTCCGCAAGGGCGATCCGATGACGATCTATATCGTCATCCCGCCGGACAAACTCGAAAGCCATGGCGCGCTTCTGCGCCTGTGGGTCGGCGCGCTGTTGCTGACGGTGATGGGCCGCAAGCGGCGGCCAAAGCGCTCGACGCTCTTCCTGCTCGACGAATGCGCGCAGCTCGGCGAATTCGGCCCGCTGCGGCAATCGATGACGCTGCTGCGCGGCTACGGGCTGCAAGTATGGCCGTTCTTCCAGGACTTGTCGCAGCTGCAGCGGCTCTACCCGAAAGATTGGCGCACCATTTTCAACAATGCCGGCGTCTTCCAGCTGTTCGGCGTCGCCAATCACTTGATGGCCAAGGAATCGAGCGACCTGATCGGCGATGTCGACGCCGATCTGCTGCGCAACATGGCCAAGGACCGCCAGATCATTGCCATTTCCAACGAGAAAGCGATCAGCGCTCGCATTCCGGATTACCTGAACGACCCGCCGTTCCACACGCATTGGGATTCGAACCCGATGTTCGACCCCGAGCCGGGTCCAACGCGGCGGAGGGCACGGGCGCGGTAAGTTGCCCCACCGTCGTTCAGCCAAGATTCAGATCGTGGCTGATAGGGCCCTTAATGGGAGCACAACATGAAACGTTTCTTAGCCAGCGTCTTGGCCATCGGCCTCGCCGCGACGAGTATTCCGAGCACTGCCATGGCGCGTGATCGCGATTGGCGTCACGATCGGTACGAATATTCGCACCGCGACCACCGAGGCGACGCCGTTGCCGCGGGCGTGGTTGGGCTTGCGCTGGGCGCCGTGCTCGGAGCCGCGATCAGCAATAGCAATCACAGACGCCATTATGACCGGTGTGATGACCGTTGCCGTTACGAGCGAGGCTATGATCGCGACGGCTATTATGAAGATGGCTATGACGATGGCTACGGCCAGTCACTTTGTGTGGTCCGCGAACGCCGCTACGACCCCTACACGGGCCGGGCGATCTTCATCGAAGAGCGCCGTCCCTGCTGAGCCTGTTCTTGTGCTGAGAATTTGAAGCAGCGCGTCGGAAGACGCGCTGTTTCTGTATCAGTTAGAACGTGCCCGACACCGAGAACACGATCCACGGCGCGGGATCGAAGTGTCGCTCGCGATATTGCATACTGAAGTAGGGATCATTGCGATCACCAGTGGCAGGAGCGCCGAAGAACGTTCGCGTCCGCCGGATTGGCGGATTGAAGATATCGTTGGCCTGCATCCGAAATTTCAGACCCGGGACGATCGTCGATTCAGCGAAGAGCGTGACGTAAGGCCCTTCCTCCGAGTTATCAATTTCATTGTGCCGCAGGACCGTCTGCTCGGACACCTTCTCGAAATTGAAGCCCCAGGAGAAATGGCTAGCGCTGAGGTCCTGCCGCCATTCACCGGACAGCTGCACGTCCGGCCGGCCGGAGATGCCGCGCTGGACATGGGTGATCGGGTCAGTGACACGCGTTTTCCACAATGTCGCGTCGAAGGTGAGCCGCGAGCTCGGCAGCAAGAAGTTCGTCGGAATGGTCGTGTGCGTGGTGAAGCTCCAGGCATCGCCTCCGCCAATATTACCTGGGCCATCAAACAGAATGTCGGGTCCAGGCGGGTTGGGCGCGCGTAGCTCGACTTGATCGGTGGCGTCGGCAATCCAATAGCGCGTCAGTGCGAATGTCGTGGTGATCCCGCCGGGCAGATTGAAGTCGCCGCCCAACTCGAGCCGCCAATCGCTCTCTGGCCGTAAGTCCTTGTTGCCGCCGGTGATCAGATGGTCGCTCGGCGAAGGACTGGCGACGAAGTCGTCGAAGTTCAGCTGGCTGAGGTCGCGATAGAGGCGCAATCGAAGTTGGTTGTTGGTCCCGATCGCGCGCGAAACTTGGATGGACGGCTTGAAGTAGGAGAGACGAACGGTCTGGCTGTAATCGCCGTTGAAATCCAGGACTGAAAATTCGTTTGCAGCGCGCGCTTCGATCGACCAGCGATCGTTCGGGCGCCAGGTGTAGGAGGCAAAAACTTCGGCGCGCCGTTCCTGGACTGTGACGTTGCCGTTGAAAATTGGCGCCGATACGGGGCCGCCCCCGGTATCGACGTTGAAGTCGACGTGCGCGTCGAGCGTATTGAACGCGCCTTCGGCGCCGAACTCCAAATGGTGATGAGAACCGAGGTCGCGCGCCAGCGAACCGCGCAAAATGGTCTCGCCGGAGTTGCGGCGCTGCGCGAGATCGTCGACTTCAACCAGTGAATGGGTGTCATCGAAAATTCGATCGAGTGTGCCGTCATTGTAGTAACGGCGCGTCACGAGGCTCACGAGCGACATCGACCACGCACCGAAATCCCGGTCGTAATTGGCGCCAATTTCGAAGCTCCACTGGCTCTCGCCAGCATCTTCGTCCAGGAACCATTGCGGTGGACCGCCTTGGAACGCGTAGTCGTTCAATCGCAGGCCGGAATGGTGGCGCCAGATATCCAATTGTTGGGTTGTGCTGAGACGGCCGCCCCAGAGCGGCATTGCGAAGTTGCCGTTGATCACGCCTTCGCGAAAACTCTGCGGCAGCGGCGTATCGACGAAATCAGTGAGTGTGTGGTTCTGATCGAAGTAATAGCGCCGGCCCGGGAGTGAGCGGTCGTTACTGTAATATTGGGTGCCGATGCCGTACTCGGTGGCGCCCGAGCGTCCACTCCAAGATGCGCTGCCTTGGGGGCTGGTGCGGTTGGTTTGCTCGAAGCCTGCGTCCCAGACGCCGCTGCCCGCATTCGGCGTACGGACCACATTGACGAGGACTGACTGGCCGGAAGCGTCCCCCGCGACGGCTGCGCCGCGCAGCACGTCAATGCGCAGGACTTGCGCCGCTGGGATGTTCTGCAGAATTGTTTGCACCGATTGGCTCTTGGCCACCGGCCGCAACCCATCGATCAGCAGATTGCCGACTGCACCGGAAAAGCCGCGGCGGTCTTCGCCGCCATTGAGAGAAAATCCTGGTGTCTGGTTGATCATGTCGAGCGCGTTCTGCGGATTGAATCGCGCGAAGAACGCCGCGTCATAGCTGGTGCGGTCGCTGGAATTGATGTTGGCCGGAACGTGACAGGTGACGTCGGGCGCCGGCTGCGGAGCGGGCGCGGCATTGCAATCAGGAGCGGGGAGCGGCGCGTTGGATTGCGCACGTGCAGGTTCTTGCGCGTAGGCGACACCCGTCAGCGCCACCGCCGAAACCATCATTCGACCGAACATTTCCCCTCCCGTGACCGCACTTCTGACGGTCGTAGAAATGTGATTACACATGTAATCTAGACTAGAGAGCGCCCCGGTCTCAGTCTTTTCGATGAAGCGCACGCGGGCTGCGACGGTTTCCGTGCTGGTGGCGCGCCCATTCTCCCCGCGCACTGACAGCCTCCATCACGGAGATGCTTCAACAAATTCATGCGGATGCACGCCCGTGGTCTCATGCGCACAATTAGTGGGGGCTTTTTCGAGGCCTTCCGCTCGCGCTGCGATGAGACGTTGTCTTGCCCGCGGGCTTCTTGGCCTTCGCCTTGCCAGCAGACTTCGCAACCTTAGCTTTTTTCTTCGCAGCCATAGTCTTTCAACCTCCCCAGACATTGGGATGCATGACTCTCTGCTGCGATTCTCGAAATTGTAAACGCGCGATGCGGACTACATCCCGCCGATGGTCAAGCCGCTGATGTACAAAGTTGGCTGGCCAACGCCGACAGGCACGCTCTGTCCGCCTTTGCCGCACGTGCCTACGCCTTCGTCGAGTTTGAGATCGTTGCCGACCATTTTGACTCGCGTGAGTGCGCTCGGACCATCGCCGATAAGCGTCGCTCCCTTAATCGGCGCTTGGATCGTTCCGCTTTCGACGAGGTATGCTTCGGTGCATTGAAAGACGAACTTGCCGGACGTGATGTCGACTTGGCCGCCTCCGAAATTCACGGCGTAGACGCCGCGCTTCAGCGACGAGAGAATCTCTTTCGGGTCGTGATCGCCGGCCGTCATAAAGGTGTTAGTCATTCTGGGCATCGGGCGATGGGCGTAGCTTTCGCGCCGGCCATTGCCCGTCATCAACAACTGTGACGCCAGGCGCAGCGACGCGCTCGCCGACCATGCCGGAAAACGCTGAAGTGCCCTTGCGATTGAAGTCGCCTTCGAGGCCGTGACCGACGGCTTCGTGCAGCAACACGCCCGGCCAGCCGGGCCCAAGGACAACATCCATCTCGCCCGCCGGCGCGGGCACCGCATCGAGGTTCACGAGCGCGATGCGAAGCGCTTCCTCGGCGAGTGCTTTCCAGCGGTCGGGCGCGACAAAGACTTCATACGGCTCGCGTCCGCCGGCGCCCGCCGACCCGCTTTCTCGGCGGCCATCGCGCTCGACCGTGACGGACACGTTGATACGCACGAGTGGGCGGTGATCGGTGAGCTTTGCACCGTCGGGTCGCAGAATGGTGAGACCACGGCGTGCGCCGGCGAGCGTCGCCGCAACTTGAACCACGCGCGGATCGCGCGCGCGGCAATAGGCGTCGATTTCGGCGAGTAGCGAGGTCTTGTCTGTGAAGGAGGGCGCTTCAATGGGATCAAAGTCGCGATAAAGCTGGCGGTTCACTTTGGCCGGGCTCGCGTCGAGCGTTCCGTCATGACCCATCTTCACCGCAGCAGCGGCCTCAGCGGCGCGCGAGACGGCGTCCGTCTCCAGCACGCTCGCATGGCCGTATCCGGCGCGCTCGCCCGCCACCACGCGCAAACCGAAGCCCTGCGTGGCGTCGAACGACGCGGACTTGAGACGACCATCGTCCCAGTAGAAGCTCTCGGTGCGGCTATCTTCGACGAAGAGTTCGCCGTCGTCGGCGCCTTTGGCGGCGTCGGCTAGGATGCGCGCGGCGGCGTCCCAATCCATTTCGGCAGCTTTTTCGGGGGTGTTGGTCAGGCCGTCGGCCATGGGATCTCCTTCAAGCCTGAGAGATATAGGCGTCGAGTCGGGCCAGAGGGCGCCTGTGATCGGAAGAAATACTCGTCCGAAACGTTTCAGCTCAGGGGTTGGCGTGCTGCTGTTCGCCGAGGATGGTGGCGAGGTGCTCGCGGCGGCCACGGACGAAGCGCGCGAGTTCCTGGTCGGCTGGGGCCCACTGGGGCCGGATCTGAAGGGCGGTGGAGTAATCCTCGTAGGCCCCCCGAAGATCGCCTAGCGCCTCGCGCGCGGCGCCCCTGTTATAATAGGCCTTCTCGGGCTCGTGGACGCCCAAGGACAGCGCCTGGGTGATTTCCGCTACGGCGGGCCCGGGTTGGTGGCTGATCACCAAGGCGGCGCCCTTGTTGAGATGCGCTTCGGCGTTCCGCGGCTCGAGCGCCAAGACCGTGTCGAAGGCGGCGATCGCGCCCTCTGCTTCGCGTCGGCGAAGGTGGATGACCCCAATCGCCATGTTTATCTGGACAGCGTTGTCGTGAGTAAGGCGTGGATAGCGCAGCGCACGTGTGCAGGCGCCGATCACCTCTTCGGTGGTCGCGCCCGCACCGAACATTGAACTGCACCGGCGCAGATCGGCGTCGTTGCCGACGACAGTTATCGCCTGTGCTTCGCGATTCGGATCCTGCGCCTGCGCGGCGGACGCAACCGCCAGTACCGCAAGGGCGGCAATCGCAAACCTCGCGCGGATGCGACTTGGAAGCCAAGCGCGGCTCATGCTAGCACCCCACCCTGAGTGACAAATTATACAGGCGCGGTCGAAATGCCGCGCCCGGCGACTATAGGCTCGGGGTTTCCGCCGCGCCATACCGCTGCTGATTCTTAAGGGAGGACGTCTGCGTGAAGCGAGGGGCTTTGATCGCGACGATTGCGAGTTTGACAGCGTTGCTCACAGGCGGCGCGTTCGCGCAGGAACAGGAGCAGATGGGGCAGCCCACGCCGGGCGCGATAGACCTTCAGCCTCCGGCTACTTCGATCATGCAGCAAATCCGTGACTTTCACGGATTTCTGCTGCCGATCATTGTGGCGGTCTCGGTGTTTGTGTTGGCGCTGCTGTTGTGGGTGATCATCCGCTACAACCGCCGCAACAATCCGACGCCACGCAAGTTCACACACAACATGCTGGTGGAGGTGATCTGGACGATTGTGCCCGTGCTGATCCTCGTCGCGATCGCGTGGCGCTCGTTCCCGCTCATCTTCCGTGAGGAACGCATACCGTCCAACGCGGAGATCACTCTGAAGGTCACGGGCAACCAGTGGTTCTGGCAATACGAGTATCCGGATCAGCACGTATCGGTGACCTCGCTGCTGCAGTCAGAGGCGGATGTCGCTGCGTGGAACGCAGCGCATCCTGATCCCGCGCAGCACAGGACCTATTTGCTCGCCACGACCAGTCCGATCGTGGTGCCAATGGATACGACGGTGCGCGTGCTTGTGACGTCGAATGACGTGATCCACGCGTGGGCGATACCGGCTTTCGGAGTCAAAGAAGACGCCACCCAAGGCCGCGTGAACGATAGCTGGTTCAGAATTGAATCACGCCTGGTGGGCCAAGGCGAACACACCTTCTACGGCGAGTGCTCGGAGCTGTGCGGCAAGGATCACGCCTATATGCCGATTGAAGTCAGGGCCGTACCGCGCGATGAGTTCAATCGTTGGCTGGCTTCGCAGGGCGGGACGATGGCGTTCGGGCAAGCCGCAGCAGCGCCAGCGGCCGCAACCACGACGGCGGCGCCTGGAGCGCCGGCGCCAGCCTCAGGATCGGCCCCCACGCCGGCCCAGCCCCCAACGCACGCGCGCTAGGGGCGATGGTGTCGCCTCAACCTTCAGCGAACTTGGAAGCGCGCCAATTCAGTACGCGGCGCGGTCCAGGCCGGGCTGAGCTCAGCCGCGTGCCGGTAGTCCTCGTAGGCGGCGCGTGTGTTGCCGAGGTCTTCGTTGGCGCTCGCCCGATAGAAGTAGGCGCGTGCAGAATCGTCTTGGCTGAGCGCGCCCTGGAGGTCGATGGCGTTGTTAGCGTCTCCCAAGGCCAAGCGGCTCTCATGCCGGCGCAAGTGCAGAACCGATCGATTGATGTAAGTGGCGGCGCGCGTTTCACGCGGCAGGAAGTCGTCGGTAAGGGCCAGCGTGCATTTGTCGATGGAATTGCCGTCCTGTCTGCGTTCGGTAACGGCCCGATAGCAGTCGGTGGCGGGGCTCATGCCAACGATGACTGTGCGTCGAGCGTGGGCGGCCGCAAGTGGCGTCGCCAGCATCGCCAAAGCCAACGATGCGCAGGTGATCTGTGTCAGTCGCATGTGTGGTTTACCTCCCATGCGAAAGGCTATGGACGCACCCCAGGCGTCTCAATTCACGTGTCCGAGAGCCGCACCGCTTTGCGACGAACAGCGACACGAACCCGTGATAATTCCGCTGGACGTTTTGCCGCGCACACCGCGCTGGGTGAAACGTCCCGCAAAAGTCATACCCGAGCAGGGCGAACCGCGATGAGCGGCCAAATGGAGTACGGAGCCAACCCATGACTCACGCGCATGCCGACGATCACGGCGCCCATCGCCCGAGCCTATGGAATCCGGCGCGGTGGTTGTTCTCCACGAACCACAAGGACATCGGCACGATGTACCTGGTGTTCGCCATCATCGCTGGCCTTGTGGGCGGCACGCTCTCTGGGATCATCCGCGCCGAGCTTGCCCATCCGGGCATAACCTTCATCACGCAGCTGCCCTGGATCCACGATGTCGACGCGGCCAAGCATTTTTATGACGCGACGGTGACCTATCACGGCCTGATCATGATCTTCTTCATGGTGATGCCGGCGATGATTGGCGGCTTCGGCAACTGGTTCGTGCCGCTGATGATCGGAGCGCCCGACATGGCGTTCCCGCGCATGAACAACATCTCATTCTGGTTGTTGCCGGTGTCGTTCACGCTGGCGATGATTTCATTCATCGTGCCCGGCGCGGGTGAGCATGCTGGCTTCGGCGGAGGCTGGACGCTCTATCCGCCGCTTTCAACGAACTGGGGAGCAGGGACCGCCTACCACGATGGTCCGGCCATGGACTTCCTCATCCTGTCGCTGCACATCGCCGGCGCCTCTTCGATCCTCGGCGCGATCAATTTCATCACCACCATCTTCAATATGCGCGCGCCGGGCATGACGATGCATCGCATGCCTTTGTTCGTGTGGTCGGTGTTGGTGACGGCGTGGCTTCTGGTGCTGTCGCTGCCGGTGCTTGCCGGCGCGCTGACCATGCTGCTCACCGACCGCAACTTCCACACCAACTTCTTCAATCCGGCCGGTGGCGGCGACCCCGTCATGTACCAGCACCTGTTCTGGTTCTTCGGCCACCCGGAAGTCTACATCCTCATCCTGCCGGGTTTCGGGATGATCTCGCAGATCGTGTCGACGTTCTCCCGTAAGCCGGTGTTTGGCTATCTCGGCATGGCTTACGCAATGGTCGCCATCGGCTTCATCGGCTTCCTGGTGTGGGCGCACCACATGTACACGGTCGGCATGGGCCTCGATCTTGAAGCCTATTTCATCGCCGCCACCATGGTCATCGCGGTGCCGACGGGGATCAAGATATTCTCCTGGATCGCCACGATGTGGGGCGGTTCGCTCGACTTCAAAGTGCCGATGCTTTGGGCGATCGGCTTTATCTTCCTCTTCACTGTGGGCGGTGTCACCGGTGTCGTGCTCGCCAACTCGGGCATCGATACCTCGCTGCACGACACCTATTACGTCGTGGCGCACTTCCATTACGTGCTGTCGCTTGGCGCTGTGTTCGCGATCTTCGCGGGATTCTACTACTGGATCCCGAAGATGAGCGGCTATCGCTACAACGGCTTCCTGGCCGGGTTGCATTTTTGGGTGATGTTTGTCGGCGTGAATATCATCTTTTTCCCGCAACACTTCCTCGGCCTGCAAGGCATGCCGCGCCGCTACGTCGATTACCCAGCCCCATTCGAGCACTGGAACTACATTTCCACTGTTGGCTACATGATCACCGCGGTGGGCGTGCTCATCTTCCTGGTGACGCTGGTTGAGATGTTCATTGTTCGCCGCAAGGCGGGCGCAAATCCGTGGGGCGAAGGCGCGACCACTTTGGAGTGGACGCTCTCGTCGCCGCCGCCATTCCACCAGTTCAACGAACTGCCGGTGATCAAGCCGGAAACGCATCACTGAGAGGCTAACCGCAGAACGTGGTTGACGTTGGTTACACCCAGGCGCGTCCCGCAACGGCGAGTGATTATTTCGCGCTGTTGAAGCCGCGCGTGATGTCGCTTGTCGTGTTCACCGCTTTGGTGGGCTATGCCTGCGCGCCAGGCGTGAATGATCCGGTCCTCGGCTTTGCCGCAGTTCTCTCGATCGCCATCGCGGCAGGCGCATCCGGCGCGCTCAACATGTGGTTCGACGCCGACATCGATCAGGTGATGACGCGCACGCGCACGCGCCCTATCCCCGCCGGGCGCGTCGACCGCGAAGAAGCGCTGATGCTGGGTCTGGTCCTTTCGGGCCTGTCGGTGCTGACCATGCTCTTGGCGGCGGGCACGCTGGCGGCGGCGTTGCTCGCCTTCACGATCTTCTTCTACGCCGTCGTCTATACGATGTGGCTGAAGCGCTCGACGCCGCAGAACATCGTGATCGGCGGGCTCGCCGGTGCGCTGCCGCCCGCCATTGCCTGGGCGGCGAAGACCGGGTCGCTATCGCTGGATCCCGTCTTGCTGGTCGCTATCGTCTTCATGTGGACGCCGCCGCATTTCTGGGCGCTCTCGCTCTTGCAGAAGGGCGACTACGCTGCCGCGAAAGTGCCAATGCTGCCGGTGACCAGCGGCGCCAAGACAACGCGCGCCCACATCTTCGCCTATTCACTGTTGCTGGCACCGCTCGGTGTCCTGCCGGCGTTCACGCATCTCGGGGGCATGATTTACGCGGCCGTTTCCTTCGCCAGCGGTGCGGCGTTCATTTTCCTCGCCACGCGCGTGCTGCGCTCGCACGCGGGCGAGGGCGGCGCGGCGGACAAGCCGGCGCGTGAGTTGTTCGGTTTTTCGATCATCTATCTCTTCGCGTTGTTTGCGGCCCTGCTCGTCGATCACGGGCTTTCACGATGAACGACGAAATCATCCTCACGCCCGAACAAGTGCGCGCGCGAGGCCGGCGAAACCTGGTCATTGCCGCTTCGATAGCTGCCTTTGTTGTGCTGGTGTTTTTTGTGTCGATGGCGCGGATGACGGCGAACATGCACGCACCGCACCCTGTTGCTGGCGCGGCGCCATGAGCGACCCAAACCGCAAGCGCATGATCCGAACCGCCGCCATTGCCATTGGCGCCGTGGCGGGCATGACAGCGATGTCGTTCGCGGCGGTGCCGCTCTATCGCGCCTTTTGTCAGGCCACCGGCTACGGCGGCACCACGCAAGTCGCGCGCGCCGCACCCACTCGCGTGCTGGCTCAAACCGTGCAAGTGCGCTTCGACACCAACGTCGCCACTGATCTGCCGATCACCTTCACACCGAAGCAGGCGTCGGAGACGCTGCATATCGGTGAGACTGGCCTCGCGTTCTTTCATGTTCGCAACGATTCAAGCGTCAGCGTCACCGCGCGCGCCACCTACAATGTCGCCCCGCATTCGGCGGGGCAGTATTTCAACAAGCTCGAATGCTTCTGCTTTCAGGACCGTGTCTTGGCGCCGGGCGAGGAGGCTGACTTGCCGGTCGTCTTCTTCGTGGACCCTGCCTTCGCCCGCGATCCGGAAACCCGGGGGCTCGACACGCTTACGCTAAGTTACACGTATTTCCGCTCGGTCGCGCCACCAGTGCAAACGGGCTGAGAATTTGGCAATTCGCCGCGGCTTTTGTAGAAGCAGCGGCGTTCACGGGATGCGAATCCCCGCGCGAAGAGGGCTGCAATGGCGCACGGCGACGTCAAACACGACTACCATCTGGTCAACCCAAGTCCGTGGCCGGTGACGGGTTCAATTGGTGCGCTGTTTTTGACGGTAGGCGCCGTCATCATGATGCACGGCATCCCGCACGAGGATGATAACTTCTTCCTCGGGAAGGGACACTGGCCGCTGTTCCTCATTGGCGCAGTGATCCTCGTCTTCACCTGCATCGGCTGGTGGCTGGACGTGATCAAGGAAAGCCGCGCCGGCGATCACACCCCGGTCGTCGATATCGGCCTGCGCTACGGGATGATCCTCTTCATTGCGTCGGAAGTGATGTTCTTCGTCGCCTGGTTCTGGATGTTCTTCGAACTGGCGATCTACCACTATCATCGCGCCGACTGGGTGGTGCCAACCTGGGACGCGGCGCAAACGGCGGCCTGGGCGCATTGGCCGCCGCCGCACGTCGAGACGTTCGATCCATTCCACCTGCCGCTGATGAACACGCTCATCCTGCTGCTCTCCGGAACAACCGTGACGTGGGCGCACCATGCGCTGCAGCAGAATGATCGCCGTGGTGCAGCGTTCGGCCTGTTGCTGACTGTGCTGCTGGGCATGACCTTCACCTACATCCAGTTCGGTGTTGAATACCCGGAAGCGGGCTTTGCGTTCGGCAATGTGTTCAGTGGCGCTCATCAGGTCACGACAGCAAATGTCTATGGCGCATCGTTCTTCATGGCGACGGGCTTCCATGGCGCCCACGTGATCATCGGCACCATTTTCTTGGCGGTCTGTTTGTTGCGCCTGCTGGCCGGCCAGTTCACGCCGACCAAGCATTTCGGCCTCGAGGCCGCAGCCTGGTATTGGCATTTCGTTGACGTCGTGTGGCTCTTCCTCTTCACGTTCGTCTACGTGACTCCCTACCTTACGATGCAAGGCCATTGACGGACGCGCCTTCGCCTTGGGTCGCGGGTTTGCGCTCGCGCTGCCCGCAATGCGGGAAGGGGGCGGTGTTTTCGAGCTATCTTCGCCTCCGTGACAATTGTCCGGTCTGCGGCGCGGATTTTCGCGCGGCGGACGCGGGGGACGGTCCAACCGTGTTCGTGATCTTGATCGTTGGCGCCATCGTGACGCCGCTGCTCTTCATCCTGCAGTTCGCGTTTCACCTACCGGACTGGCTTTCGCTTACCTTGACCTTGCTCGCCGCGGTGGTGCTGTGTCTTGCGTTCCTGCCGCCGTTCAAGGCGACGCTGTTTGCGCTGCAGTGGAAACACAAAGCGCGTGAAGTGACGCACTCGGACGTTGAATGATCCGGTTCCGACCACTCCCGCTGATGACGGTGCTGACACTGGCGGCCTTGGTTGCGCTCATCGTGCTCGGCCGCTGGCAGTGGGACAAATACATTCAGAAAAGTCGCGCCGCACACGAGCCCGTCGCGCAGATGACCATCTCTAGCTATCAGCCGGTGCTCGACGGCATTCAGTTCGTGAACGGCGTGCGCCCCGACACGCACGAGGAGGGTTGGCGGGTGTTTGCGCCGGTGCAGTATGGCGCGACGACAGTGTTCGTGGACGCTGACTTCATTGCGCAAATCCAGGTGCCGCGCGCCAGCGAAGTGCGCTTCCCAGCGGCCCTGCGCTCGGGCGCGCCGATCACCGGCGCTTCTATTCGGCCTGAACCGGCGGGTCCCTTCGCGCCGCCACCGCGTCCATTGCAACGGCTGTGGTTCATCGCTGATCTGGCCGCGATGGGGCGCAATGCCGGCCTCAATAACGTGGTCGACTACTATATCGCCGGAGCTTATGTCGGCGCGGACGGGCGCGCCACGCCCAACCCGTTCGCGCGTGCGCGCGGCGCGGATGCGCTGCCGCCGGCACGGCACCTGGGCTACGCGCTTACTTGGTACGGTCTCGCGCTGGCTATGATCGTGATTTACTTCGCCTATCACGCCAGCGCCGGACGTTTGAGCTTGCGCCCGCCGCGTCCGCGGCAAGACTGAGCGCGTGACCGATCTCGAACTTGTCCGCTTGCCAAACGGCGTGCGCGTGGCGCTCGACCCGATGCCCGGCCTCGACACGGCGGCGATTGGCGTGTGGCAACGTGTCGGCGCGCGCTGGGAGACGGCGGAGCAGAACGGTGTTGCGCATCTCTTCGAACACATGGCCTTCAAGGGCGCGGGCGCGCGCGACGCACGCCAGTTTGCTGAAGCGATTGAGAATGTCGGGGGCGTCATGAACGCCGCCACCGGCTACGAGCGCACCGCCTATTATGCGCGCGTCGTGGCCGAGCAGGCGCCGTTCGCGCTCAATCTGATTGCCGACATCCTGTTTGAACCGCATTGGGCCCCGGAGGATCTGGAGAAAGAAAAGGGCGTCGTCGCGCAGGAGCGGGGCGAGGCTTTCGACGTTCCAGACGACCGCATTTTCGAACTGCACCAAGGCGCGCTTTACGCGGGACAGCCATTGGGACGGCCGATCCTCGGCGATGAGGCGACGCTTCAGCGCGTGACCGTCTCCACGCTGGAAAGCTTTCGCGACACGCATCTTTCTCCGGAACGTGTTGTCATCGCTCTCGCCGGCGCCTTCGATCGCTCAGCGGTGCTCGAAGCGATTGAGCAGCGCTTCGTGTCGCTTAAAACAAAGCCGACGCCGCAACGCGAGACTGCGCGCGCGCAAACGGGCCGCGCCAGCGAGACGCGTAAGCTTGAGCAAGCGCACCTCGTGTTCTCTTGGCCCGCGCCAAATTCTTCGAGTGACGCCATCTATGCTGCGCGGCTGCTCGCCGAAATTTTCGGCGGCGGCATGTCGTCGAGGCTGTTCCAGGAAGTGCGCGAGACGCGCGGCTTGGTCTACGCCATCGATTCATTTCTCGACGTATTCGAGGATGACGGGCGCTTGCTGGTCTATGCGGGTTGCTCCGCGGGCAACGCCAAGGCGGTGGCCGAAATTGTGCGCGAGCAACTCGCGGTCCTCGCCGCGCATGGCCCCACCCCTGGTGAACTGACGCGCGCCAAGACCATCTCCGGCGCGCAAATGCTGATGGGCTCGGAGGCGCCGTCGGCGCGGGCCGAGGCACGCGCCAGTCAGATATTCCTTCGAGACCGGCTCGTTCCGTTTGATGAAATGCGTGCAAGAATCGAACGTGTGACCCCAGAAGAGGTGCAGGCGATCGCTGCTGCCGCACTCCGCGGGCCTGTGTGCGCCGCCACCATCGGGCCGAAAGTTGGGCATGCCGCGCTCGACGCCTTCCACACCGCGTCGTAAGCAAATCCGATGGCTCTGATGCGCAAGGACAGCGAAGGGTCGCGCCGGGTGGATGGCGAGGGCATTTATTTGCGCCAGCCGGAGCCGCGCGACTATCCGGACTGGGCGGAAGTCCGTGAGGCGAGCCGTGCCTTTTTGACGCCGTGGGAGCCGACTTGGGCGATCGATGAAACTTCGCGCGGCTCCTATCGCTACAAGCTGCGCCGCTACGTTGAAGACGCTCGTGATGATCGCGCGCACGCTCTCTTCGTCTTTCGCGAAGGTGACGATGCGCTGGTGGGTGGCGTGACGCTTTCAAACGTTCGGCGCGGCGTCGCGCAAACGGCCTCGCTCGGATACTGGGCCGGCGAGCGCTATGCAGGCAAGGGGTACACGACAGCGGCGGTGCATGCCGTGGTGCGCTACGCCTTCGATGATCTCGATCTGCATCGCGTCGAAGCCGCCTGTCAGCCGGACAATTTTGCGTCACGCCGCGTGCTGGAGAAAGCTGGCTTCACGCACGAAGGCGCGGCGAAAGCCTATCTCAAGATCAACGGCCAGTGGCGCGACCATTTGCTGTTTGGCATCATCAACGAATTGCGCGCTTAGCAGCCTTTGGGGGAGGGCATGGCAATCGAAGGGACCGCACCGCCACTGTCGGCGGACCGGCCGGCCAAACCCATCTGGCATTTTGCAATTCTTGCCACGCTGATCGCCCTGATCTGGGGTGTGCTTGAGTCTTATGGCAGTTTCATCCGGTACGATGCCGCGATCGATCCCGCTCGGTTGTTCGGCCAAAGGGTCGGCACCGGCTTTATGAGTGGCTTACTTTCGGCCGCGTTCACATGGACGGTGTTCTATTTTCTTGTGTTCCGGAGGCGCGGTGCGCGCGGAAGAGCTTGGTTTGTACTCTTCCTCATGATCGCATTGACGGGTGCTGCCGGTATTGGAGCGGGCTTCGTTGCGGCAAGAGTTGATCGAGAGCGCGCGATCGAAGTCTGGCAATCAGAGGCGCGCCAAAATTTCGATGAGCTCGGCCAGGACATGAGAGAGCAGTTGGCGGCGACAGGGGCACAGACCGGCTTCATCGCAAATATTCATTCCCGCGAAGATGTGGGGCAGCGCCTCCTGGCCGCACAACGAGCTCGAGATGTCCTTGAGAATTTCCGATCTGGCGCGACACGGGAGCTCGTTCGCTCAAGACAACGGGAGCGACTGATCGAAATGAGCGCAGAGGAGCGCCGCGAAGTTAACGCGTCGCTGGACCAAGAGGGCGAGAACCTCCGTCGACTCGCGGTCCTGGAAATTCAGGTCGTCGACAAGTCGGTACTGGTCTTGACGTTGCTTGATTCACATCCGCAAACTTGGACTGTTCAGAACGACCGCTTTGTTTTCTCCGAGCCGCGGGTACTCTCTGAATTCAACGAGGGACTCGGCGAACTAAGCAGTGCGCGCCAACAACTCGTCGAGGCAATGCAAAGCATTCGGGAAAGCCTGCCGTCGAATGAAGGCGCGCCCAAGTAGGCGGCGGCTATAATGCGTCCAATCCTATGTCCAGCGCCGGCGCCGAATGCGTTAACGCACCGACGCTGATGACGTCGACTCCGGTTTCAGCGATCGCCTTGATGCTGGCGAGCGTAACCCCGCCTGACGCTTCAAGAAGCGTCTGCCCCTTTGCTATCTTCACGGCGCTGCGTAGATCGGCCAGAGAGAAATTGTCCAGCAAGACAGCACTCGGCAACAGCGGCAGCGCTTGTTTGAGCTGCTCCAGATTATCGACCTCGATCTCGATGCACGTTAGGTGCGCCGCCGCGGCGCGTGCGCGCTCCAGCGCCTGCGCAACTGAGCCGGCGGCGGCGATGTGATTGTCCTTGATCAACATCGCGTCGTCCAAGCCGTAGCGATGCGCACCGCCGCCACCTAAACGCACAGCGCGCTTCTCCAGCGCGCGTAGGCCGGGCGTGGTTTTGCGTGTGCAGGCAACAATCACACCCATGCCTTCGACCGCGTCGACGTACTCGCGGGTGAGCGTGGCGATACCAGAGAGATGTCCCATGAAGTTGAGCACGGTGCGCTCGGCGATTAGCACGGAATGCGCTGAGCCTTTGATCTCCGCGATCATTTCGCCGGCCCTGACGCGTTCGCCGTCGCCAACGGCAACACCGAACGCAATGTCGGAATCGATCATCCATGCCGAAAGCGTTGCCGCATCCAAGCCGGCGACCACGCCGGCTTCGCGCGCGCGAAGCGCCCAGTGTCCTTGTGTCTCTGGATCGATCAGTGCGTCAGTCGTGACATCGCCGGCGACGCCCAG
>JACQAC010000234.1 GCA_016195245.1 Pseudomonadota bacterium
CTCGATGCGAAGTGGCCGCGCGAGATTGGCGCGAAGTCGGCGAGCGTGGCGAAGTTGCCGCCGCGGCCGGCGCCGTTGCCAAAGCCGGACGCTGCGCCTCCCGCGCCGAAACCTGTCTTGGTGAAGGCAGAGCCGCCGCCACGTCCTGTTGTCATTCAGCCGGTGGCGGACGAACCCGTCACTGAAGCGGCGAAGCCGGCTAAGCCAGCGCGCGAGCTGAAGATCAAGCCGGAATTGCCGCAGGGCGCGCCGCGTGCGCGGGTGGAGAAGAACCTGCCGCGTTTCATGTTGAACGAGGATGCGCCGGTGGAGAAGGCGCCGTCGATCGGGCCCGAGACCGCAAAGCGCTTGGAGGCGGTGGGCGTACGCACCATTGCCGACCTGCTCGCAGCCGCGCCTGACGAGAAGCAGCAACAGATCGGGGCGCGCCATATCTCGGCGCAGACCATCCGCGATTGGCAGTCGCAAGCGCTGCTCGCATGCACGGTGCCCGGACTGAGATCGCGCGAAGCACAAGCGCTGGTCGCGTGCGGCGTCCGCGACGCGGATGACTTGGTGGCGGGCGATGCTGAGCATCTTGTCGAAGCTATCGCCAGCTGGGGCTTGTCGGACGAGGGTTCGCGTGCGTGGGGATCGGCGCCGGCGCCCAGTGTTGACGATGTGGCAACCTGGATTGAACGCGCCAAGCGCAGCGAGAAGCGAACCGTCGCTGCTTAGATGTGCAGCATTGTCAGCACGATCGCGGCGATGATCACCGGCGCGATGAAGGCTGTGAGGCCGGAGGCGACGATGCGCGCGGTCTTCACCACCCGGTGACCCGAGATCGGCTTGTCGTCGCGGGGGGCGAGGGCGAACTTGCACAAGAACGCGAAGGCCGCCGCAACGCCAGCAACCGCGGCGCCGGCGACCGCGCCTGACATCAAGGCTGCGAGCCCGGACGCGAGCGCAATCAAGCCAAGCACGCCGTGGCCGGCATTCATCACATGCTTGACCATGCGCTCGGCGCGGCCGGCGTCGAATTGCTTGAACGCGACGGGCGAGACCACGAACGAGAAAAGCACGATCCAACCCAACGATGCGCCGGCGAGGATGAGAGCGGAGGCGGTAGCGATCTGTTGCATGGGGAGCGTCCCTAGCATGAGTCGCGCGGCGGATTTTGGACCGGTTGCGAACCGATTTGTGGTTTGGCGCTTTGCTGTGCGCTGAGGTCGGCCTTGATGCGCGCGAGCCTCTCACGCCAAGCATCATCCACGGGCGAGGCTGGCGCGGTCGACACGGTTGGCGTGGGCGGCGGCGGACCAAGCGATGCGACGGCTTTGCGGGCCTCTTCGAGGGCGGCCTCTGCGCGGTGGCGCTCCATCGCTTCCTTGTAGGCGCGCTTCCGTTGCAATTCAGCGTGCGCAAACTCAAGACGGATCAAGCGGTGTGCGAGCACGGCCAGGCGCGATGCTTCTGCGATTGCGCCGGAATCAAGCTGGCGCTTGCACAGTGCGATCGCGGTATTAGCGCCGCCTTTGCCTGCGTTGCGCGCGCGGCGGCGACGCGACCAATCTTGGTGTTCTGACATTTCTACTCCAGGCACGGCTCTTCATCGCCGCCCTGCATCTGCAAGAGCGGAGGGCGGAGACGCCGGGCTCACGCGCGAAGCGTGAAGTGAAAAGGAA
>JACQAC010000235.1 GCA_016195245.1 Pseudomonadota bacterium
CGAGCCGCCTCAGCGGCTCGGAAGAGGCGCTGGCGCTGATGACCATCGAGCGCCTCAAAACCGAAGCGCCGCATCTGCTCATCGGCGGTTACGGCATGGGCTTCACGCTCCGCGCCGCGCTTGCGCGGCTCGACGCGAAAGCGCGCATCACCGTCGCGGAACTCGTCCCCGAGATCATCGACTGGGCGCGCGGGCCGATGGCCGCGCTCACCGCCGGTTGCCTCGATGATCCGCGCGTAACGCTGGTCACGCGCGATGTCGCGCGCGCCATCCGCAACGCCAGCCGCGCCAGCTTCGACGCCATCCTGCTTGATGTCGACAACGGCCCCGACGGCCTCACCCGCGCCGACAACGACCAGATCTATGCGATGCAAGGCCTAATGGACGCAAAGGCCGCATTGAGACCAGGCGGCGTTCTCGCCATCTGGTCAGCCGCACCCGACGAACGCTTCGCGCGCCGACTCAAGCACGCAGGCTTTCAAGTCGAAGAAACGATGGTCCGCGCCGGCCGCAACAACAAAGGCGCGCGCCACGTGATCTGGTTTGCGCGTCCGCGCTAATCGGAGAAGCGTCGATTATGGTTTTAGGTTGGCGCCACTCCAGATTGTTGGCTAAGTGGCCAAATGTCCAATCGCGCAATTCTGATCAACGCCCCGGTTTTCACGAGCGATCCGAACCGACTGCAGGAAGCTCTCGATCAAGAGGGACGCGAGTACGTCGAAATTGCGGAAAGCGCGTATCGCATTCCTATCCCTTGGCTGTGTTGTTTTCGAAAGGATGACCTCCGCCCGTTTAGTGCAAAGTCGTATAGTTTGGACGGCACGGAAGAGCGTGTCGCTCTTGTTGCGCCGTGCGCTGATATTGCCGCCGCGAAGCGCAATCTAACCCAGAGCTTGTCAATTTTTGCGGCCGTCGCTGGCGATTCTGAGATCGCTCGAGGCTATTGGGAAGCAGCTATGGCCGGTCTCGAAGATTTGCCTTTCCCATACCTATGCATCGATCCGACGGACATCCTGTTCATGGAAGACCTGGACGAAGGACTAGCTACCTTCTCAGGCTGTTTCGCCGGCTCACTCGATGCGCTGCCATCTATGAAACGTCTGAACTTCTTCGAGGAGGGCGTCGTCCCGTATAGCCAAGCGGACCTCTACTCCAAGCTCCCGGAACAATTGGACGATCCAGCGCGGGTGAATAACGCCGCGGCACTCGACGCGGCCTATGCGTCTCCGGAAGCTCGTTTTTGGTATCGGCGCGAGGAGTAACGCTCGCTCCTTTGACTCCGCTAGACTGCCGCCACATCCGGCGCAGTCATCTGCATCCCCGCCAACTCGCCGCGCACCGCGTCGGCACTTGAGCGCTCAATCTTCAGCGGGTTCTGCACGACTCCCATTCCCATCGAGAGCTTCATCACCACGATCTCACTATCAGCGCATGTGAACGCCAGCTCACTCGCCTTCGTCTGTCCGGCCAATCCGCCGCCAAACGAAGCACGCAGCGTGTGCGCACCCGGCGCAACATCAACGCGCGCAAAGCGCGGACTCCTCAGCTGCGCCACTTCGCGCCCATCGACGGCCAAATTCATCCCCGCCAGTTTGCCGACAAACCCCGTGCGCACGAGATAAAGCGCCGCCTTGCCCGGTGTCGGCGTGAAGGCCAACGCGCGCTGCTTCGCCTCCGCGCCCGCCGCGGCGGTGCTGCGGTTGCCCGAGAGGTTAAAGAAAATCAGCGCGACGATCGCGCCCATTGCGATCCCGACATAAAGCCCCGTGTTGTCACCCTTTTCGCCAGCCGCCGCCGACGCGAAGCTCATCAGAAAATTGATGGCGAACGCCGTGGCGAAACCAGCGACAAGAGGGATGATGAATTTCTGCATGCGGTTGCTTTACCGGCTTCTCGTCCTCCCCCGCTAGGGGGAGGTGGCGCGCGCAACGCGCGTGACGGAGGGGAGAGCGCCGCCTTCTAAACGTGCGGCGGCGCCCCTCAGTCATCGCTTGTGCGCTGAGGGATCCCTCTGAGCGGGGGAGCACGACAGCTGTTCCGCGTTACGCTAAGAAACGCTGGTGACCCAGCCCAAACTCACCCTCGTCGTCGCCATCGCGAAGAACGGCGTCATTGGCCGCGACGGCAGGCTGCCTTGGCGGCTCTCTTCCGATCTCAGGCGCTTCAAGGCGGCCACCATCGGCAAGCCAGTGCTGATGGGCCGCAAGACTTGGGAGAGCCTTCCGCGCCGTCCGCTTCCGGGCCGTCCCAATTTGGTGCTCTCACGCGATCCAAACTTCCGCGCCGAGGGCGGCTGGAATTTCACCAAGCTCGACGCACTCATCGCCGCGGGCCGCGCGATGGCCGAGGAGGCGAAGGTCGATGAAGTCTGCGTCATCGGCGGCTCACATCTGTTTGAAGCTATGCTGCCGCTCGCCGACCGCATCGTGCTCACCGAAGTGAACCTCGAACCTGCCGGCGACACGCACTTCACCATCGACCGTAGCGCTTGGCGCGAGATCTCCCGCGAAGACGTGGTCGCTGGCCCCAACGACGACGCGGATTTCACGGTGCGCATACTGGAGAAGCGGTGATGGCGGGGACAAACACACGCTTTTGGGATAGCGCAGCGCGCAAGTACGCGGCCCAAGCACTCGCCGACCCCGCCGCATACGAACGCACACTCCAGAGCACGCGAGGCTACCTCAAGCCATCCGATACCGTGGTGGAGTTCGGTTGCGGCACCGGCACAACGGCGCTGAAACTGGCTCCCGCAGCTGCGCGCATCGTGGCGAGCGACATTTCACCAGAGATGATCGCTATTGGCCGAGAGAAGGCGGCTGCCGATGGCGTCAGCAATGTGGAGTTCACAGTCGCGACGCCAGAGGCCGCTCCTTGGCCAGATGCCAGCTTCGATGCGGCAATCGCCTTCAATCTTCTCCACCTGATTGAAGCGCGTCAGGCCGCATTGGCCAATATTCATCGTCTCCTCAGGCCGGGCGGACTCTTCATTTCGAAGACGCCTTGTCTGGGTGACGCCAACCCCATCTATCGCGTGCTTGTGCCTGTCATGCGATTGGTCGGCAAGGCGCCTTACGTCGCGTTCTTCTCAAGTGGCGACATCGAGCGCGAGATCATTGGCGCTGGGTTTGAGGTCATTGCGCGCGAACGGCACGGATCGAAGCCGAAGGATCCGCGCCCGTTCCTCGTTGCGCGCCGGACTTAGAGGCGTCTAAGTTTCCATCATGAGCAATTTCGAAGTTCTCGCCGAAGGCCTCCAATTTCCAGAAGGTCCGATCGCTATGCCCGATGGCTCGGTGATCCTCGTTGAAATCAAGCGCGGCACACTCTCACGCGTGCATAACGGCAAGGTCGAAGTGATCGCCAATCTCGGCGGCGGCCCCAATGGCGCCGCGTTCGGCCCCGATGGCGCGGTCTACATCTGCAACAATGGCGGCTTCCATTGGCACGATCTCGGCGGCCTGACCGTGCCGGGCAACGCGGCGCACGATTACACCACCGGCCGCATCGAACGTGTCGACATCAACACCGGCAAATTCGAACGCCTCTACGACAAGATCGGCGACAACAGGCTCTCTGGCCCCAACGACATCGCGTTCGAAAAGAGCGGCGCTTTCTGGTTCACCGATCTCGGCAAGAACTGGCCCCGCAGCCAAGATCGCGGCGGCTTGTACTGGGCGAAGACCGATGGCTCGCAGCTGAAAGAAGCCTCCTACGGCCATGTCGGCCTAAACGGCGTCGGCCTCTCGCCGGATGAGAAGGTCGTCTACGCGGCTGAAACCGAAACCGCAAAACTCTGGGCGTTCGATATCACCGGCGAAGGCGAAGTCGCACAAAGTCCGCTCGGCGGCCACGCCGGGCGCTGCGTCGCGGTGCAGCCGTATCACTGCTTCTTCGATAGCCTCGCCGTTCAAGCCGATGGAGACGTCTGCGTCGCCACCATCCTAAACGGCGGCATCACCACTATCACCCCGGCCGGCGTCTCCACACACACGCCGTTCCCCGATCTCATCACCACCAATATCTGCTTCGGCGGCGCCGACATGCGCGACGCCTACATCACGCTCTCCAGCACCGGCAAATTGATCAAGACCCGCTGGCCGGAGCCTGGGCTGAAGCTAAATTTCGCGCCGTATTGATTTGCTCTCGTCCTCCCCCGATAGGGGGAGGTGGCGCGCGCGAAGCGCGAGACGGAGGGGAGGGCGCTAATGCTAGCAAGCGTCCGCGCCGCCCCCTCAGTCAGCTTCGCTGACAGCTCCCCCTATCGGGGGAGCACGAGATAAGACGGAAAAGTGACAATGATCATCGTCCACCACCTAAATGAATCCCGCTCCCAGCGCATCCTGTGGCTGCTCGAAGAACTCGGTACGCCTTACGAAGTGCGAAAATACGAGCGCAATGCGCAAACCCGTCTGGCGCCGCCCGAACTCAAAGCCGTGCACCCGCTAGGCAAATCGCCCGTCGTGGAGATTGACGGCAAAGTGCTCGGCGAAAGTGGCGCCATTGTCGAATATCTGGCTGAGCGCGAAGCGGGCGGCAAACTCGCCGTCGCGCCCAACGATCCAGCGCGCGCCGACTATCTCTATTGGCTGCACTTCGCCGAAGGCTCAGCCATGCTGCCACTGCTCTTGAAGCTCTACGTCGGCATGCTGGGTGAGGCCGGCAATCCGCTGATGCAGATGCGCATCGACCCGGAGATCGACAATCACCTCGCCCACGCCAACGCCTCGCTCGGCGACAACAACTATTTCGTCGCCAATCGTTTCACGGCCGCCGACATCGAAATGAGTTTCGTGCTCGACGCGGCCAAGATGCGCGGCGGCTTGCAGCGTTATCCCAACCTGATGCGCGCCCGCGCCGCTTTGCAGGCGCGCCCGGCCTGGCAACGTGCGCTGGAACGCGGCGGCCCCTACAAAATGGGCGCATAAGCCCTAGACTTCTCCCGCGACGCACTTTGAATGGCGCGTGGAGATAGTGATGCATTCACGCGATTGTAAAATTGTCGCGACGATGGGCCCGGCGAGCGATCCGCCGGAGCGGTTGCTCATGCTGCTGCAGGTCGGCGTCGATTGTTTCCGGCTCAATTTCAGCCACGGCGCGCGCGAGGATCACGCGCGCCGCATGGCCTCGATCCGCGAAGCCGAAACCAAAATCGGCCGGCCGGTCGGTGTGTTCGCCGACCTGCAAGGTCCCAAAATCCGCGTCGGCATGTTCAAGGATGGCCAAATCACTCTGAAGTACGGCGAGATCGTCACGCTTGAGGGTTCGAACGAACCGGGCGAGCAGGGCGTCATTCGTCTGCCGCACCCAGAGTTGGTCGGCGCGCTCGAAGTCGGCGACATTCTGAAGCTCGACGACGGCAAGATGCAACTCACCGTCACCGAATGCACCGGCGCGCTGCTGAAAGCCCGCGTCGATTTCGGCGGCGTCTTGAAAAACCAAAAGGGCGTTAATGTCCCCACCCGCCGCATTCCGATCTCGGCGCTGACCGACAAGGACAAGGACGACCTCAAATACGCCCTCGAACTCGGCGTCGATTACATCGCGCTCTCCTTCGTGCAGCATCCCGACGACGTCAAAGAGGCGCGCGAACTCATCGGTGATCGCGCCGGCATCATCTCCAAGATCGAAAAACCGTCCGCGCTCACTGAAATTGAGCAGATCGTCGAGGTCTCTGACGCGGTGATGGTGGCGCGCGGCGACCTTGGCGTCGAACTACCGCCAGAGCAGGTGCCGATCGCCCAGCGCAAGATCATCCGCGCCGCCCGCGCCGCGGGCCGTCCGGTGATTGTCGCGACCCACATGCTCGAAAGCATGGTCGACGCACCCACGCCCACGCGCGCTGAAGCCTCTGACGTCGCCACCGCCGTTTATCAAGGCGCCGACGCCGTCATGCTCTCCGCGGAAAGCGCCGTCGGCCGTCATCCGCAATCGGCCGTCGCCATCATGGATCGCATCATCCGCGCCGTCGAAGACGACGCCGAATATTGGGCCAGCCTGCCGCGCGATATGACGCCGCCGCAGGCCACCACGGCCGACGCCATCGCGCTGAGCGCCCGCAATATCGCCGACGTGATCGGCTGCTCGGCCGTCGTCGCCTTCAGCGCAACCGGCTCCACCGCTTATCGCGTCGCGCGCGAACGTCCACGCTGCGGCGTCATCGGCCTCACGCCGGTGCTCGCCACCGCGCGCCGCCTAACGCTCGTGTGGGGCACACGCGCCAAAGTCACCGACGACATCCACAGTGTCGAAGAAATGGTGGATCGCGCCGACGCCGCCGTCCGCGCCCTCGGCGTCGCCGGTCCCGGCGACCGCGTCGCCATCATTGCTGGCATCCCCTTCGGCCGCGCCGGCAAGACCAACACCATCCGCGTGCTGCGTTTGGAATAGAGCTCAGGTCAGAAGCCATACTTGCCTAGCGTCTCCGCGAAGCGCGCCACGCGCGCGCCTGTTCCTCCTCGCCGCGCAAGCCGTGCGCCAGCGCCGCAATCATATCGATCAAGACATGGGCGCCGGGCGAGCGTCGCGCCCGATCGATCCAAACCACGCCATTGTCCAAGTCATCGCGCACGAGGTGTGAAAAGGCGCGCCCAGCCTGCATCGCATAGAGCAGCGGGTCGAGCGGCGAGAGCGCCATTGCGGTGTCGGCATAGACCTGGGCGCGGTCGCCTTCTCCGAGCAGAGGATCAGTGAAGGCGCGCGCATAGCGCCCTTGCGCGTAGTTAGGATTGAGCGTGTTGGCGCGATCGAGCCAGGGAACGCTGCTCTCGATGTCTCCGCGCAGCCAAAATGATCGGCCCATGGTGAAATTGCCGAACGGATCGAGAGGGTCATGTTCGAGCGAGAGCTCCGCGTAGCGCCGTGCGTCTGCCGTCGCCGCCTCGACATCGGGTGTGTAGTGCAGGAATGCGTCCTGGAAGCGTGTGAAGGAGAGCCCCGCATAAGCGCGCGCAAACGTCGGCTCTAAAGTCGCGGCGCGCTGGAACAGTGTGGTTGCGGCTTCGTTGTCGTCCTTGTTGAAGCGATAAGCATGCTGCAGACCGAGATGGTATGCCGACCACGCATCCAGCTGCTCTGGCGGCTTCCAACGCGCCCGCCGCGCCTCATTCAGGGGAATTTGGAGTTCAAGCGCGCTGATGATGGCGCGGACAATATCCTCCCGCACCTCATGCACGCCCCCCGCTTCAGTGCGGAAAGTCTCACCCCAGATCACGCCGCTATCATGGGTGTCCGCCAGCTCGACGCCAATCGTCAGCAACGATCCACGCACCTCAACCACACCGGAGAGGCAATAGCGGACATTCAGCGCTGTCCGGATTTGCGACAGATCGGCCACCGGATTGCGGAAGCGGAAGGAGGAGCCGCGTGCGATCACGAACAACCACCGCAAGC
>JACQAC010000236.1 GCA_016195245.1 Pseudomonadota bacterium
ATCGGCAGGCTGAAACTCAAGAGCCCCTCGGTCGGCGCGGCGCCGTCAGCTGGTCCGCCGGCGCGCACGATGGCGCGAATGCCGCTGGCCAGCAGCTCGTCCTTGTCGCGAAAGTGCATATAGAAGGTCGAGCGCCCAACATTGGCGCGCTCCAACACGTCGCTCACCGAGATCGCATCGTAGGGTTTCTCGCGGATCAGGCTCGCGAGCGCATCATGCAGCAATTGGCGCGTCTTCTGGATGCGCCGGTCCTCGACGGCTGAGGGCTTGCCCATCATTCCCATCCGTTGGCGTCGTGTTGTTGAACACATGGCGCGCGCTTGTCCGGTAACGGCCGCATCGCCTGCGTCTGTTCTTCACAAGCCTTCGCGCAAGGCTAGACTGATATTGAACACGTGTCCATTTGTGGATCAACGTTCAGGAGGCGCGCCTTGGCAAGTTCAGCGCATCAAGCAGGGGCGGCCAATCCCGGCCTCGTTCTGCGCCGGCCGCATCGTTATGATTTCACGGTCTGGCTGTTCACACGCGGGGGCGAGCGTGGCTTCCGCGAGAAGATTCTCGACTTGGCTAAACTGAAGCCAGGCGAGCGCGTGCTCGACGTCGGTTGCGGCACCGGAACGCTGGCGATCGCGGCAAGCAAGCGCGTGGGAGCGGAGGTTCATGGGCTCGACGCATCGGTGGAAATGCTGGCGAGAGCAGAGAGCAAAGCCAGACGCGACCGCGCCAAAGTGGCCTTCACAGAGGGCGCTGCTCAGACCTTGCCCTATGCGGATGGGCAGTTCGATGTCGTCTTGGCTACGCTCATGCTGCATCACTTGCCGCGCAAGGATCGCGAACTCTGCGCGCGAGAGATGCGGCGCGTCTTGGCGCCCGGCGGGCGCCTCCTCGTTGTAGATTTTGCCATCGCCGCGCAGGGACAGAAAGGCGTGCTGGCGCACTTTCATCGCCACGGACACGTGAAGCCCGAAGCGCTCACCGAGCTATTGTCCAATGCTGGCTTTTCGATCGCAGAGAGCGGGCCGGTTGGGGTGAGTGATCTGCATTTTGTGTTGGCGACGCCGTCATGAATCGCACACTCCCCAACGGCGGCCCCACACCCACAAAAGTGAGCCACGGATGGCGCCGTTTGTGGTGGCTGCCGTTCGCGGTTTTGACCCTCGTCGCCGCGCATGGACTGGTTCTCAGTTCCATGTGGACGAACTGGGCGCGGGTGATTGGCGTGGGCGCACTCGTTTTGAAGGCGCTCCTCCATTTGGGCGTTCTTGGTTCGCTGGTTGCATGGTTCCGTCGAAACCGACGGGGCGGGGAGGCGACGGCGGACACAGGTGACGACGGCGCGTCAAACTGAGAGTTTTCGACTAGGCGCCGGCGGCGGAGCCACTCTCGGCCAGCAGCAGCGCTTCGCACGTTCGACCTCCCGCCCACCCGCCCTCGCTTCGCGCTTTTTTTGTGCGCGCCGGGCTTGGGGTTCTTGTGTTTGTTGCACTCTGGTTTGGGCGCGTCGGCGGCGATCGCCGCCGATCGGGCTGTCGTGAACCGAGCCAAGGTCTCGGCCCTCCGGGCTTCTATCCCTCGCGCAACACCCGCCCACCCACCCTGCTAACGCGAACGACGCTATCGTGAGTTTTCGTGATGGATTGTGAGTGAGGTTTGCAAAGTAGGTGGGGCGGAAGGCAAGATAAAGAGAACCCAGTGCGGCGCACGACGAGGCCGGGAACGCGCTTGGCAAGTTCGGCCATCGCGCTTTGCTTGGCGGCGTCGAGCAGCTTCTGCGGAATGAAGCCATAGAGCGCATCGCTCGGATTGCTTCCGGGCACGGGCCGAAGATCGGGACCAGGCCAAACGAAGCGATTGAGCGTGGCCATGCTGATCCAGCATTGGTCGGCGTCTAGTCCCAAGTGTGCCCGCACGCGCGCGGGCACTTCTATTGCGGGCGCACCTGGTTCGGGTGGAAGCGTGGTGATGGGAGCGACGACGACTTCTTCGCCGTCGGCCAAGAGAACAAGTACGACGACGGGACGATCCTTTACGCCTTCGTCTTGCCCGCGCTCGGCCTCGTGCTTCCAGAGGAAGCTATAATGCAAGACCATGCCGGCTTGCGGCGCTGCCGGGATCATAGGCGTTGACCGTCACTGGCCGGGTCGGGCGTCGTCATCCATCAGATGGTCGAGCGCGACCGCCTCCGGTGTCCGGGGCGCATTGGCGAGCGCTTGAAAGAGCTCGGCTGCCTCGTCAGGGGTGGTCTCGTTCAGCACCACAACGCGCCGAAACGAGGCCCGCATGCGCTCGTATTCGGCGGCCGACAGCACCACCAGTTCGTCGCGGCCATACTTGGTGACCACGACAGGCGCCTGCTTGGCGGCGTCGGTGTAGCGGCCGAAATTGTTCTGAAATTCCGCCGCGGAGATCTTCGTCTTGGCGTTCATGTCGGCTAAGTTAGCTAACATCCCCAACTTAGTCAAGTTCCATTTGGAATGGCCCGACGACCCCAAAAGGCGCCCCAAAGACGGCCCTCATCCCGTTGTTTTCCTGCGATCTTTCTTTTGGGTGGAATTGGTCGGGGAAGCCGTCCGACCCCATAAAGTCATCTCTTGGGCCCGAAACCTGCTTGGCCGACCACCATGCCCTGGGGTCGACCAAACCTAATGATCGTCGCCGCATGCGCGGCGCTGGCGGGCGCTGCCGCGGCGGGCGCAAACCAGCGGGATATCATCCTCTACAATCATAGCCCGTCAGTGCCTCAAGGCTTTTACCTGCGAACCGACACACCTCTCCGCGTCGGCGCGTTCGTAACTGTCCGCGCGCGTGATGTCGCTCCAGCCGAGGCGCACAGACGCGGCTTTGAGGGTCCGTCTGACCGCTTCATCAAACGCGTCGCTGCCGCCGGCGGCGCGCAGGTGTGTGGCGATGGCGAGCGCCTCGTCATCAGCGGCGGCAATATCGTCATCGTCGGCGCCGACGATGGTGTTGATGCTGATGGCAGCAGTCATCGTGCTGTTGTTCGTGTTCTTCACCCAGTCGGTGACCGGCGTGGTGATCGGCACATTGTCGGTTGGCGCGGTTGCCGCGTTTTGACCGAAGGTGAAGTTCTCCTCCTAGGCGACACCGCAGATAGTTTCGACGGTCGCTATTGGGGACCTGTGAGCGTCGATTTGATCGAAGGCGTGTGGCGCAAACTCTGATCGTGTTGCCCACATGAGATGACGGCATGCAACACGGCGCCACGTCTGACTACAACACGCTCACTTACAAAAACGATCATGCGAATGGAGAGCAAAGGTAGGCCGCGGCGAACCGAATGGTGGAGAGCAAGATAAAGGGCGCGGCAGGTTTTCGTCTGGAGCTTGCAACGCCTGGCGTTTTCATGCGGCAACGCGGATTTTGGCGCGGCGAAAAGCGCCGCATCGGTGCGATTTCAATAACCAACGCCGCCGCACATGCCCAAGGCATCGATTTCAGAACTGTTGGCTGCTTCGCCGCTGATGCGGCCGAACGAGCGAGATCATTCGCTGAGTGCCGCGCGCGAGCTTCACGTCTTCCGTGACGACGATGGCCTCAAGGGCAAGGTGCACAAAGG
>JACQAC010000247.1 GCA_016195245.1 Pseudomonadota bacterium
CATGTCGGGATAGAGCGTCTTCTGGTCGGCTAGCACTTCGAGTTTCACCAGCTTCCAATCACCGGCCTCGCGCGCCAGCCGCAGCGTGCGCAACGCGTCGTCTGCAGTGAAGCAGCCGGCGGTGTTGGGCAGGAAGGTCACCTTCTTGGGGTCGATGTGATCGGTGAGCCGCTCTTTGCTTGGATCGGAAAGATTCACACGGCGGACGGCGACGGTGACAATGTCGGCGCCGCTGGCTTCGAGCGCCGCGGCATTCTCGGCGTAGGATTTGTACTTGCCGGTGCCGATGATGAGACGGGAGGCGTAGCTCTTGCCGGCGATTGTGAGGGTGTCAGTTGTCATACGGCTTTATTGAACGCGGTTGATTGTTGGCCAGAAACTTGGGCAGTTCAGCCAACGTCTTGGGATAGTCGTCGTTTACGCTCTCAAAGCGATAGCCCGCGCGAAGCAATAGCGAGACCTTTTCCCATTGATCCAATTTTTGGCGTGGTGGCGGCTTGAACTTTGTAGAAACTCGTATTGCTTCGGCTCCGCAGTGTGAGCATGGAAGCGTCTCCGGGAGGGGCCAGTCGACCCTGCGCTTAAAGCTTCGCCGGCAGCGCACGCAGACATAGGGCACCGACGCGGTTGACTTCGCGAACTTGCGCCAGTCGAGCGCCATCACCCGCCCCCAACGAATTGCACGATTTCCAGCTGATCGCCTTCGCTCAGTGCGATCGCAGTCCATTGCGAGCGCGGCGCAATCTCGCGGTTGCGTTCCACGGCAACCCGGCCGGTTTCGATCCCCAGCGAGGCGAGAAGCTCGGCGAGGGTCGCTGAATCGGGCGCTTCCCGCACTTCTCCATTGACCGTGAGGCGCATCGGCATTCCTATCCGCCCCGACTTATAGCCCCTTGAGCCGGGGTTCAACGGACGCACCCATCCACCCGCCCAAAGGACTTATTCTGGGGACGATGCCGGACGGAAAACCCATCTACGTGTTGAACGGCCCCAATCTCAATCTGTTGGGAACGCGCGAACCGGAAATCTACGGGCGCGCGACGCTGGCAGATATTGAGAAGGCGTGCGCCGAGCGCGCCCAACAGCTGGGGCGCGCCATCGTGTTCCGGCAGTCCAATGTCGAAGGCGAGCTGGTGAACTGGCTGCAAGAGGCGCGCGACAAAGCGGCGGCTGTCATTCTCAACGCGGGCGCCTATACGCACACCTCGGTCGCCCTCCACGACGCGATCAAGGCCATCGGCGTGCCGGTGATCGAAACCCACCTCTCCAACCCCGCTGCGCGTGAGGAATTTCGTCACGTTTCGTTAGTGGGCCAAGCCGCAAGGGGTGTCATCGCCGGCTTCGGGGCGACATCTTATCTTCTGGCGATCGAAGCGGCTGCTTTGCTCGCCCAACAACAAGGTCAATGAGCGTGAGCAGAAAACCAGCCCGGTCGCGCAGCAACAAGAAAACATCGCGCGCCGTAACAGCCCCGCCGTCTCCGCCGCCACAGCGCACGCCGGCGGTCGACGCAGAATTGGTGCGTGATCTCGCGCAGATTCTTTCGGACACGGGGCTCACCGAAATTGAGATTGAACGCGGCGAGTTGCGCCTACGCCTCGCTCGGACTGTCACCGTTGCAGCGCCTCAGCCGGCGATGCAGACGCACGTGATTGCGTCGGCTCCGGCGCCCACAGCCGCAGCACCTGCGCTGGCCGCGCCGGCGACGCCACCGCCCGCAGCGGCGCCAGCGAATATCGCCGATCATCCGGGTGCTGTGCCGTCACCGATGGTCGGTACAGCCTATCTCTCCCCCGAACCGGGTGCGGCGACCTTCATCAAAGTTGGCGATACCATAAACGCCGGGCAGACCTTGATGGTTGTCGAAGCCATGAAGACCTTCAACCCGATCCCAGCGCCGCGTGCAGGCAAGATAACCGCGATTTTGGTGGCCGATGGTCAGCCGGTCGAGTTCGGCGAACCGCTCGTGATCCTCGAGTAGGCGATGTTCGAGAAGATCCTCATCGCCAACCGCGGCGAGATCGCGTTGCGCATCCATCGCGCCTGTAAGGAGATGGGCATCGCGACGGTTGCGGTGCACTCAACAGCCGACAGCGAAGCCATGCATGTACGGCTCGCGGACGAAAGCGTTTGCATCGGGCCGCCACCAGCACAGCGCTCGTACCTGCATATTCCTTCGATCATCGCCGCCGCCGAAATCACCGGCGCGCAGGCGATCCATCCCGGTTACGGCTTTCTTTCCGAGAACGCCAAGTTCGCCGACATCGTCACCGAACACGGCATGACTTTTATCGGCCCCACCGCTGAACACATCCGGCTTATGGGCGACAAGATCGCCGCGAAGCAGGCGGCGATCGATACGGGCATGCCGGTGGTGCCGGGCTCGCAGGGCGGGCTGCCGAATGAAGACGAAGCACGGAAGGTCGCTGCGAAAATCGGCTATCCCGTGCTGATCAAGGCTGCCGCCGGCGGCGGCGGGCGCGGCATGAAAGTCGCACGCAGCGCCGAGGATTTGGCGGAAGCGTTCGGCACGGCGCGCGCGGAGGCCAAAGCCGCGTTCGGCAACGACGAAGTTTACATGGAGAAGTATCTGACGCACCCGCGTCACATCGAAATCCAGATCATCGCCGACAGCCACGGCAACGTCATTCATCTGGGCGAGCGCGATTGTTCGCTGCAGCGACGCCACCAGAAGGTTCTGGAAGAGGCGCCCTCTCCGGCCCTCAACACCGAAGACCGCGCCCGCATCGGCCGTATCACCGCGGAAGCGATACAGAAGCTCGGTTATCTGGGCGTCGGCACCGTTGAATACCTGTTCGAGGACGGCGAGTTCTATTTCATCGAGATGAACACCCGCCTGCAAGTCGAGCACCCGGTCACGGAGATGATCACCGGCCTCGATCTGGTGCGCGAGCAAATTCAGATCGCCAACGGCTCGCCCCTGTCGGTCAGGCAGGAAGACGTCAGGTTCAACGGCCACGCCATCGAATGCCGCG
>JACQAC010000229.1 GCA_016195245.1 Pseudomonadota bacterium
AGCCAAAGCGGAAAGGCGCCGGCATAGTGCTCGATCAGAATGCCAAGGAAGCGTTCGAACGAGCCGAAGATGGCGCGGTGGAACATGACCGGGCGATGCTTGGCGCCATCTTCGCCGACATATTCTGCCTCAAGACGCTCGGGCAAAACGAAGTCAAGCTGGTGCGTGCCACACTGCCATGTGCGGCCAATGGCGTCGCGCAGGTGGAACTCGAGCTTCGGCCCATAGAAGGCCCCTTCGCCTGGCAAGAACTCGAGTTTCTCACCAGCAGCTTCGGCGGCTTCCTGCAAAATGCGCTCGGCCTTGTCCCAAATCTCGTCTTCGCCAAAACGAAGTTCGGGCCTGAGCGCCAGCTTCACCGCATGCAATTCGACGCCGCAATCTTCGTAGATCGAGCGCAACAATTTGCAGAAGGCGATCGTCTCGGGCACGAGCTGCTCTTCGGTGCAGAAGATGTGCGCGTCATCCTGCACGAACGCGCGCACGCGCATCAGGCCCTGCAATGCGCCGGATGGCTCATAGCGGTGACACGAGCCGAACTCGCTCAAACGCAGCGGAAGATCGCGATAGCTCTTCTGACCCTGGTTGAATATCTGGATGTGACCGGGGCAGTTCATTGGCTTCACGGCCAAGGTTTCGCCCTCGACGGTCTCGCAAGTGAACATGTTGGCGTGGAATTTCTGCCAGTGGCCTGATCGCTCCCACAGGGACCGATCGAGAATCTGCGGCGCCTTCACTTCGCTGTAGCCCGCGTCATCGAGGCGACGGCGAAGATAATTTTCCAGCACCCGCCACAGCGTCCAGCCCTTCGGGTGCCAGAACACCATTCCACGCCCCTCTTCCTGCATGTGGAAGAGTTCGAGTTGACGCCCGAGTTTGCGGTGATCGCGCTTCTCGGCTTCTTCGAGACGCTTCAGATAGTCTTCGAGCTGCTTCTCATCGGCCCACGCCGTGCCGTAGATGCGCTGCAGCTGCTGATTGGCCTGATCGCCACGCCAATAGGCCCCCGCAAGCTTCATCAGCTTGAAGGCCTTGCCTAAGCGGCCAGTCGACGGCAGGTGCGGCCCGCGGCACAGATCGCCCCACTTGTCGCCGTGCGAATATACCGTGATCGGATCGCCCGGCTTGATCACCTCATCGATGGTCTCGGCTTTGTATTTCTCGCCGATCGATTTGAAGTGCGCGATCGCCGCCTGCTTTTCCCACTCGGTGCGAATGATCGGCAGATCGGCGTCGACGATCTCCTTCATCCGCTTCTCGATCTTCGGAAAATCCTCGGTCGAAAACGGCTCGTCGCGCGCGAAGTCGTAATAGAAGCCATCTTCGGTCACCGGACCGAAGGTCACCTGAGTACCCGGAAACAATTCCTGCACCGCTTGCGCCAGCACGTGCGCTGCGTCGTGGCGGAGGACTTCCAAGCCATCGGCGCTATCGCGCATCACCAGTTCGATCTTGCCGCTGTGCTCAAGCGGCCGGGTCAGGTCCCACCACGCGCCATCGATCTTCGCCGCGACAATCTTTTTCGCCAGCGACTTTGAAATGCCTTCGGCGACCGCAAGCGGCGTCACGCCATCGTCGTACGATCGTTCAGCGCCATCGGGAAACTTGAGAGAAATGTTCATAACTTGCTCTTATCAGCATTGTTCTGCGGCCCGCGCCAATCGCCATAGCGCCACGGCCGCCACCAGGAATTTTTCTTCACGCACGCCGGCGCCGGATCGTAGCCACTGCCGCCCCACGGGGCGCAGCGGCAAATCCGGGCGCCCGCCATCCAGCTACCCGCCCAGGCGCCGTGCATGCGCACGCAATCGGCCGCGTACGACGAGCAGGTTGGCCGATAGCGGCACGCATTGCCGATCAGCGGCGACAGCGTCCACTTGTAGATTTGGATGAGGCCCAAAAGGCCCCGCGCGGGGATGCTCGGTGACATGACGGACTGGATTTAGGGATTGGATCGACCGGGACACTGCGGGCCGCTGCGGCGCGCCCGATCCCGCGCCGCCGGCCTTAGCTGGTGGTCGTCGTCGTTCGCAGTGTGGCGAAGCGCTTTTGCATGGCGCGGCTCATACCAGATGGTTCGCGACAAATCCAGTTCCGGCTCTTGGTGCCAGCGGCTTGGCGCGCGTAGACTATCCCCACGAGGGTGGAAATGCGTCACTTGCTCATCGTGATCGTCGCGCTTGTTGCGTCGATTACTCAGCCCGCATTCGCTGACAGGTACTGCCATGGTCGAGCACATATGTCGACGACACCGGAGCAGTGCGGAAGCGCTTAGGCGCAATGTTCACTGGCCTAGTTCGCGCGCGTCAACTGCGCTTCACCTGGCACTGCACCAAAGTGAACGCGCCGTAGCACTCGACATACTCCGGCCCTGGCATATCGAGCGTGTAGCGCGAGGCGATGTAGAAGCTCTGATAGCTGCCCGTCCCCGCAAACGCGCCTTTGGCGTAGCCGACCACGTCGTCGAGCGAGAAATGCTCGGCCGCGACGTCGGGGTGATAGGTCTGCATCGACGCGCGCGCCGCAGCTTCATGCTGGGCGCGCGTCGGCACGGTGAAGTACGCCGCTATCCCCGCGATCAGCAGCAGCAACAACAGCCGCATCGCGTTCGCCTAAGGATTGGCGCCTGATCCGGCGGCATGCTGTTCACGGCTGCACTGCACTTGCGTGAAGAGCCCATAGCAGGTGACGACCGGATCGTTGTTGAAGATTACGCGATAGCGCGCGGCGACATAGTAATTGTCGTAGCTACGCTCACCCATGAGCCCCGCACCCGCAGATTGAGCAAGTTGACCAAGATTGTGCGGATCGTTCAAAATTGCGTTCGCCGCTTCACGCATCTTGGATTCGTCCGGGCGCGTGAAATAGCCGGCGATGCCCGCGACGATGATAAGAATAATGAGCCACTTCATGAACGCGTCCTCCGAAATCCCCGGCGAAAGCTAGCCACGGGCGCCACAGAAGTCACGTCGCTTTGCGGCGCTTGGGAACCGCAGGCGTCGGGTGTGCGGCGGAGAGTTTCGCCGGCGCCACGGCGCGCCAACTTTCATCAAGATAATCCGTAAGTTTTGTTATCGGCGGCTTGGCCCTGGCCGAATATGTGAATGTGACCCAGCCCGATTTGGCCATGCCGTAACCGGTTGGCGCCGCCCCCCTGAGCCGCAGCGCTTCTTCGTGGCGATACGGCAGTTTCATGGTGCAGTTGAAGCCGCCATCGGCGAAGCCCGTGAGGAACAGGAACACCTTCTTGCCCGCGATTTTGTAGGCGTGGTGGTTCCAGGGAAAATCTTCCACCGTTTGCGGATACGCGAGCGCGGTGCTGCGCAAGGCCTTCCCGTCAACATGTTTGATCGGCGGCGCGCTCAATGCGTCTGGCCGGTTTCGTGTGCGCTCAATCTTTGACCCAAGTCCTGCAGATCCACACCCACTTGCCGGAACTCTGCCGCACAACGCTGACGCTCCGCATTGACGCGGTCGACGGTCAGCGTTCGCTCATAGTCGAGAATGGGCCGCTCGAGGTCCACGCCAGGCGCGCGGCCTTGGAGACGGCCGACATAAAAAATCGTGATCATTGTGCCCGCTTGTTTCGCCTGTGGGTCAGAAGCCGGATCGCCGACGAGCTGCATGCCGATGACCGCGCAATGGAGATCGTCCGCCGCCTCCGCGGGCACTTCCTGGGCAGAAGCATTCGCAAGGCACATGAGCCAGGCCGAAGCCGCGATCGCAAACATCTTCAGCACGATTGTTCTCCCCCGTTGCACTAAGACGATTTGTGCGCGGCCTGGTCCAGAGCGTCAACGGCGGCGTCAAACGCCAGCATGGTGGACACATGACGCGCCGGGTAGTCGCGGACGCCCTGCAAGTGTCTGAGCTCCCAGAAGCGTCCCGCCGGCGGCTCGGCGCCGTCCTTGAGCATGGCGCGCAGCCCGTCGCGCGCTTCGCGAATTTCAGCGGGCGTCGCGCCGATCGCGTGCATGGCTAGCACTGCGGTGGCGGCTTGGCCAAGCGCGCACGCCTTCGGATGCACGGCGATGTCGCTGACCTTGCCGTCATTCACCTTGAGTTCGACGGTCACAACCGATCCGCACACACGGCTGACCTTGGTGGCTGCTCCATCCGGTTGATCGAGACGCCCGAGATGGGGAATATCAGCCGCGAGTTCGAGGACACGTTGGTGGTAGAGGTCTTCCATTGGCCTTTATGTGGCCTTCCTTCGCGGCCAGGCAACAGTTTGAATCGGGCGTTGGAGGTGGGAATGCGGTGCGCTTTGTTGGCTGTGACATTGGCCGGTCTGCCCGCGCTCGCGTTGGCGCAAACGCAGACGACGCCATCTCCCGCGCACAGCAGCGCAACTCCACCAGCTGACGCCCAGGCCAGCGGCGCCGATACGCTCGCTGGTGAAGGTTTGACGACAGGTCCACTGGCGTCCGCACCGGAAGCGGCGGCGTCCGCTGCGACCGAGCCGCAAGCAAACACGCCGACACCGGCCGTTAGCGCGCCCGCTGGTGTCGCTGCTCCGGGCATCAATTTGTCGGCTAACGGCGCCTCGCAACAGGAGGCGCCCCCCGCGCATGCAGCCGCAACAACGCCGCCTGCAAGCGTGGCTGCGCCTGGCGTCAACGCCAACCGCGGCGCCGCCCACCCGACGCCGGCGCGCGCCGCCACGGAGCCAGCCAACGAGCTGGAGCGCGCCTTCATCAACGCCGCTCGTCAAGCCAGTGCGCGCGTTGCGTTTCGCCATACATTTCTTGAGTCTCAAGTCGCGCTCGCGACTGTCTCGGCGGACGCCAATGCCGCACCGCGCGAAATCCGCTTGGGCCCTGGCGGCGAAGCGTGCCTCATTTTCACCAGCGACGCGCGCGCAACTCAGATCATGGGCCCCAACGCGCCGCGTCAGCTGATGACTGGCCGCCAAGCGCTAGAGCGTATTCGCGGCGCGCCCCTGGTGATCATCAATATCAACATGGACCCGTATCTGACGCTCGACACGGCTGGCATCGAAGCCTTCCTCGCCGCGGATTCGGCGCCTCCAGCCACGCACTCAGCTGGGCCCTCCCAATAGCCCTTCTCTGCCGCAACGCCGGTCGAATAAGGCGCGTACGCGCGCGATGTGGGTGTCACCGCGAACATCGAAGAAATGCACCTGCCAAGTCCCGGTACAAGTCTCCTCGGTAAGGGTCTTGCGACAAATCTCAACGGGTGGCGTACCGCGTCCCGTAGTGTCGTTATTTTCGGCGCAGGTGAAATCATTGCGCCGCAAGTCCGCCACAGCAGCGTTCAGCGAAGAGCCCACGCCATAGCGTGCAGCCACGGCGCTTTGAAATTGGCCGAGCGTCGCTGAAGCTGTCGCACTGCGCCAATCCCCAAGATCCCAGGCGCCGCGCCGCGTTTCAACCGCGCTTGGGTGATCGCCGCCGCCCGAAGTGGTTTCACAAGCCGCCAAAAGCAGCATCAAACCGAGAGCGAAGAGCGCGTTTCTCATGGACTACCGCAATGCGCCGCAACTTTTTTCGAAAGCAGCCACAGGCGCGGCGCGGCCCGCTTCAACGACAACATACCATTCATAAGCGCACTGTTGCTCTCGAATTTCGATGCGGCAATCGAGGCGCGTCGCGTCCTCGCAGGCAAAGCCGTTGGCCTCGAGATCGGCGCGTACCGCGGGCGCATCGCGCCCTTGCTCGCGCGCGACGATGAGATTGGAGAAGTGGAGAGAGTAAGGGCCAGCTTCAGCCCCACGCCAAAGGCCGAAATCGATGCCGCCCGCGTGCTGCCCTTCAGGCGGCGGCGACTGCTGGCCAAGGCTTGCTCCCGGCGGCGGGGGCGCGGTGCCCGCGTCGGAGCGTCAGGCGCTCGCTCGACGCTCCAGCGTCCAGCTACCGTTGCCACTGCCTGCTCAAACGCCGGGCCACCAACCGCGGCGACCACGCGAGCGTCGGTGACGCGACCGGCGTCATTTATCACCAAACGGACGTTCACGCCGGCCACATGTTCAGCATTCACTTCTCGTGGCGGAAAGGTAGGCTGCGGCTGCGCGATCACACGGATATTGCAAAGGGTGGCGCCAGAGTGGGATGCGATGACCAATGACCGATCAAGCCGCGGCAAGGGCCGCGTATCGACACTGAGCGCCGCAAGTCGTGAAAGTTCGGCCGTCGCGAAAGCGATGGCGCGCGCGTACAGCAACTGAGCACGAGTGATACCCCCATCTGCGGCGGGACGCGCGGCGAGCGGCTGCGTGATACGCGCAGCCTCCAGAAGAACGGTATAGACTTCAGTGTTTAGATGGACAGCTGGATTTCTCAGCGGCAAAGGCGTCGCTTGTTGAGGCGGCGACGATGCCGCCTGCGTGTCGAGGTCAAACAGCGCCACGCCCAATTCCGCCAACGCGTGAGCGCGCGAGAGAATGTCTGCATCATCATCGCCGGGCGACACATGCGACGCAATTCGCCATGCCGAGACGGCGGTGGAGAGATGTCCTTGTTGCCTTGCCCAGCTGCCCAGGTCGGCTGCGCCGTCGTAGACAAATTCCGCGAGGTTTGTTTGCTCCTGCGCAGACCCAAGCACGCGAAGCAAGTCTGCCTCGCTCTGATCTCCTGTCCGAAGCGATGCGCGCTTCAGCGCAATTTCAACCGCGAGGGGGTCAACATGCGACTGCGGATTCGCAGCGAGCGACATTGCCAGCTGCGCCGGCGGCAACGCTTGGGCTCGATGGCCGGCGCTCAGGCGAACCAGCGCCGTATTCATCGCCAGCGCCGCGACTTGGCTTGCGTTCTGCGTATTGAGCTGCGCGGCCTCCAGGGCCGCCGTCGCCTCGCTTTCAGCGGTCGCAAGATCGCCGCGCTCCAGGGCCTCGCGATAAGTGCGGTAGTGCGCCGTCACCGGGTTCGCCGTTTGCTGCGCTGCGGCGGGCGACACGAGAATTGCGGCCAGCAAGAGCGCGAACTGCGAGAACCGCATTGTTTGACCCTCCCCGCATGAGCTTAGCTGCTGAGGCCGCCACTTGCCATCAATGCGGGCGCCTGGCGATAAGAGATATCGGTTTTCTGGGGATCGGCATGACGACGGCGACAACGGCGCAGGCGCCAGCGGGTAAGGAACTTTTCGGCCACCCTCGCGGGCTTTGGTATCTCTGCTTCTGCGAAGGCTTCGAGCGCTTCTCCTACTACGGGATGCAAGCGCTCTTGGTGCTCTACCTCACGCAATACCTGCTGCTGCCGGGGCACATCGAAAACGTCGCGGGCTTTGCGCAGTTCAAGGCGGCTTTGGAGGGATTGTACGGATTCTTCGACTGGCTCTTCGCTTCGATTGGTCATTTGTTTGGCGGACCGACGCCGCTGCCACATTCAAACTCGCTTCCCACACCGGTTGCCGTCGCGGCGGCTGTTACGGGCGTCTATTCCAGCGGCGTCTACGTGACGCCTCTTCTTGGCGGCTTCATCGCCGACCGCCTCCTCGGCCGCACCGCAACAGTTATCATTGGCTGTTTGCTGATGGTGCTCGGCCATTTCCTGATGGCTTTCGACCAGTCCTTCGTCGTCGCTATTCTTTGTCTGTTCATTGGCGTCGGCTGCTTCAAAGGCAACATCGCCAGCCAAGTCGGCGAACTCTACGCGATCAACGATTTGCGGCGCGGCGAAGCCTATCAGCTCTTTTTTCTCGGCATTCAAATCGCGGTCATCGCTGCGCCGATTGTGACTGGCTATCTCGCGCATAGCTGGATGCCCTTGTGGCATTGGGGCTTCGGCGCCGCTGGCGTCGGCATGACCATTGCGCTCATCGTCTATCTTTCTGCCCGCAAGAATCTGCCGCCCGATCACCGCAAGGTGGTGGCCGAAGCCAGGGCCCGCGGCGTACAGGAAAAGCTCACGGCGCGCGATTGGGCAGCCATGGCCGTGCTCGTCGGGCTGCTGCCGGTGCTGGCGGCAAGCGCTCTCGGCAACCAGGAGATTTTCAACGCTTATTTGCTGTGGGGCAACGACCACTACAATCTGACGGTCCCGACACTCCCGAGCTGGCTGCCCTTCGCGGCGGACATCTCCGGCAAAACAATGCCGACAGAATTTCTCATCTCTCTCGACGCCATCGTCTCGATGGCGACCATGATTGGCGTCGTCGCGTTCTGGCGGTGGTACGGCAAACGGCGCAAGGAACCGGACGAAATCGTCAAGATCGCCATCGGTTCACTGATCGCCGCGGTTGGACCGCTCGTGCTGGCCTGGGCCGCAGCCAACGAAGTAGCGACCGGACAAAAAGCATCGCTGCTCGTCGGCCTCGGCTTTCACATCTTCAATGACATCGGTTTTGCGATGGTATTCCCGGTTGGCTTGGCGCTCTACTCACGCGCCGCGCCGAAGAGCGTCGGCGGCCTCTTCATCGGCGTCTATTATCTGCACTTAGCCCTCTGCAATTTCGCCACCGGCAAGCTCGCCGGCATGATCGAAACCATGAGCGGCTCTGCGTTCTGGACCATGCACGCCGGCATCATCGCCGGCGCCGGCATCGTTCTGCTGATAGCTGCGATCCTCTTCCGCAAAGTGCTGGCGCCCACCGAGCTCGATCCGAACGAAGCCGCCGTCGAAGCGGCGGCTGGAGCGCCCGCCTAGCGGCTCTCGCGCAGTCGCAGAGGCGCCAGCGCTAGCGCGTTCGGCGTAAAGCATATGGCGACGGCGCCAGGGCTGGCATAACCTGCCTCGTCTGACGCGAGTGGGGAAAGCGTTCATGTGGGCGGCGCTGCCAAACGGCACAGCGACGGTGATCGCCCCTGATGGCGTACGGCGCGACGCGCGCCTTTGCGAAAGCGCCTACGTGGACGTGTTCGATTGCTTCCCTCGGAATTTGGCTGACAGCACCGACTGGCCGGCGCCGCAACCGATCGCCGCCGCCGCCAACGCTTTCGAAAAACCGCCGTCCACCGCGACGCATCACGACGACGCAATGCGCGTCACATACACAATCACGCTCCTTTCCGATTATCGCCGAGGCGGCGCCAGCCGCTCGGGCGGTAAACCGGCGCTGCAAGGCGGTGTTGATCTCCGCTTGCCTGACCACTGGAATTTTGGCGCGCGCGGATCCAGCATCGCCAAACACGGCAACGTGGAAATTGCATTCTACGGCACGAAGACGCTTGAGATCGGCGACACTGATCTCAGCATCGGCGCCACCTTTCTCGCCTTCCCGCGCGATCCCAGCGCAGGCTATGCGTCCGTGCAGGCAAGCGCGTCGCGTCCGATTGGGCCGATCGACGCCACCGTGTCCGTCATCTATTGGCCAACTCAATCTCAGCTCAACGGCGAAGATAGTTCATATGTCGTGGCGCGGGCGCGATCACCGATCGGCGAAGTTCTCGGCGCCCCCGTAACGCTCGGCGCCAGCATCGGCCGCATGCGCGGCCATTTTGCCGATTCAAGCACGCGCACCGATTGGTCCGTGAGCCTCACCGGCCGCTTCGACACGATCGATATCGGAATCACTTATGTCGACAATGATCTCGGGGATTCTCGCGGACGTCCCGGCGCCGTATTTTCGATAACGCGTTCCTTTTAGAGTGAGGCAGGAGGCTTTCGGTGAAGCGCTCGATCCTTGCATTGGCGACGACAATCGCATTTACGATTGCTTGCGCGAGCCAAGCTGAAGCCCGCATCTTTGAGCCGCAGCGCGATTGGTGGAACTCAGGACGCACCTGCGTCGAGAGCCGTAACCCACCAGGCTTGGCGTGGGATGATCTGCCGCCGCGCGCTTGCGTGGCGCGCGAAAATGTCGCTCAGCGCAAGACGCCGCGCACCGACAATCTCCTGGCGGACAAGAATGATTTTTGGACGATTGCGTTCATCGGCGATCGGCAGGCGGGCAAGGCGACCGCCAAGTCAAACGTCCGCGCCTAGAAATTCTCGCGCAACCAATTCCACGCGTTCGCAGCAGAGTTGCGCATGAGCGCAGCGGCGTGCGCCAGCGTCGGTTGGAAGCTCTCCTCGACATCGTCGAGTGTTGGATTGTCGAGGCGGTAGCGCAGCAGACCCGCCGCCGCCGCGAACGCCGGCCCCGCCTCGCCATGATCGAAGCCGCAAAGCTCGAACGGGCGGCCAATCCGCACCGGCACACGCAGCGCTTCCGCGGCGAGGTCGCGCGCGCCGGGGATGAGCGAACCACCGCCAACCAGCACCACACGCTTCGGCGCGTTCTCACCGCTGAGCCCCGCGCGCGTCAAACGATCGCGCACCGCAAGCAACATTTCCGCCAAGCGCGGCGTCATGGTTTCGGCGATCACGCCACGCAGAGTAGTGGACGCCTCGAGCCGGCCATCGAGGCCGAGCTTCGGCGCTTGCACCGCTTCGCGCGGATCGCAGGCGCCGCCCACCGCGCCAAACGCTAGCTTCACGCGCTCGGCGGCTGCAAAGGTCGTTTCAAGCCGCTGCGCTAGATCGCGCGTCAGGCGCACGCCACCCGCGGCAATCGTTTCCGCATGCACGAGGCCTTCCGGACCAAAAGCGCTGACGCCAACAGCGCCCGCGCCCAGATCCAGCAGAAC
>JACQAC010000262.1 GCA_016195245.1 Pseudomonadota bacterium
CTCCTCGGGCTGCATGATGTCCTTCTCACGCAGCACGGAAGCCTTGTTTTGCAGCACCAAAGCCGCGCGGCGGTCGCCATTTTGGACGACGGCGCCGTTGACGACGAACTTTTCGCCTGGCCGCAACGACAGTTTCAGAGGCATGAGCCCTCCTCCCGCTTCTGGGAGTCAATCCATGTAGAGTCAGGCTTCTTGGTTAACGAGATATTGCCCGCGCTTGCGCCGGGTGCAGATCAAGCCTTATTCCAGCAGTGCAACGTCGGGAGCGGAAATGCGCTTTGAAGGCACCAAGGACTATGTCGCTACGGAAGACCTGAAGGTCGCCGTCAACGCCTCGATCGCGCTCGAGCGGCCGCTGCTGATCAAGGGCGAGCCCGGCACCGGCAAGACCATGCTGGCGATCGAGGTCGCCAAGGCGCTCGGCGCGCCGCTGATCGAATGGCACATCAAGTCGACGACGAAGGCCGTGCAAGGACTTTACGAGTACGACGCCGTCATGCGCCTGCGCGACAGCCAACTTGGCGATCCGCGCGCCACTGACATCGAAAACTACATCAAGCGCGGCAAGATGTGGGAGGCGTTCGAAAGCCCAACGCGCCCCGTGCTGCTGATCGACGAAGTTGACAAAGCCGACATCGAATTCCCGAACGACCTCTTGCAAGAACTCGATCGCATGGAGTTCTACGTCTACGAACTCAATCGCACGGTCAAAGCCGCGCAGCGCCCGATCGTGATGATCACCTCGAACAACGAGAAGGAATTGCCGGACGCCTTCCTGCGCCGTTGCTTCTTCCACTATATCCGCTTTCCTGACGAAACGACGATGCAAGCCATCATCGAAAGCCATTATCCCGGCGTGAAGCAGCGGCTGGTGAACGAAGCGCTGAAAATCTTTTACGACATGCGCAAGGTGCCAGGCCTGAAGAAGAAGCCGTCAACCAGCGAATTGCTGGACTGGCTGAAGCTGCTGCTGACCGACGACATCGATCCAGAAACTCTGAAGCAACGCGATCCGTCGAAGCTCATCCCGCCGATGGCCGGGGCGCTCCTGAAGAACGAAGCCGACGTTATGCTATTCGAGCGCCTCGCATTCCTAGCGCGGCGCGAAGCGCGGGGCGGAACGAGCTAAGGAGGCAATCATGCGCGCGATCACCGTCGCTCTCTTGTTGGCGCTGGCGTGTCCCGCGACGGCCGCCGCCCAGGACGCGACCGATCCGCTCGCACCGGCGCGAGCCATCATCGATCAGGCCCAGGCGGGCGACCTTTTCACTCCGTCGATGGAGGCAGATCGGATCACAGTGCATCACAACCGCAGCCGATTGGTTTGCCACTTCCGGCCGAGCGAACGGGCGCGCATTCAGATCTATTCGGTGCAGGATGGCGGACCGCCGCGCGGAGACGACGTTTCCTGTGGCGTGCCCATTGCGGGCGCTTACGCGACCTTCTACGCAACCCGCTATCCGCAGGCCGTGTCGGTCGACGATGCGCTTGCAGAGAGTGTGTATGAAATCACCCACGTCAGCCCTCAGGCGCGCGAATACGAATCCATTGTCCCGCGAAACCCGCTCGAGCCTATTTCGAGCCGAACGCAGTCGTTCATCATTCCCAACTTCATGCGACAGCCCGGCGTCTTCTATTCGCGCACATCGGTCGCGGTACTCGACGGCTGGGTCTACCTCATGCGCTTTACCGGCCCCGAGGGCGGCGCGACCGAGCAGGGCGCGGAGGATGCCTGGCGCGCCTTTGAAGGCGACCTTGCGACCGCCCCGACCCCCGCCAACTGAAGCGCACACTCGACGGGCCCGAAGGCTTGGCTAGAATTACCCCGGGAGTGGACGCATGCGGCGGATCATCGGCGCTTTGGTGTTGCTGTCGAGCGCGCCGGCCTTGGCGCAACAACCGCCTGTTTCCACGGTCTCACCCGTCTCCGCACCCGCCCCGCCGAGCGCTGCGGCGGCTTTGATCGCGGCGGCAAGTGCGCCGGATTTGTTCGAAGCGCTGCCATCGGACACCCAAGTGGTCGTGCGTCATTCCCGCAGTGGCCTCACCTGCCGCATGCACTCAAGCTGGCGCAATCGCATCATGATTTTCCCGGACGCGGCGCGCGGCGAGGATGTCGCCTGCGAATCCACTAACGGCTCAGCAAACATTCGGCTCTACGCCACGCGCTATTCTTTCCGCACAACGCTCGATCAGCAGATCAACGGCGCCATCGCTGTCATCCGTCAAACGTCGCCAGACGCACGCGATTATACGCCGACTATCGCGCAAGCATTTCCAGGACTCCCCGCCACGCGAACGGCCGACTTTTTGCTGACCCGCGCCAGCAATCACGCGCAGATGTACTCGCACGTCAGCGTGGCGATGGTATCAGGCTGGGTCTACGTGTTGCGCTACAGCGCACCCGCCGCTGACGCGGCCGCCGCTCACCAAGCCGAGATCGCCGCGCACGCGCTATGGCAAGACACGCTCGGCGAAGTCGCCAGCGGGCGCCTCTAACCCGGCGGAAGCTGCTAGCGCTTCACGCGCCGGCTGCCTATCCTCTGATCAGATGTTCCAGCGTTTCTTCACCGAACTCCGCGCCGCCAGCGTGCCAGTCAGCCTCAAGGAATATTTGGTGCTGGTCGAGGCGCTCGACAAAGAGGCCATCGATCTCGATGTGCAAGACTTCTACTACCTCTCGCGCGCCGCTTTGGTGAAGGACGAGCGCCATCTCGATAAGTTCGATCGCGTCTTCGGCACAGTGTTCAAGGGCCTCGAAAACACCCGCGATGCCGTCAATGCCGACATCCCCGCCGAATGGCTGAAGCTACTCACCGAGAAATTCCTGACCGACGAAGAGAAAGCGCAAATCGAAGCGCTGGGCGGTTGGGACAAGCTGATGCAGACGCTGCAAGAGCGGCTGAAAGAGCAGAAAGAGCGTCACGAAGGCGGCAACAAATGGATCGGCACCGGCGGCACCTCTCCGTTTGGCAGTGGCGGCTACAATCCCGAAGGCATCCGCATCGGCAATGAAGGCCAACGCCAGGGTCGGGCCGTGAAGGTGTGGGAAAACCGCGAATATAAGAACCTCGACGACAGCGTTGAGCTTGGCGTGCGCAACATCAAAATCGCACTGCGGCGGCTGCGCAAGTTCGCGCGTGACGGCGCGCCCGAAGAACTCGATCTCGACGGCACCATCAAGGAAAGCGCGCGCCAAGGCTATCTCGATATCGTACTGCGCCCCGAGCGGCGCAACACCATCAAGGTGCTGCTCTTCTTCGACATCGGCGGCTCGATGGATTCACACATCAAACTTTGTGAAGAGCTCTTCTCCGCCGCGCGCACCGAATTCAAACACATGGATTTTTTCTACTTTCACAATTGCCTTTATGAGAGCGTGTGGAAGGACAATCGCCGTCGCCACGATGAGAAGACCTCCACCTGGGACGTGCTGCACAAATTCCCGCATGACTACCGTATCGTCTTCGTCGGCGATGCAACCATGAGCCCTTATGAGATCACCTATCCCGGCGGTTCAGTGGAGCACTGGAACGAAGAAGCCGGCGCGGTGTGGCTACAGCGCGTCGCGCAAATCTACGAACGCATGGTGTGGCTCAATCCCACACCGCAAGCGCACTGGAACCACACGCCCTCGATCCAAGTAATCCGAGAGATCATTGGCGAGAAGCGCATGTTTCCCCTCACCATCGCCGGCCTCGACGGCGCTATGCGAGAATTGAGCCGCTGACGGTTGCCCGGCGCACGAGCCATGCTTAGATCGCGCTTCGGAGTTTAGAATGAAGTCTCATGTTCTCGCGGCCATGGCTTGCGCGGCGTTTGTCGCCGCTTGTGGCGCTCTTCCTGGCGAGCATCAACAAGCGACGCAATCGCGCGGCGAGCCCGTAAACCCGCAGGTCGTCGCCGCGCGCGGCACGTTAGCAGAGAGCGAACAGGCGACCATCGCCATCTTCCGCTCGGCCTCACCATCCGTCGTTCTGGTGATCAGCGGCTCAGCCGGAAACGGATTGAATGAGTCGCAAGTGGCTGCCGGCACTGGGTTCGTCTGGGACCGCGAAGGCCACATCGTCACCAACAATCACGTCGTCGCCGACGCCACGCAAATCGTCATCCGCACGGGCGGCCATCAAGACGATATTCCCGCGACAGTCGTTGGCACGGCGCCGAACTACGATTTGGCCGTGTTGCATTTGTCGCGTCCGATCAACGCGCCACCATTGGCCATAGGCACCTCCCACGATCTGCAAGTCGGCCAATCGGTGTTCGCGCTCGGCAATCCATTCGGCTTCGACCAAACGCTGACCTCGGGCATCGTCAGCGCTGTCGGGCGTCAACTCCCTACAAACGGCGGACGCGAAATCGCCGACGTCATTCAGACCGATGCCGCCATCAA
>JACQAC010000237.1 GCA_016195245.1 Pseudomonadota bacterium
ACGTAGAGCGCGCACAGCGGGGCATCGTCTACATCGACGAGGTCGATAAGATTTCGCGCAAGTCCGACAATCCGAGCATCACGCGCGACGTGTCTGGCGAAGGTGTGCAGCAGGCGCTCTTGAAAATCATGGAAGGCACGGTTGCGTCGGTGCCTCCTCAGGGTGGCCGTAAACATCCGCAATAGGAATTTCTGCAAGTCGACACCACGAACATTCTGTTCATTTGCGGTGGCGCGTTCGCCGGCTTGGACAAGATCATCTCCGCGCGCGGCAAGGGCTCGGCGATGGGATTCGGCGCACTTGTGCGCGACCCTGAAGATCGCCGGACCGGTGAAGTGTTGCGTGAAGTGGAGCCGGACGATCTCTTGAAGTTCGGGTTGATTCCGGAATTCGTCGGTCGCTTGCCGGTTCTCGCGACGCTTGAGGATCTCGACGAACCCGCGCTGATGACCATCCTCACCGAGCCGAAGAACGCGTTGGTGAAGCAGTATCAGCGTATGTTCGAAATGGAGAACGTGCGGCTGTCGTTCCCCGACGAAGCGCTTCGGGCGATCTCCCGCAAGGCGATTTCGCGAAAGACTGGCGCGCGGGGTTTGCGCTCGATTCTCGAGAGCATTCTGCTCGACACCATGTTCGAGCTGCCTTCGATGCATGGCGTCGAGGAAGTGGTCGTTTCGGCTGACGTAGTGGAAGGACGCGCAAAACCCCTGCAAATCTACTCGGAACGCCGTAACGGCCAAGACGCGGCCAGCTGAATCCAACTGAACGTTAGGACGAATCGTCCGGGATACGCGCGTTGATGCACGTGGAACCCTTGCCGCTGACGCATCCACACCGTTGTGCTTGTCGTCCACTTGAAGCGTCGCACAAACGCTTCCACATTTTCATTCGTTAATGCCGGGGTAAAAGGGCGCGGTCGCCGTTGAACCCGACAAGGAGTTTCGCATGGCCGAGAGCCGAACCCTTCCAGTCCTGCCTCTTCGCGACATTGTCGTGTTTCCGAAGATGGCGGCGCCGTTGTTCGTCGGACGCGAAAAATCCGTGCGTGCGCTCGATGAAGTGATGAAGAAGGACAAGCAGATACTGCTCGCCGCACAGATGGATGCGGCGGAGGACGAGCCCGTGCCAGATCGGATCTTTACCGTCGGCACGGTAGCGACCGTTGTGCAGTTGCTCAAATTGCCTGACGGCACTGTGCGTGTGTTGGTCGAGGGCGGTTACCGCGCGCGCGTAAGACAATTCACCGAGAGCGGCGACTTCTTCGAAGCGGAAGTCGATGAGATCGAAGAAACCAACGCGGACTCACCGGAAGCGCGCGCGGTGGCGCGCGCGGCTGCGGATCAGTGGGAAAACTATATCAAGCTGTCGCGCAAAGCCGGCGACTCACAGCAGAGCGTTGCGCAGATCACTGAGCCGTCGCGCTTGGCTGACCAGATCGCTGCGCACCTAACGGTGAAGATCCCGGACAAGCAGGCGCTGCTCGAACTCGCGGACGTGCCACAGCGCCTTGAGCGGATCATGGCGCTTATCGAAGCTGAAGTCGGCATGCTTCAGGTCGAGCGGAAGATCCGCAATCGCGTGAAGCGCCAAATGGAGAAGACGCAGCGCGAATATTACTTGAACGAGCAGATGAAGGCGATCCAACGCGAACTGGGCGACGGCGACGAAGGCCGCGAAGATATCGCTGAGCTCGAAAATCGCATCAAGAATACAAAGCTTTCAAAGGAAGCGAAGGCCAAGGCCGACGCGGAAATGAAGAAGCTGCGTCAGATGTCTCCGATGTCGGCGGAATCGACAGTGGTGCGGAATTACCTCGATTGGCTACTCTCGCTGCCTTGGGGAAACAAGAAGAAGGTCAAGAAGGACATCGACGCCGCGCAAGCCGTGCTCGATGAGGATCACTACGGCCTCGACAAGGTCAAAGACCGCATCCTTGAATATCTCGCTGTGCAGGCACGCACCAATAAGCTGCGTGGACCAATCCTTTGCCTCGTTGGCCCTCCCGGGGTCGGCAAGACCTCGCTCGGCCGCTCGATCGCCAAGGCGACGGGACGTGATTTCGTGCGCATGTCGCTCGGCGGCGTACGGGACGAAGCGGAAATACGCGGTCACCGGCGGACGTATATCGGCTCGATGCCGGGGCGCGTTATTCAATCGATGAAGAAGGCGAAAACGCAAAATCCGCTCTTCCTGCTCGATGAAATCGACAAGCTCGGGGCCGATTATCGCGGCGACCCGTCCGCGGCGTTGCTCGAAGTGTTGGACCCCGAGCAAAACTCGACGTTCAACGACCACTATCTCGAGGTGGATTACGATCTCAGCGACGTGCTGTTCATCGCCACGGCAAACAGTCTGAACATGCCACAGCCGTTGCTCGATCGCATGGAGATTATCCGCATCCCTGGTTACACCGAGGACGAGAAGCTTGAGATCGCTAAGCGCCACTTGCTTCCTAAGCAGTACGAGAACAACGGCCTCAAGAAGGACGAATTCAGCGTCTCGGAAGATGCACTGCGCGACCTGATCCGCCGCTACACGCGGGAAGCCGGTGTGCGTTCTCTTGAGCGCGAAATCGGCAACCTGGCGCGCAAGGCGGTTCGTCAGCTTGAGCAGAAGAAGACCGACAAGGTTGTGGTCACCGCTTCGAACCTGCCGGATTATGCGGGCGTCTGGAAATATCGCTTCGGCGAGACTGACGAGGAAGATCGGGTCGGCGTCATCACGGGTTTGGCTTGGACCGAAGTCGGCGGCGATCTGTTGACGATTGAAGCGGTGTCAATGCCGGGCAAGGGCTCAATGACCGTCACCGGCAATTTGAAGGACGTGATGAAGGAGTCGATTTCGGCGGCTTCGTCTTATGTCCGCTCGCGGGCGATCCAATTCGGCGTGAAGCCGCCCGTGTTCCGCTCGCGCGACATCCACGTGCATGTGCCGGAAGGCGCGACGCCGAAGGATGGCCCATCGGCGGGCGTGGCGATGGCCGCGGCGATCGTCTCTGTGCTGACCCAGAACCCCATCCGCAAGGACATCGCCATGACGGGCGAGATCACCCTGCGGGGTCGGGTGCTGCCGATTGGCGGCCTTAAGGAAAAGCTGCTCGCCGCGCTCAGGGGTGGTGTGAAGACAGTGCTGATCCCCAAGGACAACGAGAAGGACCTCGCCGAAATCCCCGACAACGTCAAAACCGGGTTGGAAATCATCCCGGTAGCGACGGTCGACGAAGTGCTCACCAGGGCGCTCACGCGGCCGCTGACGCCCGTTCAATGGACCGACGAGGATGAGTTGGCCGAGGACCGCCGGGCCGCCGGCAACGAGGACCGTGAGGGTGCGCGCCCCCATTAGGGCGCGCATTTTCGGGCTTTTTCGCACTGCAACATGCTTGCGAGTCAGGGCGGATTGCTCTTAGCGTCCGCCCCGACGCCTGTTTTGGGCTCAATTTTCCAGCGAAACGAAGCGCTTATCCGCGCCGGGGGTTTCAGAATGAACAAAGCAGAATTGGTCAACGACGTCGCCGAACGCATGAGCGACTCCAAGATGAAGGCGGAAGAGGCGGTCAACGCCGTATTCGAAGCCATCTCGCACGCGTTGAAGCGCGGCGACGAAGTGCGGCTACCCGCCTTTGGCGTGTTCGTTGTTTCAGAGACTTCGGAGCGCAAGGCGCGCAATCCGCAGACGGGTGAGGAGGTCACGGTGCCGGCCGGTAAGCGGGCGCGTTTCCGTGCCGGCAAAGCGCTGAAGGAAATGCTGAACTAGTGTCAGCAAAGAATGATGAGGAGGGCGGCCTACAGCCGCCCCTTTTCATCCGATCCGCCCGCGTGTAGCCAGCGCCCATGCTTGCGAAGATTTACCGGCCTGCGAAAACCGCGATGCAATCGGGCAAGGCGGCAACCAAACGTTGGCGCCTGGAGTTCGCGTCCAATATCGCCCCGCACACGGAAGCGCTAATGGGCTGGCTGAGTTCGGCCGATCCTTCGGGGCAGGTGAAGCTCTCGTTTGCCACCAAGGAAGAAGCCATCGCCTTTGCGCGGGCACACAACATCCCACACCAAGTCACCAAACCCGAAGAGCCCAAGCGCGTCATCAAGGCTTACGGCGACAATTTCGCGTTCAGACGCCGCGAGCCTTGGTCGCATTGAGCGGCGGCCTATGATGAGCGGCCAACGCCCCCATAGCTCAACTGGATAGAGCACCCGCCTTCTAGGCGGAGGCGGGGCCTCGAAATGTTGTGCGAGCCCGAAGGGTTAGGTAATTCGGCAGCCGTTGCGAACCGTGTTACGAACCCGTGTTGGCGCTTC
>JACQAC010000238.1 GCA_016195245.1 Pseudomonadota bacterium
TGCGAAATAGAATGATGGTCTTGCCGTGGCTGTCGCGTACGGCCGCCACTTCGTCCGGATTAATGTGCACCTCAAGCTTCACGTCCGTTGCGGAAATGAACTTCACAAACTTGGCCATGGCTGATCCCTTGCAGAAAGTTGTGCGCGCCGGACACTTGAGTTGCTCTTATGCTCACATCGCTCAGAGATCGCCTTTGATCCGGTTCAGTGTGGGGCCGCCGCCGTTGGGCATAGGCGCCGGTCACACGGTAGGCCCCTTCAGGATAAGGGTAACGCTTGGAAATCACCACAGAGAGCGCGAGTTTATGGTGTATGCCATAAAGGCCGGCTTCGGAGGTAAAGGCGCCACAATCGGATCGAAGAACGATCAGCCTGCACAGTTTCGAGAAGACATGGTGCGCTTCTGGAAAGACTGCTTGGGCCTTTGACAAAGGCATTGATGCCGTGCGGTGAAGCTCCCAATAGCAAAATTGCAAAAGGCGACTTCGGCGGAGAGCAAGCTCGCAACTAGGGTTGCATTTCCGCAACGTTTGACTCTCTGCCCCGACTCTCGCCAGCGGGGTTGAATGGCTGATACTGCTCACCGCAAGCCCAGGCGCGAGCCGCTTCGCGCCGCCATCATCTACGACTTCGACGGTACGCTGGCGCGCGGCAACCTGCAGGAGCGCAGCTTCATTCCCGATATCGCGGGGATGAAGCATGCTGACTTCTGGATGGAGGTGAAGCGGCTCGCCAAAGCCGAGGATGCCGACGAGATCCTGGTTTACATGCACCTGATGCTGGATCGCGCGCGCGCGGCGGGGCGGCCGGTGACGCGGGCGCAATTGCAAGAGAGCGGCAAGGATCCAGATTTCTTCGACGGGCTCGATCATTGGTTCGATCGTGTCGATGCGTTTGCGGATGATCTGGGGTTACAGCTCGATCACTATATCGTCTCGTCCGGCATTTACGAGATGATCGAGGGCTGTCCGCTGTTTCCGCGCTTTCGCAATGTGTTTGCGTCGCGGTTTCTCTACGACAAGAACGGCGAAGCGAAGTGGCCGGGCGTCGGCATCAACTACACGACCAAGACGCAGTTTCTGTTTCGCATCAACAAAGGCATCGACAACGTTTACGACACCGAGGCGATCAATCGCTGGATGCACGACGATGCGCGTGAGCTGCCGTTCGAGCGGATGATCTTCATCGGCGACGGCGACACCGATATTCCATCGATGAAAATGGTCTCAAGCCAAGGTGGCTGTGCGATTGCGGTGCTCGACCCGTATCAATGGACTGAGCCGCGCAGCTTGGACAAAATCAGCCGGCTGATTGCGGAACAGCGCGTGAATTATGTGGCGCCGGCCGATTATCAGCCGAAGAGCCAACTCGACGTGATCGTCAAAGGCGCGCTGGGCCGGATCGCCCTACGCGCTGGCATGACCGTCAGCTAATCGTGCTCGCCGTGATAGCCAGGCGCCCAATGCGGCGGCTGTCCCGGAGGGGCGCGCTCGATGCCAACCACTTGATGCGGGATCGGCGGATAGCCGCCCATCAGCTGCACGCCGAGTCCATTGCCGGTGCAAATGAAGCTCGACAGCGAACGTACGCTGACATTGTGGTCGTAATCGAGATCGCGCGTGCTCTCATTGATATGCAGAAAGTAATGGCGCACGCCGACCGTGAGATAGGCGGTATGTTCGCCGCTGATGCCATAGCCGGTGATGGCGCGGCTCGGGAAACAGTCGCGACTGGGCGCTGGCTCAGCGGCGTTGGCGGCCAACACTGGCGCCACTCCCGAGGAGGCGGCCATCAAAGCCGCGGCCAAAGCAAGTTTGAGTTTCATCGTTTGATGCTCCTATGAGCCTTGCGGCGCCGGCGCAGGCGCCCGCGCGATGCCGGTGATTGGGTAGGTTTGGCTTGGGCGACCGCCGGTGACATCGACGCCGAGTCCGTTGCCGGTGCAAATCCAACCCGTTGTCGAGCGCAGCGCGATGGCCTCACCCCAGTCCAGGTTGCGCGCATTCCAGTTGGTGGTGAGGATGTAATCGCGACTGGCGCCGACATGAACTTTGACATTGTGTTCATCGACGATCGAATAACCGAGGACTGAGCTTGACGCGAAACAGTCACGTCCGGCGGGCGGCGTGGCGCCCGCGGATGGCGTCGTGCAAGCGCCAAGAACCAGCAAAATGGAGAACAACGACCAGCGCAGCATGCTCACTCTCCTTACCCCCGCAGGTTCGCGCATATTTGAGGCCGTAAGCCGCTTTGACGCAATGCGAGCGGACCGGTAGGCCATCAACAATGAGTGAAGTCGACCTGCCGCCGGTGCGTGGCCAGCTGCTCCGTGGCGAAACGCTGGCGCCGTTCACGTGGTTCCGGGTGGGCGGACCAGCCGATGTGTTGTTCTTGCCGGCGGACGAAGAGGATCTCGGTCAGTTCTTGAAGGCGCTCCCAAGTCACGTGCCGGTGACCGTCCTGGGGGTGGGCTCTAACGTCATCGTTCGCGATGGCGGGGTGGAGGGGGTAGTCATCCGTTTGGCTGGACGCCAGTTCGCCCAGGTTATCGTCGACTTGGAGAGTGTCGATGCGCCGGAGGCGCGTGTTGTCGCTGGAGCGGGCGCGCTCGATTCAATGGTCGCGAAAGCCGCGGCAAAGGGGGGCGTCGCTGGCTTGGAATTCTTCGCAGGCATTCCCGGCACAGTTGGCGGCGCGCTCACCATGAACGCCGGCTGCTACGGCAGCGAGACAAAGGATGTGCTCGAAGCTGCCTGGGGATTCACACGTAGTGGTGAGAAGCGCACGTTCGGCGTCGGCGAATTCCGCTTTACCTATCGTCACAATGCCATTGAGGAGCCGATCATTTGGATGCAGGCGGTCTTCCTGGGAAAGCGCGATGACCGGGCCGCGGTGACGGCTCGTATGGCGGAGATCGCCGCCAAGCGCGAAGGCAGCCAGCCGATCCGCGAGAAGACTGGAGGCTCGACGTTCAAGAATCCACTCGATGCGAAGGGCGAGAAGCTTTCAGCTTGGAAGCTGGTCGATGAAGCGGGGATGCGCGGCTACCGGCATGGCGGCGCGCAGGTGAGCGAGAAGCACGCGAATTTTTTGATCAATACAGGCGAGGCAACCGCGGCTGATATCGAAGGGCTGGGCGAAGATGTGCGCACGGCGGTGAAAGCCAAGCACGGCATTCAGCTCGACTGGGAAATCAAACGCATCGGGCGGACGCGTTGAGATTTCTTCAGATTGGTTTTGGTGTCGTTATCGCCGCGCTCGGGTTAATGATGCTGGTGATCGCCTTCAGAACGGCGGATGCGCCGGGCGCGACGCCCGGTCAGGGGCTGCTTGGGCCACTTTCGCTGATCGGCGTGGGGGCGCTGGCCATCTCAGTGGCCCGCAAGCGCAAGCGCTGAGCAAGCTTGGTGAACGCGACGCAATCAGTTTGAACGGAAATTTACTATAAAAATCAGCAACTAACAGCGCCGCCATCATCATGCCTTAACCCCAAAGCGTTTCATTGTGAGACTTCGGATCGAACGCAGAAAACGCGTTTGTCCGGGTGTTGGTGAGACGCAAATGGCGCGTGTGGCGGTGCTTCTTGGGGGCTTGAGCCCCGAACGGCCTGTGAGCTTGTCCACGGGCGCGGGCGCTGTGGCGGCGCTGAAGCGCTTGGGCCATGACGTCATCGAAATTGATCCGCAGGATCGCGACTGGTTGGCGAAGCTGCAAGCCGCCAAGGTCGACGCTGCCTTCAATGTTCTGCACGGCACCTATGGCGAAGACGGCCGCATTCAAGGCGTGCTGGAATATCTGAACATTCCTTACACGCATTCGGGCGTGCTCGCCTCCGCGCTGGCGATGGATAAGGATAAGGCCAAGGCCATCTTCCGCCAA
>JACQAC010000022.1 GCA_016195245.1 Pseudomonadota bacterium
CGGCGATGTGGCCGATGCGTTTGCGCTGGCTGGGTTCTTCCTGGAGCGTCGCTTGTTTGATGTGAAGGGCGAAGGCATGCCAGAGCAGCGCCGCCGGCTGATCGAGCGTTTAGGATTTGCAGGACGACTATGAGTGACGCTCTGGCATTCTGGCGCCGTATGGAGGCTCTCGACGTCGAGCAAATGAACGATGCCGAAAGGCTGTGCTACGTCTTGAGCGCTTTGTTTGCCGCTGACGTCGAGAATGGCGGCTTCTGGCAATTCTTCTACAACATTGATGCGCCGGAGTACCAAGAAATCGTCGAGGGCTTGCGGGTGATCGGTGCCCTGAAGACACTCGATCTCCTTCTTCAAGCAAGGGCCATCCTTCCAGACGGCGGTCAGGGCGCGCTCGACGCGGCAAGAGATGAAACTCTGCCAAACCCATCGGCATTCAGCGAATTCGACAAGCAATTTTCTGGCGAAGACGTTTTTGAAAGGGTGGAGGCTTACGCCGCCTCACAAGGATTGTTTGAAACGCCCACGAACTGATCCGGAAGTTGGGAATTGCGGGACGACTCTGATCTAAGCGGGCAAAAGAGCGCACAAACGTTTCGGAGAGCCAAGAATGGCTGACGACGTAAAGCGCACGCCTGAGGAAGGCGGGCGCATCATCGAAGAGCCGATCGGCGAAGCGCTGGCCAAGCGCTATCTCGCCTATGCGCTCTCCACGATCACCTCGCGCGCGCTTCCGGATGTGCGCGATGGGCTGAAGCCTGTGCACCGGCGCGTGCTCTACGCCATGAGCCGGCTGCGCCTTGGGCCGGACGCGGCCTTCCGCAAATCCGCGAAAGTGGTCGGCGACGTGATGGGCGACTATCACCCGCACGGCGACCAATCGATCTACGACGCACTCGTGCGCCTCGCGCAGGATTTCAACTCGCGTTATCCGCTGATCGACGGACAAGGCAATTTCGGCAATATCGACGGCGATAACCCCGCCGCCATGCGTTACACCGAAAGCCGGATGACGCATGCAGCCGAAGCGCTGCTCGAAGGCATTGAAGAAGACGCCGTCGATTTCCGGCCGAGCTATGACGGTTCGAAAGAAGAGCCGGTGGTGTTGCCCGCGGCGTTTCCCAATTTGCTGGCGAACGGGTCGTCCGGCATCGCTGTCGGCATGGCGACCAACATTCCGCCGCATAATGTCGCCGAGCTGATCGATGGCTGCTTGCACCTGATCGAGAACGCCAAGGCGACCACCGATGATCTCTTGAAGATCATCCCTGGCCCGGACTTTCCGACCGGCGGCATCGTGGTCGAACCGCCGGAGAGCATTCGCGAAGCGTACGAAACCGGTCGCGGCGGCTTTCGCGTGCGTGCACGTTGGCAGACGGAAGACCTCGGGCGCGGCATGTGGCGCATCGTTGTCACCGAAATTCCGCACCTGGTGCAGAAATCAAAGCTGGTTGAGCAGCTGGCGGACGCGATCGAAAACAAGAAAGCGCCGCTCTTGGGCGATGTGCGCGATGAGAGCGCCGAGGAAATGCGCTTGGTGCTGGAGCCCAAGGCGCGCACTGTCGAGCCGGAAATCCTGATGGAGAGCTTGTTCAAGCTCACGGCGCTGGAAACACGCATCTCGCTCAACATGAATGTGCTCGACGCCGAGGGCGCGCCGCGGGTGATGGGCTTGAAGGAGGTGCTGAAGGCCTTCCTCGATCACCGCCGTGATGTGCTGCAGCGGCGCACCAAACACCGCTTGGAAAAGATCGCCGCCCGCCTCGACATCTTGAAGGGGCTGCTAATCGTCTATCTCAATTTGGATGAGGTGATCCGCATCATCCGCAACGAGGACGAGCCGAAAGAGAAGCTGATCGCCCGCTTCAAGCTCAATGACGTGCAGGCTGAGGCGATCCTCAACACGCGTCTGCGGCAACTGCGCAAACTCGAGGAAATGGAAATTCGCCGCGAGGATGCGGCGCTGCGCGGAGAGCAGAAAGATTTGCAAGGCCTGCTCGAAGATACGCGCAAGCAATGGCGGCGGATTGCGGGTGAATTGAAAGAGACGCGCAAACTGTTCGGCCCTGGCACGCATTGGGGTAAGCGGCGCACGGAATTGGGCGAAGCGGCGGCTGTCTCCGCCGACATCGATGTCGAGGCGTTCGTTGCGCGCGAGCCAGTGACGGTGATCCTTTCCGAGAAGGGCTGGGTCCGCGCGCTCAAGGGGCACGGTGATCTCTCGAACTTGCAGTTCAAGGAAGGCGATCATGCCCAGCACATCGTGCGCTGCGAGACCACCGATAAGCTCATCCTGTTCTCATCCGATGGCCGCGCCTTCACGCTCGATGCGCACAAGCTACCGGGCGGGCGCGGACACGGCGAACCGATCCGGCTATCCATCGAGATGGCGGACATCGACGAAGCGGTGGCGCTGTTCGCGTATGCGGAGGGCGGCAAGCGATTGGTCGCCGGCCACGAAGGCTACGGCTTTGTCGTGGCCGAGAGCGAAATGTTGGGGACCAAACGCGCGGGCAAACAAGTGCTGAATGGCCGCGCCATGCAGGCGGCAAAAGTCGAGGGCGACCAGGTGGCGGTGATCGGCGAACGCAAAAAGCTGCTGATCTTCCCGCTCGCGGACCTGCCGGAAATGAACCGCGGCAAGGGTGTGAAGCTGCAGAGTTACCACGATCGCGGTCTTGCCGACGTGAAGGTGTTCTCGAAGGAAGAAGGCCTCACCTGGGAGGACAGCGCCGGCCGCATCCGCGCGGTTCCGGAGTGGAAGGAGTATCGTGGCAAGCGCGGCGGCGCCGGCAAAGTCGCGCCGAAGGGTTTCTCCCGCTCTGGCCGCTTTTCCGACATCATTGGTTAGCCGCCGTACAGGATAACGTTCGGGGGCGACGCGGGCGCGCGCTTCCTATATGAAGCGCGCCAGGCGCCCTCAGCGGCGCGCGGAGAGGAAACTGAGATGGGCATTGGATTGATCCTTCTTATTGTCGTCGTCGTGTTGGCGGTGTTGATGATCGGAATCTACAACCGGCTCGTCGCGCTCAGGCAGAATTGCAATCAAGCCTTCGCCGACATCGACGTGCAGCTGCGCCAGCGTCACGACTTGATTCCGAACTTGGTCGAGACCGTGAAGGGTTATGCGGCCCACGAGAGCGGTACGCTGGAAGCGGTGATTGCGGCGCGTAACTCGGCGGTGAATGCCGAAAAGACAGGCGATCCGAAGGCCATGGCCGCCGCCGAAGGCGTGCTTGGCCAAACGCTCGGACGCCTGATCGCGTTGAGCGAAGCCTATCCGGATCTGAAGGCCAACCAGAACTTCATCAGACTGCAGGACGAATTGACCGACATTGAGAACAAGCTGGCCGCCGCACGCCGCTTCTTCAACAACGCCGTCGGCGAATACAACACTGGCCGCGAGCAATTCCCGGCTTCGATGTTGTCCGGCATGTTCGGCTTCGGTCCGCGCGACTTCTTCGATCTCGGCAAGGAAGGCCGGGCATCAATGGAAGAAGCGCCACAAGTGAAGTTCAGCTAAGCGAGGCGCGACGCGCGTGGGCGCTTACGGCCTACAAACGCACATCTGGAGCAATAATTGGAGATCCGTCCTGCTCATGGCCGGGTTTCCAGTTTTGCTTGTGCTCGTCGAGTACGCGCTCTTCCTGCTCTATGCGGGCTTTGCCGGCGTCGGGGACAAGAACTATCAAGGCGATGCCGGCATGTTCGTCTGGGCCGGCAATATGCTGGTTCAATCTTGGCCGTTCGCGATCGTCGGTGCGGCGATCTGGTTTGGGATCGCGTATTTCTTCTACCAAGCGATCATCGATGCGGCCACTGGCGCGCATCCGGTCACACGGCAGCAAGAGCCCAAGCTCTACAATCTGCTCGAAAACCTCTGCATTTCACGCGGCATCACCATGCCGACGCTCCGGCTCATGGAAACGGATGCGATGAACGCGTTCGCGACGGGTCTGCACAAGGGACAATACTCGATCACCGTGACCCGCGGGATCATGAACGCGCTGAACGACGACGAGATGGAGGCGGTCCTCGGCCACGAACTCACCCACATCCGCAACAGCGACGTGCGGCTGATGGTGATCGCAGTAGTGTTCGTGGGCATCTTCTCATTCGTTGGCCAGATGGTGTTTCGCGGGCTTTGGTATTCCGGGGGAGCGCCGCGGCGATCGTCCTCGCGTGATCGCGATTCTGGCGGCGGCATCGCCATCATCGTGGCGTTGGTCCTGATAGCGGTCGCATATGGACTAGCGATCGTCATCCGCTTCGCGCTGTCGCGAAATCGCGAGTTTCTCGCGGATGCGGGTTCGGTTGAACTGACCAAGAATCCCGACGCGATGATCTCCGCGCTGCAGAAGATTTCGGGTCATTCCAACATTAATGCGCCGTCTGAAGTGCGTGAGATGTTCTTCGACAATGAGGCGTCAAGCTTCGATAGCCTGTTTGCAACGCACCCCTCGATTTCGAAGCGCATCGAGGCGCTGGTGAAATATGCCGGTGGACATGTCGTTGAGCCTGCCGCCGCGACCGCGGGACCGTGGAGCACGCCTACGCCCAAGACACCGGCGCCCACCGGTGCGCCGAAGGGTCCGTGGGGTTAAGCACAATAAGAAAATGGCGCGACGTGGGAGGGCGTCGCGCCATTGAGGGGCTTATGGAGCTCTGAGTTCAATTGATGAGCGGCTGGACCGTCGTCTTGAAGGCGTTTGCCATCGCGGCGCCGAATTGGCGAAGCGCCTCGGGAAGATTGTCCATGATGTGGCGTGCTTCGGGGCTGACGTTGTAGGCGACAAGTGCGACCACCACGATGACCGCAAGCGTTGTCAAACCCTCCGCGCCGCGATGTCCGTAATAGGGATGACCGCTATAGAGCGCCCAGCGCATAGCCCGCAGCGGGATTGAGATCAGCACGTAGATCAAGATGAGACCCACGATTGCCTGCCAAAGCGCGATGTTCGCCGGCAAGTGCCAGTAGCCAAGCGACCCGGTGGTCACCAGCGCGAACAAGAATGCGATGAAGATGATGAAGAGCAGCGCGCGCACGAAGGTGAGCACCACGGCGATGAGGCCGGTAAGCAAGCCGAGACTGTAGGTCACAGGTCCGGGCGCTGGCGGCGGCGTGGTTGCGTACCCGGGTTGCCAGCCGCCCCAGCGATAGCTGCGCCAGCGCGCCCGCATTTCGCGCTTCCATTGGCGGCGCTGCCAACGCGGCCAGGTCCAGGGCGGGCCGTTGGTGGCGAAGTGCTGGTACTCGCGCTTGGCGCGGTCGATCACTTCTTGCGCGTTAAAAGGGACGCCGTGTGCAGCGGCCCACTCCTCGCTGGTGTTGGCGGACGGAATGATGAACATCATGGCGATATAGACGAAGATGAAGAAGCCGGACGTGAGCACGGTCGCGACCAGGAAGAGGACGCGCATCCAGTTCACGTCGATGTCGAAATAGGCGCCGAGGCCCGCGCACACACCGGCGATCTGGGCGCCGTCGCGAATGCGATAAAGCTTACGCGGGCGCGCGTCGCTTGTTGACGAGTCCGAGGCTTGCGCGCCTGGCGCGGTGGCCTCGCCTTCGACCGGACCCATCTCTTCGAGGATATTGGTCATCTCGGAGGCGGCGATGACGCTCTTCACCGGCGAGAGGTACGATGCGCACTTATCGGCGATCGCTTGCTCGAGATCGCGCACGACTTCGCTTTTGTCCGGATTGTCCGCGAGTGCTGCCTCGGCGCGCGTGAGATAGGCGCGCACGGCGTCGTAAGCCGGCTCTTCCAGCTGGTACGGGTTGCCGTTGAGATTGATGGTGACGACGCGTTCCATGATTTTAACGCCCCAAATTTTCCAGAGTGCTGTCGAGATGACGCCAGTAGGCAGAGAGATCTTCGAGCCGCGCGGCGCCCTTCGGCGTGAGCCGGTAATATTTGCGCGGCGGACCCTGGTCGGACTCCACCCATTCGTAATCCAGGAGTTCCTCGCGCCGTAGCTTGGAGAGAAGCGGGTAGAGGGTGCCTTCCTGGGTCGCGAACGGGGTGGTGGAGAGCTTGGCCAGGATGTCAGCCACATAGACGCTCGAACCTTCGATCACCCGGAGGATGGCGAATTCCAGAAGTCCCTTGCGGAGACCGCCAAATCGTTCTTCGTCGGCCATGAACAGCTACCTTGTATAATAAAGGTAGGCGGATATGAAAAGGTTGTCAAGCATGGAAAGGGTTTATGGATCTTTGCCGGGCCCAAGAGAGGAGCGCGCCGACCCGATCACGGCGGCGATGGGCGTGACGACATTTCTGTGGTGGCGCTCTGGGAGATGAACGGCGCGGCGGTCAATCCAGGGGGATGAGGGGTTAGAGGTCGTGGTCTGCAGGCAGGGGTGGGGCTTCGCGTAGCAGCGTGATGGCGATGCGGCGATTGCCAGGGAGTGTGGGATCGTCGGGGAACATGGGTTCACTGTCAGCACGGCCAGCGACTTCATAGATGCGGTCTGCCGGTATGCCCTGGGCCATGAGGACGCGGCGCGCCGCCTCGGCACGTGCTGCGGAGAGCTCGAAATTCGACCCGAAGCGGCCGCCGGGTGAAGAGCCGTCGGTGTGGCCGGAAATCGTAAGCCGGTTTGGCAGTTGCGCGATAACGCCTGAGATGGCGACGAGGAGACGGCGCGCGCGGTCGTTGGGCTGAGCCTCGCCTGCCGCAAACATCGAGCGTCCCTCTTGATCGATGATTTGGATGCGCAGGCCTTCTGGCGTTTGTTCGACGACGACATTGCGCGAAAGTTCGGCGACATCAGGCATATCTTGCATGGCCTGCCGAATGGCGATTTGCGCATGCTCGAACTCGGCTTCTTCACGCATGGCCCGCGCCCGCGCCAAGGCGTCTTCGGACGGTTGTGATTGGCCGGATTGCGTGTGGTTGGCGTCTTGGGCATTGGATGTGAATTGAGGCTGCGACGCCTGCGCCACTGGAGCCGAATGCCCATCGCGAACCCCGCTGTCGGCGAAGCTGGTGCCTTCAAGCAGACCGCCGGCGCCCGAGGAGACGCGGCTGACGCTGGCCGGTGCGAAGAACTCGGCGATGCCGCGGCGTTGCTCGGGGCTTGTTGTGTTGATGAGCCACATGAGCAAAAAGAACGCCATCATGGCGGTCACGAAGTCGGCGTAGGCAACCTTCCAGGCGCCCCCGTGATGACCGCCGCCACTGACCTTCTTGATTTTCTTGATAATGATAGGGCGTTGATTGGTCGCGGCGGCCATGATCGGTCCATTCTGGCGCAGAGTCGCGCATCAATGGCTAATGAGCGTTAAGATCGCGTTGAGCAGGGTACAAAGACCACATGGAGATTGAGCCTGAACAGGCGTACCGACGCGCCATGGGCGCGTTTGCCACGGGCGTCACGGTGGTGGCGGCCGATGCGCCGCGAGGCGTTTCCGGCATCACCGTCAATTCGCTCACCTCCGTGTCACTGAAACCACGTTTGCTGTTGTGGTGCCTTGGCGACGAAAGCGCCCGCTATGAGGTGTTCGCTCACGCCGAAGACTGGGGCGTGACGGTGCTGAGTGCAAACGAACGGGCGTTGGCTTTGCGCTTTGCGCGCGCTGAAACTGAGGGTGTCGCGCCTGAGGAAGCCGAGGCATTCGGCGCGGCGCCGATCCTGAAGGCGGGTATTGCATGGTTTGCCTGTCGCACGCGCGAGCGGCGCAAGGCTGGTGACCATTTGATTATCATCGGCGAAGTGCTCGACTTTCGTGTCAAGCGGGGCGCGGCGCTTACGTTCTATCGAGGCCTCTACGGGCACTTGGGCGACCCAAGGGAGGAGACGTAATGGCGAAGACTACGTTCATCGGTTTGGGCGTCATGGGATCGCCAATGGCTGGTCATTTGGCGAGGGCTGGGCACGAGGTCGCCGTCTACAATCGCAGCGAAGAGAAGTCGCGCGACTGGGCGCAGAAGTATTCGGGCCGAACCTACTCTTCGGTCGCTAATGCCGCCGAAGGCGCCGACATCGTCTTTGTATGCGTCGGCAATGACCGCGACGTGCGCGAGGTATTCGAATCCGCAGCGTCGTCCATGCGGAAGGGCGCGATTTTTGTCGATCATACCACCTCGTCCGCGGTGTTGGCGCGAGAGTTGGCGGAGCGCTGCGAAGGCGCGGGTTTTGGTTTTCTTGACGCTCCAGTGTCGGGTGGTCAGGCGGGCGCGGAAGCGGGTCGGTTGACGGTGATGGCGGGTGGCGCGCCGAGCGTGTTCGCCGAAGCGGAGCCGATTATGAGCGCTTACGCGGCGAACGTGACACTAATTGGCGCAGCAGGATCGGGCCAATTGGCGAAAATGGTAAATCAAATATGCATTGCCGGAGTGGTGCAGGGGCTAGCGGAGGGATTGCATTTTGCCAAACGCGCCGACCTCAACATCGAGAAGGTAATCAGCGCCATCTCCAAGGGCGCCGCACAAAGCTGGCAGATGGAAAATAGATGGAGCACGATGGTCGAAGGACGTTTCGACTTCGGCTTCGCGGTCGATTGGATGCGTAAGGACTTGGGCCTCGTGCTGGAGGAAGCAGAGCGCAACGGCGCGATGTTGGAATTAACCAAACTGATCGACGAATACTATGCCGATATTCAAGCCATGGGCGGGAAGCGCTGGGACACATCTAGCCTCATCGCACGGCTAGAACCGCCATTACGCTAGCGTTTACGCAACACAGGCAATTTTCAACGGATTTTAAGGGTCAATGCGTTAGTGCCTGGCGAACGCGCTGGAGCACGCAATGAACGTGAAGGCATGGAACGTCTGTCTCATCGAACCGAATAAGTTCGAGGGCCAGATCATCGTCGACATCCTGCGGAATGCGGGCGTTGACAATGTCCGGGTCTTTAACGCCCAAGAAGATGCGCTTCTTTCGCTGGCGCATGCAAAGGCGAACGTCATCGTCGCGTCGTACGAAATGGCGCCTCTAGATGGCGCTGCATGGACAAAGGCATTTCGCCGTTCGCGCATGATGCCGTCTCGGAAGGCGGCGGTTTTCATCACATCGGCCGCGTTTTCGCGCGCCATGGCTGAGGACTGCCGTCACGCGGGGGCCAACGCGTTGATCGGTAAACCGCTTTCAGCCAAGGTTCTGCTGGCGACCATCAACAAGGTCTTGACGCAACCCCGCGAGTTTATCGACGCGGAAGGTTATGTCGGACCCTGCCGCCGAGCGGGGATTGTAACCGCGGGTGCGCCGAGCAAGCGACGCAAGGGTGACGAGGGCGCCGTTGGAGGCGGCGGAGCGGACACTCTGGCGCAAGCATTCTCCGCACTTATATTGGCGCTTACGCAACTGGCGCAGGGGCGAGGCGGCGGGGCGCAATGCGAAGGCGCTTTGCGTCGTGTGCAGGCTTTCGCGGTGAACGCAAATGACGCGGCGTTGATGAGCGTTTGCGGAACCTTGGCGCAGCAACTGACTACCCACGATTTGAGATCAGAAACCGGCAAACAAGCCTTGCACGTTTGTGCAGCGGGTATCGCTCGCCTCGCCGAGTTGGAGCTTGGTGCGAAGGACGAGCGCGCTCAGGTGGCCACGCAGGTGAAAAACGCAATCGCCAAAATCGCGCTGGCCCAAGCAGCCGCTTAAGCGCCGAGCAACTCAGCGGCCTTCGGCGCAAAATAAGTGACGATGCCATCGGCGCCAGCGCGCTTGAAGGCGGTCAAAGATTCCAGAATGGCGCGGTCGCCGTCGAGCCAACCGTTGCCCGCCGCGGCCATGATCATCGCATACTCGCCGGAAACCTGAAACGCGTATGTCGGCATGCCGAATGTCGTCTTCACGCGATGAACGATGTCGAGATAAGGCAGGCCTGGTTTCACCAACAACAGGTCCGCACCTTCGGCGACATCCATAGCTACTTCACGCAGCGCTTCGTCGGTGTTGGCGAGATCCATCTGATAGGTGCGTTTGTCGCCTGGGTTTTGCTCGGAGCCGCTGCCGAGCTTTCCTGAACCGATGGCTTCGCGGTAAGGTCCATAAAACGCTGACGCGTATTTGGCGGCGTAGGACATGATCAGAGTATCTTGAAAACCTGCCCCGTCGAGCCCGGCGCGAATGGCGCCGACGCGGCCATCCATCATGTCGGAGGGCGCGACGATGTCGGCGCCGGCCTTCACTTGCACCAGCGCTTGTTCGACCAGAACCTTTACCGTCTCGTCGTTGACGATGCGGCCGTCTTTCAGGAGGCCGTCGTGCCCGTGATCAGTGAACGGATCCAGCGCGACATCGACCATGATGCCGACGTCGGGGGCGGCGTCCTTCATGGCGCGCACGGCCGTGCAGACCAGCCCGTTCGGATTGAGCGCTTCCTTGCCGACCGTGTCCTTCTTGGCGGCGTCGATGTGGGGGAAGACGGCGATTGCTGGAATGCCGAGTTTCTGCGCGCGTTTGGCGGCAGCGGCTGCGCTGGAGACGGAGAGCCGCGCTACGCCGGGCATGGATGCGACGGGCACTTCCCCCTCGCGACCATCATGCACCACCATGGCCCAGATCAAATCGTCAGGGCTCAGCTGCGTTTCGCGCGTGAGGCGGCGAATCCAATTGCTTTGGCGCAAACGCCGGGGCCGGGAGGCGGGATAACGTCCAGTATAATTCTTCATGCGAACTGCTCGCAAAAACTCTTGGCTTGGGCGGACACGTCTCAGTTTCGTGTGCGTCAAACATCATTATACATGAGTTCGACCATGAGATCTCAAGACCTGCAGGTATTCGAAGCGGCGGTTGGCGCTATCCGTGAGGAGGGGCGTTACCGGGTGTTCGCCGACATCATGCGCGAGCGCGGGCGTTTCCCGCACGCGACATTGCGGCGCGAGGACGGTTCGACC
>JACQAC010000259.1 GCA_016195245.1 Pseudomonadota bacterium
AAATGCGTACAGCGCATCGTAACCAGCTCCGGCGCCGTAGCCCGCCATCGACACACGCACTCGCGTCTGGTCGGCGCCCGCGGGATTCAGTTCGATCACTGTCCAAACAGTGTGAACCAGTTCAGGTTGCGGAAACCCCGGCGGCGCGTGGTCGACTTGAACGCTGAGCATGTGGTCAGGCAAGAAAGCCAGGACACGATTGCGAATATTGCCGGCGTCGCCGGGGTGAGAGTCCGGCCGGTAGGACGACTCCCAAACACCTCCCACCCGAAGATCTATTGTCGTCACCGGCGCCACCCACGAGCTCAGGCCCTCGCCGCTCGAAAACAATCGCCACACTGCTGCAGGCGCCGCGGGCACAACGGCCTCCTGACACAACGTGCGGGTCCCATCGGCCTCGGCGTGGGAGCAATCGTTCACTGCTAGCGTTTGCGCCGGTTCTGCGGCTGTCAGCGGCGTGATGACCAGAGCCATCGCCATGGCGGCTACAATCGTTGTTCGCATTTTCAACACTCCAGAGGCTGTTGATTGACTATTCAATCAACGCGGCTCTCGAGTCAACAACAAAAAAGTTGGGTCGGATGCGAGACGCGCAATTATCGCATACTTTCAGTGTTTTATGATTGGAAACTAAATCGCGCGCATGTCGGATTTTCGACGGATGTGGTCGTTGGCCCCGCGGATTCTTCAAGGCAGCACCTCGTCGCTCTAGTGGTGCGGCCCGCCGCAATCCTTCCGACATTGCGTATGGCCGGCGCTAACAGAACGTCATGCTGCGTTTTGTGTATCCAGCGACGCTTGGCGCGCTGTTCGGTTTGGTTGTTTTCTCGACTTCGGCCATGGCCACGACACCACAATCTCTGCCGTCAGCTCCGACCTGTGTTGGATCAGAATTCCGCCAGCTCGACTTCTGGCTGGGCGATTGGGATGTCCGCTGGGACGCCTGGCCCAGTCAACCAATGGGCCATGGAACCAATCATGTGACGCGCGATTTCGATGATTGCGTCATCCACGAACATTTCAGCGGCGGGCCTAGCACCGGCAATTTGCGTGGCGAATCTTGGTCGCTCTACCACGCACCGTCACAGTGGTGGCGCCAGACCTGGGTCGACAATCAAGGCGGTTACTTCGCGCTCACGGGGGGCATGAGCGGCGACAGGTTTGTGCTGGTTAGCAACAGCCTAGGCGATAATGCGCCGCGTCAGCGTATGGTGTTCGAGGATATCACAACAAACAGCTTTACTTGGCGCTGGCAACGCACGGCCGATGGCGGTGCGACCTGGAGCGACAGCTGGGTGATCTATTATTCCCGACGGGCTCACTCTTAATTGAGTGAGCGACGGTCGAAAGACTAGATAATCGAGACGACATAACACTTCACAGCGAGAGCACAGTTGACGAACGGACCTTCCTAAGCGCGGGTCCGCGTCGACAGGGACCGATCATGCTTGCAACATCACGTTTACAGACGCTCGTCTGGACCTCCAGAAAAGAGGAGGCCCGACTATTCTATTGCGATGTGCTTGGTTTGCCGCTCAGGGGCGAGTCCCACGGTGCGTTAGTGTACGACGTTGGCGGTTGCGAGCTCAGAGTCTCGCCGGTGCCTGAGACGGCCCCCTCCGCTCACACGGTGGTCGGATTTTCTGTCGCTGATGTCCCCGCCGCCGTTGCTGTGTTGGCGTCGCGCGGCGTGGCCTTTGAGCATTTTTCTGGCTTCCAACATGACGAAACCGGCGTGTGGAGCGCGCCGGATGGCGCGAAGGTCGCTTGGTTCCGCGACCCTGACGGCAACCTGCTATCGGTCGTCCAATACGCCTCGGTTCGCTAGGGATTCTTGGGCATGGGGGCAACTGCAGCGAACTGATAGCGATCAAACCAGCCTGGAAAAACACGGACGAGCGCCCGGGGGCCCTCTACTTCCAGACCCATCCGCTGCGCCTCCGTGAAAGTCGCATCGCCGCGCCACCACGAGACGAGCGCGTGCAAGCGGGAACGAATGACCACCGGTTCTGGAAAGCCGGGATTCTGCGCGCACAGTGACGCCTCGTTAGGCGTAAGCAGCATGAAGCGTGCGGCGCGGCGGTCGATCTGAAATCGGACGACCAGCGGATGCCTTGGAAGCGATGCAAATCGAACCCGCCGCTGCATGTCGATGAGCAGCGGATCGAGATCATTGTCCTCGTCCTTCGCGGATCGCGGCAACCATCTTTGCCCCCACGTGCCGAGTGCGCTGACTAAGTTCGCCAACTCCTTGCCCGCCTCGGTGAGCGCGTATTCAGGACCGTGCGCGCCATCAACATGCGCGACGGCGCCTGCAAAAGTCAGCTCCTGCAAGCGTTTCGAGAGCATGGTGCGCGAAATCCGTGGGATACCACGGCGTATGTCATTGAAGCGGCTCGCACCGCACAAGAGCTCCCGCACGACAAGCAGTGTCCAGCGACCGCCCAAGAGTTCGTGAGCGCGCGCGACCGAGCAGAACTGACCGTAGCTCGCCATTCCAGCTATCTAGCACAGCGTGCGGGCTTCGCGCGGTCCGAATTCCGTACCTTAAGGCGCGCGCCTCACTCCCTAACTCTGCCAGTGCCGGGCGAGCTTCGGCTCGGTGCGCGAGGCAATCACCCTCGCGCCAACTCAACTCAAAGGAACAAACCCATGAGCGCCCACCTCTTGATCATGTATCCCCATCCGAAGAACGTGAAGGAATTCGACCGCGCCTATCGCGAAGAACACCTTCCGTACGCCGGCCCGCGCCTCACTGGCGCGACCAGCGTTGAAACCAAGCGCGTGGTCGGACCGGCTTTCGCGCCGCCGCCGTATCATCTCATTTCCGATGTCACTTTCCCGTCGATTGAGGTGCTTGCGGCAACCGCCGGTTCGACCGGCAAGGAGGCGTTGGACCATGCAGCGTCGATCAGCACGGGCGGCGCACCGACTGTTCTCGTCATCACCGATGATAAGTGACGACGCGAACTCGCTCCGGACCAAGGCTGACCAATTCGCCTTGGTCCGGTCGGCGTAATCATGAGTTTTGAGGAGACATCTATGACATACGAAGGCGAGTGTTTCTGCGGCGCGGTGAAAGTCGAGGCGACCGGCGAACCCGAAGGCATGGGTTATTGCCACTGCAACTCATGCAGGTCGTGGTCGGCGAGCCCTGTGAACGCTTTCACCCTGCGGAAGCCAGAAACGTCCGTGTCGCGTCAGGCGCCGAATTCATTGCGTCCTTCAGCAAGACGCCGCGCAGCAATCAAGGCTGCCGCCACAAGGCGTCGAGTGCGGATCCAAAGATGGTTGTCTTGGCTGAACAATCCCATATCGCAGACAATCTCAATGTCGCGGCGCAGGTGTATACCAGTCGCCTACTAGATTATCGACGATGCCATCGCAGTTGTCATCGACGTGGTTGGGCAATTCCTGTGCGTTTGGGTGAATCTGGGATTGCCCATCATCGCAATCATCACCGCCATAGCGCACTTCATGTCCAGCCACGATGTCTATGTTATAGACGTTTTGATCAATGTAGCCGTCGTGGTCGGCGTCACGCACCCCGAAAGTGCGAGGGTTGCAGTCCTGATCGATGCCTGCATCGGCGACCTCTGAGTTTCCAGGATATCGTTGGGCGTTGTTATCATCACAATCGTCGCCATGGTCGGCGTAGTAGCTGTGGCCATCTCCATCGCAATCGGTGTGATTGCAGGAAGGAGCCGCTGGGCTTGGCGCCGCACGCTGAGGCGTGACGTTCGGAGGCAGCTGGTGCGGCGCTGGAACAGGCAGTTGGCGCTGGACCGGCGATGGGGTGATTTGAGCAAACGCTGCGCCGGTCAGGAGTGTTGCGGCTGCTACAACCACCAGGAAGGTCAGCTTGTTCATAAGCACGCTCCTATGCTTAGGGCAGGATAGCACAAGTCACCAGCGGCAGGATTGGGCCAACGCTCAACGTAGCGAAGATTTCGCCAGTATCTGAATGCAGGCGCTAACCCGCCGTTCGCGCATGCACACCGCGAGCGGCCTATTCTCGCCGCAAATGGACGCTCGCAAAATTCGTCAGTCTATCTTGCGCTGGGCTCCGAAGAGGAACCAAACATGGCCCGACTGGACCGCCGAAAACCTGGCCCGCGAGATCGAACGCCGACGTGGCCGCGACGGCCGCCGGGGCGCGCTGCGCACGCGCACCGCTGAGGACCACATGCTCGATTGGAGCGATGCCGATTGGACCAAGGCTTTCGAGTTGCGGCACGGATCAAACGCGGACCCTGGGGGGCGAGTGCCAGTGCGCGAGATGGCGCGGACGGCGAGGTGTTGTTCGACAGCGACGTCCATGTGTTTCATCTAACCGGTCAGGCGCATCCATGGCAGGGCTATGCGTGGTGCGTGGAGGAGAATGAAAAGCAACGTTTTGTCAGCTGCGTGGGGAACAGCGAAATCAAATCAGCGCGAGACGCTGTGCGCACGTGGCTCGACATAACCACGCTATAAGGCGCACCCAAAGCGTCGTTGGCAGCCTCAATTCCAGATCAGCCGGCAGGCTTCCCTTTAGATTTTCGCAAGTCTGCCGAAGCCTGTTACTCGATACTCCTTGGCTTCAGGGTGTTCTCTTCGCTAAGTCGCCAACGAGAGATCTGGCGCCGCTCGAGGAGCTGTAAACTCACGCCTACGCCGATCGTCATCAAACACGCCAACCCGCCCGTGGCCCACCAAGGTAGTCGGAGCCACAAGGCGAATGCCGGGAGGCTTACAAAAAATGCCAACGTTGATCCTATGCCCGGAAATTTTCGTTCATCGAGATGTCCACGCAAAAGGGCGTGGTTGTCTATCAGCGCTCGGCACTTCGGGCAGGACGTCAGGCGCTTTACGCGATGAATGTTCTTCTCAAGATCGCCGGACCATTCAACGTCGAAGCCCGCTAGCGCGATGTTTCCCGTTAGCATCAGCGTTGCAATATCCTTCTCGCTTACCTCGAAACAGTTGGGGCACATAAATCTGGGCAATGTTTTGTTGCTCACACGGAACCCTCCTTCGCAAAAGATGGCCGAGTGGCGCGACTGAACCACATTCTCTACGAGCGGTCAGCAAGAAGAAGACCGTGTTGGCGGAAGCTGCGACCGCACGGGCCTCTTCAAGTAACGGCTTCAAATGCTTGGCCGCAGGAGGGACACTTAATCGTGCCGTCTTTGCCGGACGGAACGCGGATTTGCTGGTTGCAATTGATGCACCGGACAATGACCTTGTCGGTGGAGACGGGGGTAGCCGGTGGCTCTCTGACCGGTTTTGGCACGACACCGGCAAATGTCCAATTGTTGAGCTTACGGAACGCTTCGCGATACGCGTGCGATCGGAAAAGGATTCCATAAGAAATTCCTGCCCCCAGCGAGTTGAATAACACCCTATCAAACGCAATTCCGTCCTTGTGATCGCTACAATATGGAACGTCGTTCGCAATCAACGTCGCCTTGGTGTCTCGAATTTGCCCTCCCAAAATGACGGGATGAACATAGTGATCTTTTCGGGTCGCTGGACGTCCGCACACGCAACATCCAGCGGGCCACGTTGCGTTCAGCAACTTCACGCCCGCTTTCTTCATCATTAACTCGGTCAGCCGATCCTGGGCGTAGTCGAAGGCTGAAAACGCGATGGTTGAAGAGACGACGCCTCGCACCTCGGGCCAAGGCGTTGGCGCGGCAAAAAAAGGTTTGTCAGTCGTTCGCCACGGCTCGATGGTTTCGAGCTGATCGATTTTCGCATCAAGATAGGTGCCGCAACCTGCGCACAACAGGTTTTGATGATTGCCAGACTGGGCCTCGATTGAACTGAAACAGACGGGGCATTGGCCATAGCCTCCTCGCGGCGAGGCGAACAAATCCCAAATCATGGAGGGTATTCCGATCAACGCGAAGAGCGAGAGGAATCCACCGATCACAATGAATGCTATCTCGCCATGCTGTAGTCCGCCGACCAACATGAGGACGGCAAATGGTGCGAGGATGCACATGGCAACCAAGCGCGATATCGCTGGAAACCAGGATTTTTTTAGTGGAGAGGTGCGGGGTTCCAACTAATTGCCTCTCTGCAGATGCGTGCAACGCATATTCCGTAAAGCAACGATCAAAATGCGGGTGCTAAGTGATCAACTTTAGATGAGAAGAGCGGAAAGCTACAATTCGTCAGAATGATTGGCCTCCGCGAGACCAAGTCGAGAAGCTGCGCGCTCTTGGTTAGGACAACTGGCGATGACGCACGTGCATCAGGCGTTGTCTCCTAAAACATGCCTTCCTTGAAATAGCAGGTGCCGGTTCCGTTCGATGACGTGAGCTGCAGCACTAAGCCGTCGCCGTATTCACAGGCAATCGCAGGAACGCAAACTGTACCTGTGCTGTACCTCAATCGCTTCGCGATCCGAGGACACCTAGGAAGAAAATGTCCAGAGAAATTATGGTGGTGGCGGGTGGACTTGAACCACCTACCTTGGGGTTATGAATCCCACGCTCTAACCAGATGAGCTACGCCACCCCCTAGACTTCACGTGAAGGGCGCGACTGATAAGCGGCCCGCGCGATGCTCGCAAGCGCTGGATTTGTCAAAAGCGCGCCCCGAGCATGATTGTTTCGCCAAATTCAACAGTCTCCTTGCTTTGAACCCCCTTTGCCATCAGATTTGGCGCGATATCCCACTAGCGGGACAGTTTGGGAAACATTTTGGCCGAAGAGTTCGACGCCGTCGACACCCGCATTCTGGATCTGCTGCAGCGGGACGCGAGTCTTTCCATCGCCGAAATCGCTGAACGCGTCGGGCTCTCGTCGTCGCCGGCTTGGCGACGGATCGAGAGAATGAAGCGCGTCGGCATCATCGTGCGGCAAGTAACAGTGCTGGATTTCGAGAAGCTCGGGCTCAAATTCGAAGTGTTCGCTTCGGTAAAACTGCAGCTGCCGTCGCGTGAAAATCTGGAGCGCTTCGAGGCGGCGATCGCTGAATGGTCCGAGGTTGTGGAATGCGCCACCGTCACCGGCGCTGCCGACTTCATGCTGCGCATTATCACCCGCGACATCCACGCTTATGATGACTTCGTGCGCGACAAGATGTTGGCGCTTGGGCTGGTGTCCGACGTGCAGTCGCGCATTGTGATGCGCACCGCCAAGCGCACAACGGCCGCACCGCTCGATTTGATCGCCCATGCTCTGTCTCAGTGAGTTAGTGCGCCGCTTCCGCGCGGTGGAGCATTTCAGCGGCGTGCGCTCCGATCCACTTCTGGGGATTTGAGGGGGGCGTTAGATTCTGGTCGTGCTCCCACTGAGTGATCAGGGTCTTGGCCTGCTCAAAGCCAGGCAAGAGACCCGCGCCGCCGCGCACCGCGTGATTGAAATAGGCGTCGCCAAAGAACGTCCATTCGCGCTCCGGCTGGCAACCGAACGAGGTCCGATCCGGCGCTGCGGCTGTCAGCACGATCGTGTTGTCGTCGGCCAGCGGCGCAATGAACGCACCTGAGAAACATGCCGAGACGATGACCACGCGATTGACGATCCCGGCTTGATTTAGAAGATCGCGCAGGTTCGGCGGCCGAAGTGCGCCAATGGTTTGCCGGCTCCGCAGGGCGGCCGCTCCATCCGAAGAGCCGTGCGATGTGATGAAGACAACGACGAGGTCCTCGTTTGGATTGATCATCGATCCGACTTGGCCGATCGCGGCGGCAATGTTCTCTGGCGTCGAGTCGGGATGAGCGCGCGCACCTTCGCCTCCTGCCGTCAACAAGATCGACCGCCCCTCGGCGTGCAGATGCGTGCGCAAGATTTCTTCAGCTTGTGTCGCTTCCCGTTCGAACACCGGCTCGCCCCACAACGCCGCGACAATCAAATAGACATCTTGATGTCCGGGGCGCTCTGGTTGCAGCGCGCTCAACGCATCACCCATCATGCGCGAAAGTCGCGCCGCTTCCGGCGCCGACGGCGCTAATTGCATTGCGCCAAATTGTCCGTTGAAAGGATCTTGCGCTTGCTGCTGCGCCGTGGCGGGCGCGGCCATTATCAGCACTGCCGCCAGCGCATTCCGCCAATGGCGCCATCCACCGCGCATGCCCGCCTCCAACGGCGCTTAGAATGTCGCCTTCCCCGGGCGCCTGCAAGCAGGTGAGCCGCATTGGCGCCGCCCCTGCCGGTCATGTAGCAAGGCTGCATGCTTGAGGGGACGCCAAAGGCGGACGGCTATATCGCCGTTCGACGCGCCGAGCTGGCCGAAGGGATCGCGGCCGCGGACGGCTTGCCGCAAGGCGAGGTCGGCGCGTTCAGCGACCTACTGAAGTTGCTGGACGCATTGCTGCAGTACGAGGCGCATGAGCGGCTGGAGGCGCTGAAGACGCTTTACGATCCGCTCGATCCGGACGCGCCACCAATGCGCCGCAACGTGACGCCAGAGGCGCTCGACGCCTTCGAAGCGGCTTTCGTCGACGCCCTGACCCGCGCCAATTTTGCCGAGATCGATCACGACACAGTGCAAACACGCGAAGCGACGAAATTGTTGACGGGCCTGAGCATCAAGCCATCACGCGCCGGCATCCGCCGCATTCGCTTCTTTGCGCGCGGCGTGCGGCCGGAGAAGGTCGTGCTGCGGACCTGGGGCGGACTTGGCGCTCGCGAGGTCGAAGCTGAAATGATGACCGACGTGGTGGTGTTCGTCGGTTTCAAGGCCGAGACCGAGGTGCAGCGCGCCGACAAGCAAGCGTTCGCAAGAATGCGGCGCGGGGTCAGGCCCGGTGCGGCTCTGATCAAGCACTTTCGCAATGTTGCAACCGCCGAACTGGTGACGCTGCACCCTGGCGCCCGCCCCAGCATGCGCCCACGCGACCAAGTGTTTCTCGCCGCGCCCGCAATCGTCGCTGGCGCGCCGGTGCTGCTGAATCTGTGGCCCGCGCTCACCGTGATCTTCGCCGTGCTCGCGGCCTATTTCGGCGCACGCGGTGCAATTGAAGAAAGTCAGCTGCGGCGCGCGCTTGCAGCGGCCTCCGGCTTGATCGCCGTCGGCGCTTTCGTGATGCGCCAGCGGCTGAAGTACGAGACGCAAACATTGCGCTACCAGAAACAGCTCGCCGACACCGTCTACTTTCGCAACCTCGCCAACAACACTGGCGTCATCGACCTCGTCGTCGGCGCCGGAGAAGAGCAGGATGTGAAGGAAGCGCTGATCGCCTATTGGGCGCTGCGGCGCGCGGGCGGCACGCTGACGAAAGACGAAATCGATGCGGCGGCGGAAGACTTCCTGCGCGCGCGCTTCGGCATCGAGATTGATTTCGAGGTAACCGATGCGCTCGCGAAGCTAGAGCGGCTGGAGCTCATCGCTCGTAACGGCGAGAACATCACCGCAATTCCGCCTGCAGAAGCGCTCGCAAAGCTCGACTCCCGCTGGGACGGATTGTTCAAGTTCAGCCCTTAGAGCCATTTCGATACAAAAGCACAAATGCTGGCTGTCGCCTCATGCGCAAGAACGGTGCGCCCCACCAAAAGAGAGGCCGCGCGGCGCTTGTGCCACGCGGCCATCAATCAAAGCGAGCATTGTCTATCCGCGGCGCGTATTGTCGTCGACGCGAAAAACCACGCGTAGATTCACGGGCGAACCGATCGCGTCTTTTCCGTCTCTCAGAGTTGGCGCGTGACGATACATGTGCGCCACACGCATCGCCGCTCCGCCAAAACCAGCGCGGGCTGGGTATTCTGAAACAGGGGCGCAATCGAGCGCGCCGTTGTTCAGAACAGTGCAGTGCAGTGAGGCTTCGCCTTCGCGCCCCTCTTCGAGCGCCCGCGCGGGATAAGTTTCGGCGAGACGCCAGTGGCTCGGCGTATGCGTCCACACTGGGCGGCGCTGGCCTTCGACGATGATGGGTTCGCTGTCTTGCGCGGATGCGGTTGCGCTCGCGGGCGCCACGCCAATCACCTCTTCAGACGCTTGCGTAGCCGCGACGCGCGGTGCGGTGCGACGATGCGCAGGCGTCGCGGTTGTGGACTGCGCGATCCCTGTGGCGTGAGATCCGGAAACATCGTCAGTCGGCGAGGCAACACTATTGCCCGTGGACTGCTGCTGTGCCGGAAGCGGGCCCGCATACGTCGCCGCGTCAGACGTGTTCTGCGCAAGCGACTGCTGGGTCGAAGCCGTGCTCGATTGCGGTCCATATTGGCTCCAGGCGTAATAACCGCCTCCCAGCAGCACCGCAGCGAGCGCTGCGCCGCCGAGCCATTTCATGCCATTGCCCTTGGAGGCCGGCGTCGACGTCTTCGGCGCCTCGGACGATTCGTGACTCATCTTCCTCTCCCTGGAGATCTGCCCGAACGGCGAGACATGTTGTCGGGCTAAACAAAAGTTAGGATGCTCCCGGCGCGGCAACGCATGCCATTTCAGGCGGTTCCACGTGACGAGCGCGCTAAGCGCGCTTTTCGCTCAAGCGCTTGGCGAGATACGAAGATATCTTTCGCCCGCAGGCCTTCAGGTCCTGCCGGACCGCGGACGTCCCATCCGCATTCTGTTGGACCCGAGCGGCCGAATATAAGGAGCGCGGGCGCCCTCGGCCGCATCATCCCTCACCTCAACGCGGTTGATTGCGGATAGAGGCGCTGGCGGCGCCAGCGGACGAGGGCGTCCACGCTCCCAAACACATCCTAGACGCGCCCTCATCCAACAGTTTTTTCGGCTAAGTGCTTGAAGATAAACAAACTGGCCCTTCGCCAATCCTACACCTCCAAATCTGGCGTACACTCTCTCCATTCCGTTTCATCGGAGGGGCGCCTTGGATCCAGCCCGAAGCGTGAAGCGGAATGCGATTGAGCGAGAGCGATGGCTGCGGGGC
>JACQAC010000245.1 GCA_016195245.1 Pseudomonadota bacterium
GCACGAACTGACGCGCTTCTTCGACTGTGCCGGTCGCGAACGGCACCACGCCGTCGCGCGCCGGCCGATCGGCGGCGGCCAAATCGAGCGCGGCGCGGATAGCGGCTTGCTGTTGCTCTGGTGTTGGGTTGTCGGGTGTCGGCGGCGCACCGACGCGGCCGGCAAGCGCCTGCTTTGACACGTCGTACATTTGCGCGCGCACGCTCACCACAGCCGCATCGGCGCGCTGACGAATGTCACGCCGGCTTAGGGTCGATTGCAGCGTGAATTGTAGCTGCTGGTCGAAGCGTTCCGCACCGGTGCGAAAATCGGCGTGCGCCACAGGGACCAGTGTTGTTTCAATCCAGTGCTGATGGTCATCGACCGCCGCGTTGTGCGTGACGATGGCCGCTTCCAACCGCGCACGTGCGGCGCCGCTGAGCGTATCCTTATGCGGCGTCACCATGTCGGCGACGGTGCTCTTCAGGCCCGGATTTTGCAGCGCGTAGGTCGCTGCATGCGGGGTTGGCACGCGCGCCGGCACGAGCGCTTCGCGCGCTTGGCGCAACAAGCGCGGCATTTGCTCCATGCGCCGCGTGGCCGCTGCCAACCGATCCGGCAGCGGCGCGAACTCACGCGCCATCAGACCATAAATCGCACCACCGGCCACGCCTTGATAGCCGAGCGGATTCCAGGCCCAGTCTTGCACCGTTTCGGTCGACCAGATTTGCGAGCGTAGCGCGTTCGAGAGCAGCGCCGCGTCAACTTGGTTGGCGCGCGAGAGTTGCGCCTTGTTGATGGCGTTCAGCGCGTTAAGCGTGTTGTGCGCGAAGCGCAGCGACGCATTCCGAGCCGACGCGCTGACGTCATCGAGCTGCGCATCGAAGCGATGATCGCCGGTTTGCGTGGCGGATACGGGGCTTTGACGCATGCTCTCATCCAACCACCGGTGCGCGAGCGTCGCGAAAGCTCGGTCCGCGGCGCTCTGACTTTGACCCAAAGCCTCACCCGCCACGATCGGCATGAGCATGGTTGAACCGAGGCCGGCGACGACCAGGCGGCGCGTAGTTTTCATGATGGACGCTTGCTCCCAGGCGCTAACATTGAAGCGCCCCTAATCACCTTGTTGGTCTTGTTGGCGCGCAAAATACTCAGAGGTGCGATTGACGCAATAAGGGCGGTGCTACAGGGA
>JACQAC010000241.1 GCA_016195245.1 Pseudomonadota bacterium
GCTGTGTTTTCTTGATCAGCCTCTTGATCAACGCATTAGCGCCAACCTTCGGATCAACGCCGGATCAAGGACGCGCCTTCCAACTTGCTGCTTACTATCCAACGCCGGTGTGGGTTGCTGGGATCGCTGGGCTCATCCCGCTTCTGGGAGGGCTCGTGATGCTCGTTGGCGCATTGTACGCCATTTATGAGCTCTATGTCGGTTTGCCAAAGCTGATGAAGACGCCCGAGGACAAGCGCGTTCCTTACGTCGCCTCGATCGTCGTGATCTTGCTGCTCATCGGCGCGGTCATTTGGTACGTCGTAATCGGCATGATGCTGCATGGCGCGATGATGGGCGCCGCGGCGCTCAGCGCGCCGAAATAGCCGACGCCGACCAGCGGAAAGAAGCTGCTGGCGCGTAACGGCGCCGGCAGCTTCCCGTATTCACAAGGGACGCGCTGATTAAGCCGTTGCTTCCGCGACGAGCCCACGTTCGCTGGCGCGCTTCTTCATGGCCTTTTGCAGCTTTTCGAACGCCCGCACTTCGATTTGGCGAACGCGTTCGCGGCTGACATTGTATTCCTTGGACAGGTCCTCCAACGTCGCTGGCTCGTCCTTCAGGCGCCGCTCTTCGATGATGTGGCGCTCACGCTCGTTCAATTCACTCATGGCTTCTTGCAGAAGCGTCATGCGCGCCCCGAATTCTTCGTTTTCCGCCAGCCGCGTTTCTTGCGTGCCTTCGGCTTGGTCGTCGGCGAGCCAATCCATCCACTCGCTGTCGCCTTCGCCGCTGGCGCCGCCAATCGGTGTGTTCAGCGAAGCATCACCCCCGCCGCTCATGCGCCGGTTCATGGAGACGACTTCGTCTTCGGTCACCGCAAGTTTGTGGGCGATGGTCGCTACTTGATCGGGGCGGAGGTCGCCTTCCTCGAGCGCGGCCATCTCGCCCTTCATGCGGCGAAGATTGAAGAACAGCTTTTTCTGCGCCGCCGTGGTGCCCATTTTCACGAGCGACCAAGAGCGCAAGATGTATTCCTGGATCGACGCGCGGATCCACCACATCGCGTAGGTGGCGAGGCGGAAGCCCTTGTCTGGATCGAATTTCTTCACGGCCTGCATGAGGCCGACATTGCCCTCGGAGATCACTTCGCCGATCGGCAGCCCATAGCCGCGATAGCCCATCGCGATCTTGGCGACGAGGCGGAGGTGGCTGGTGACCAGCTGATGGGCGGCTTGCGTGTCGCCGTGTTCCTGCCAGCGCTTGGCCAGCATGAATTCTTCTTCCTTGGCGAGCATCGGGAATTTCCGAATCTCGGAAAGATACCGTTGCAGCCCTTGTTCTGGTGAGAGCGCCAATGTCAGCGCGGTGGACGTAGCCATCTAGTCGTTTTCCCCTCTCTCGGCCGCTTCCGCTGGCTCGCCGGGTGCTCTTCATACGAACGAACCACCGGGCCGGTTGCGAGGCGCCGGGTGCCTATATAGGGAGCCGTTCAAGGCTTTGCCGTGGCTTCTGCGAGGCCGTCCTAGGACGGGCCGGCGACTCAATTTCCGACAAGAACATATCAGGAACTCACGTTTTGCGCAAGTGAAACGATTCCCAGACCTAGGCCCGGAAACGGAACGAATTGGCAAGCGACTCTAGGGCTTGTGGCCGGCCAAGTGTCTGGCCGCCATGAGCGAATGGAGTGGCTGTTGGGCCCCCTGAGGATGCCCCGGCTCGCGACGTCGTGGCCTAAAGGCGGCGCAACGAGGTCAGCAAAGCCTCCATATCGGCCGGCAACGCGCTTTCGAAGCGAAGCTCCGCGCCCGTGATCGGATGCTTTAATCCAAGCACTGCCGCGTGCAGGGCCTGACGCGGAAAGGCGGCGACCGCTGCCGCCGCTTCTTCCGCGTTTGGCCCCTCCGCTTTAAACGCGCGTTGCTTGCCGTAAAGCGGGTCGCCGATCAGAGGCGCGCCTTCATGCGCCAGGTGCGCGCGAATTTGGTGCGTGCGCCCGGTGAAGAGGCGGCATTCGATCAGCGCCGCCGCTGGCCTTCCCGCGGAGGCCCCGACGGCTTGTCCAAAGCTTTCGATGGTCCAGTATTGAGTGATTGCGTGCTTTCCTGCCGTCGTGTCCGGGTTTCGCGCGACCACGTATTTGCGGCGGTCTTCGCTTGAGCGCACCAGCACATTCTCGATCCGCGCCGCGCGCTCTTTCGGCGCCCCGCGCGTCACCGCGTAATAGACGCGCTCGATATCGTGCTTGGCGAAGAGCGCGGCGAGCCCATTGTGCGCGGCATCGTTCTTGGCGACCACCACCAAGCCCGTTGTATCCTTGTCGATGCGATGCACGATGCCTGGCCGCGCTACGCCGCCAATGCCGCTCAAGCTCGCGCCGCAATGCGCCAGCACCGCATTCACCAACGTGCCGCGCATCGAGCCCGGCGCGGGGTGCATGGCCATGCCGGCCGCCTTGTCGATCACCAGCAGGTGCTCGTCCTCGAAAACAATGTTCAGTGGAATCGCTTCCGGAAGTGGCGCAGCCGACTCTGGTGGCGGCAGCGTCAATTTATAGCGCGCGCCGGGGCGCGGCTTCTCCTTCGAGTGCGTCACCGGCGCCCCGTCGGCGGCTAACTTGCCCGCGCCAATCAATCCTTGAATGCGCGCGCGTGACAAATCCGGCCACACCCGCGCCAGCCAGGCGTCGACGCGATCCTCCGTGATGTATTCTGGCGCGACAATTGCGCGAATGTCGCCGTTTTCTGATTGATCTTCTTCGTTCACGCCTTTGCATACTCGTCCTCCCCCGTTAGGGGGAGGTGTCTCGCGCGCGGCGCGTGACGGCGGGGTAGGCACTGTGGCCCACAAGTCATCGCGCCGTTCCCCGAGCCGGGGCGCACGAGCTGGAGAGCGTGGGATGGCGAACAACGGTTTCACACGGCGCGGCGCATTGGTCGCAGCCACAGGTGCAGCGGCAGCGACGGCGGCGTGCGGAAGTCAAAGCGTCGAGACGCCGGCCTACAGCGGCAACGTCGCGTTCAATCATGGCGTCGCCTCCGGCGATCCGCAAAGCGACAAGGTGATCATCTGGACGCGCGTCACGCCGGAGCAGGCCGGGCCTGTGCCCGTGCGCTGGATCGTAGCGCGCGACCGCGAACTCACCGACGTCGTGAAGTCCGGCGTTATTCAAGCGACCGATGCGCGCGACTATACCGTGAAGGCAGACGTCACCGGCCTCCGCCCCGGCGCGCCATACTTCTACGGCTTCCGCGCCGGACAAGCGCACTCGACGACGGGCAAAACCAAAACGCTGCCGCGTGGGCGCCTCGATCAGCTAAAGCTCGCGGTCGTCAGCTGCGCTTCATATCCGCACGGTTTCTTCAACGCCTATGAGGCCATCGCCCACCGCGATGATGTCGACGTCGTTGTTCATCTCGGCGACTACATCTACGAATACGGGCTCTCCGGTTACGGCGGCGATACGGCGATTTCTCTCGGCCGAATTCCCGCGCCGCAAGTCGAATGCATCCGCCTTGCCGACTATCGCCAGCGCCACGCCCAGTACAAGGGCGAGGCGGAATTGCAGGCCGCGCACGCCGCAGCGCCGTGGATCACGGTCTGGGACGATCACGAAGTCGCTAATGACGATTGGACGGGCGGCGCGGAAAATCACCAACCCAATGAGGGCGCCTGGGCCGATCGCAAGCGCTCGGCCCTGCAAGCCTACTATGAATGGATGCCGATCCGCGAACCAGAGCCGGGCAGGGCGTTCGAGTCGATCAACCGCTCCTTCCAATTCGGGGATCTCTTCACGCTTATCATGCTGGAAACACGGCTGCTCGCGCGGTCAAAGCAGCTCGACTACGCGACCGATATGCCGATTGCGACGCAGCGTTGGGATTTTTCCGATCCGCGCGCGCCGGTGGCGCTGCGCCAAGGCGAACCGGACGGCGGCCATATGCGCCAGCTACCGGCGATTTACGAGGACATCGACGGCTCGATGCAGCCGGTGCTCGATTGGCGCCGCGCCGGCCCGATGCTGCAAGACGCACACAATCTGCCACGCAATTTCTACCTCGCGCCCGATGTCGCCGAGATCAGCCGCCGCTTGAGCGCGCCCGATCGCCAGCTCATGGGCGCCGCGCAAGAGCAATGGTTGGTCGACCAACTCGCCGCCTCAACGAGCGCGCAATGCGTGTGGCAAGTGATCGGCAACCAGGTGGTGATGGCGCCGGTCATGGCGCCCGACCTCTCGCAAACGCCGCCGCAGCTTCAGGCCGCGCTTGAACGCGTACGCCCTGGCACGACGCAATTGCTGAAGCTCACGCGCTTTCCATTCCCCGCCAATACCGATCAGTGGGACGGCTATCCTGCATCGCGCGCCCGTGTGCTCGAAGCTTTCCGCCACAACAACGGCAACGCCATTGTTGTCTCGGGCGATTCACACGCCGCCTGGGCGAGCGAACTCAACGACGCGCATGGCCGTGTCGGCGTCGAGTTCGCCGGCACGTCCATCACCTCGCCCGGACAAGCGGCCTATTTCCCAGGTATGGATTTCGGCGCACTCATCCGCGCCCGCAATCCGCACATCAAATGGACGGATCAGACCGATCACGGCTTCATCCTGCTGACGCTCACGAAGACGCAGGCGAAGGCGGAATATTTCGTCGTGTCGACGATTCTAACGAAACAATATGAGACACGGGTTGCGGCGAGCTTCATCGTGGCGCCGAACTCAGGGCAGGGGGTCGGCGCAATCACGCCGGCGCACGCCTAAGCAGCGTCGTCATCCATGTCAGGTTCGAATGGTTCGTTGTTCTGATCGGCAGCCAATTTGCGCATCAGCATGGTATGCGTAAACATGTTGGCGGCGTTCAGATCGCGGCCGCTCTCGAGCGCATAGGCGCGCATTGCATCGGCCAGACTGATCACTTCGGCAGCATCCATGTTCGCCTCCATGGATTAGGTCATGTGCGTCTCATGAACCAACTCTGCGACAACATCATGTCGGCCGCTCGCCTAAGTGTGTCGCGGCGCGCACGCGCTTTTCGACGGAGAAAGATTCAAGTTCCGCGGACGGCTTTCCAGCAAGCCATTCTTGCGCGAATTCGCCAAATATTGGCGCATATTTGAAGCCGTGCCCCGAACACGCGGAAAATATCAGCACGCGCTCATTCACTGAACTCGGCGCAATGAGAAAGTTTTCATCTTGTGTCAGTGTGTAAAGACAGCGCGCCATTCTGACCGGCGCGGGATCGTGTCTTGGCAACAGCAAACGCGCTTGTTGCGAAAGCAATTCTGTGTCGGCGGCGTTGGGTTCATGCACGTCATCGGGATCAACAACGCCGCCGATCGAATGCAGTCCAAGCTTATAGAGCCCGCGCGGCGCCGACATGCCAAAGAGGCCGACTTCGTTATCCACGCATACAACTGGCAGCATGCGCGGCTCAGGCGTTGCAAACCAACCCAGGATCCGCCGCCGCGGCGAAAGCTTCTTTGCAAACTCCGGCAGCATTTTTCCCGCCCAACCGCCGGCGGCGACAATGATGGCGTCGAACGCCCGTTTCTCACCGCCAATGCGCAGCGACAAATCCTCGATGGGCGCATCAATGCGCACATTGTGGTGTAGTTTCGCGCCCCAGCGCGGCGCTTGTTTCAACAGAAACGCCCGCGTCGCATCAGCGCCGACCACGCCGCAATCTTCCTGGCGAAACACGTCCCATTCGTGGGGCATGGCGATGTAGCCGCGCGTCAGCACATGCACCGCATCGCCCGGCAGCAACGACGCTGGCGTCTTGCTCATGCGCTGACACGCTTCCACGAACGCCGAGCCGCGCGGCCCCGCCATCAAGCCGCTCGTCCATTCGATCAGCGGCTGGCCTGCCAAACCTTCCCAGGTTCGCCATAACGGCGCGGCGCGGCGTGCGAGCGAAACGTAAACCTCGCCTTCGCCGGGCGTGAGGCGCGTGATGCGGGTGTCGCCGTGCGATGAGCCTTGCTCATGCATCGGCCCGAACTGTTCGAAACCCGAAACGTCGTGCCCTGCGAGCGCCAACCGCGCGCAGATGCTCAAGCCCCCAATGCCGAGACCGACGACAGCGACCTTCATGTGAGCGCTTTACACATCCTCGGTCTCGGATGGGAGAGGGTGTGAACTTATGTAGGAGTTTTCGTGCAGGGCGCAGGTTTCGCTTGCGGACATCGAGGTTGCGCGGCCCATAATCGCCTATGACCTTGAAGGACCGCGTCAAAGCCAAAGTCGAAGCCTTTGACGCCTGGGCGCGGCCATGGGCGGAGCGATCCAAGTGGCACAGCCGGGCCTACGAGTTTCTGCTCTTCGGCTTGAAGCAAGCATGGGCGTGCCTGTTTGGCGTCGTCATGCTCGGCCTTATTCTCGGCACACATCTGTTCTGGCCGCAGCACGCGCCCATCGCGCGCTATGATTTCCTCGTCATAGCTTCGATTGCGGTGCAGGCCATCCTGCTCGCCACTAAGCTCGAGCGTTGGGAGGAAGCGGTCGTCATTTTCATTTTCCACGTCGTCGGCACCATCATGGAAATCTACAAAACCGCGCACGGCTCTTGGATTTATCCCGAAGCCAGCATCCTGCGCATCGGCGGCGTGCCGCTCTTCTCGGGTTTCATGTATGGCTGCATTGGCTCTTACATTGCGCGCATCTGGCGGCTCTTCGACATTAAGTTCATCCGCTATCCGCCGATCTGGACGACCTGGCTCCTGGCCATCCTCGCCTACATCAACTTCTTCACGCACCACTTTCTGCCGGACATTCGCAACGGCCTGTTCTTGTTCTCCGCGCTGATTTTCTGGCGCACCTGGTTCGTGTTCACGCCGGATCAACGCCCGCGCCACATGCCGGTGATCATGGGCTTCGTGCTGGTGTCGCTGTTCATCTGGTTCGCGGAAAACCTCGGCACTTTCGCGTCCGCCTGGGTCTATCCCAACCAGCGCAACGGCTGGCATCTCGTTCCCATCGAAAAAATGGGCGCATGGTACCTGCTCATGCTCTTGAGCTACGTGCTCGTCAGCATCGTGCACAAACCCGAGGAGGCGCCGGTCGAAGTCGCGCCGCGTAACGCACGCAAGCCAATCCTGGCCGCGGATTGACGGTCCATAGCCACACGCATGCTCACAACGAGGTGAGACGCGTTGCACGTATTTCGAGACAAGAGCAGGCTCTCCGCCTGGGAGGGTGTCATGATCCGTGGAATCCTGTTGGGCGTGGCGATATTGGTGATGGCCGCGCCAGCTGTGGCGCAAGGCGTCGATGAGGTCGTCGTGACAGCCGCGCGCCGAACGAGTGCCTATGGCGAAGGTGCGCCGGTGCAGATTGTCTTGCCGCACATCGTCCTAAAGCATCGTGCGGATTCCGTTATTGTCGATCTAGTGGTACGAAGCGACACGAGGGACCGCAGCGACCGACTCAATGAAATTCGCCAGGCCCTGAGCGGCCTTCAGGGACGCGCAAGCGCTGCGAATGTCGCCCTAGCGCTAGTCGACGACGATCAAGGCATCATCTTGCCGTTCACGATGGCAGCCGCGGAAGAGCTCATCACAGGCGACAATCGTCCCGATACAAGCATGCTCACCATTCACTTGAAGACGCCGGTCTCGGCAAGCGACACGCTGGCGACGATTCATCAGCGAATTGACCGCTTTGTCATGCAGACGCCGAAGCCGGGGCGTGTCGAAATGAGCACGGGTGAAACGCAGCTCGTGCTCAGCGATCCAGAACAATATCGAGAACCACTCTTGCGTTCGGTTGCGCAAGATGGCCAGCTGATCACAAGCGCGATGGGCCAAGGTTATGGCCTAACGATGACTGGGCTTGAACGGCGCGTGGCCTGGCAGCGCACGGGCGATCTCGAACTAACGCTCTTTATTCCCTATAGCTTGTCGACTGCGCCGCGCGCTCAGTAGCCAGCGAGCTTCAAGAACCGGTTGCGCAATTCCGGATCGTCCTTGAATGCGCCTGTGAATTGCGTGGTGATCGTCGTCACGTCCTTATGGTGGACGCCGCGCGTCGACATGCATTCATGTTCCGCGTCGATCAGCACCGCCACGCCGCGCGGCTTCAGCGTTTCGTTGATCGCGTCGGCGATCTGGATGGTCATTGTCTCTTGCGTCTGCAGGCGCTTGGCGAAAATCTCGACAACGCGTGCAATCTTGGAAATGCCGACCACCGCCTCGTTCGGCAAGTAAGCCACATAAGCCTTGCCGATGAACGGCGCGATGTGGTGCTCGCAATGACTCTCCACATCAATCTTCTTCAGCATGACGATATCGTCATACCCCTGCACGTCTTCGAACACGCGCGAGAGTTCATCCGCCGGGCACTCGTCGTAGCCTCGAAACCATTCCCGATACGCATCGACGACTCGCTTCGGCGTATCCTTCAGACCCTCGCGGTCCGGATCGTCGCCAGCCCAAGCGATCAGTGTCTTCACGGCTTCCATCGCCGCTTCGCGCGAAGGCCGCTTCGCGTGCGCCTCGGCGGGCGAGCGCCACTTCAGAATTTCACTCATCCGGAATCCCTAGTCTGAGGAGCGGAGGTCGAGCCGGGAGGGTCCAAACGTGGCACCCGGACTTAACGCCCGCCCGCGGTTAATACCTCAGGCAGCGGGCCAAGGCTGGCCCTCTAACAATGTGGTGTCTACCACGTCAGATGCTAGTACGCAGCTCAAGTTCCCGTGGTTCACGTCCCAACATGCAGATTTCGCTTACCAATACCCTCACCAAACGTAAGGAAGCCTTCGCGCCGGGCGACCCCAAGCGGGTGACGATGTATGTTTGCGGACCCACCGTCTATTCCTACGCGCACATCGGCAATATGCGCCCGCCGGTCGTGTTCGACGTGCTTTTCCGGCTGCTGCGGCACGCCTATGGGCCCGAGCACGTCGTCTACGCGCGCAACTACACCGACATTGACGACCGCATCATCGCTCAGGCCATTGCGGGCGCCGTTCCCATCGAAACCATTACCGACAAGTTCAAGGCAATCTACGACGAGGACACCGCAGCGCTGGGTGTGCTGCCAACGAGCCTAAGCCCACGCGCTACCCAGCACGTACCAGGCATGATCGCGCTCATTGAAAAGCTGATCGTTGCGGGCGCCGCATACGTCGTGCCGACGGGCGTCTATTTCGCCGTGGCGAAGGACAATGATTACGGCAAGCTCTCGGGCCGTGCGCAGGACGATCTCCAAGCCGGCGCCCGCGTCGAAGGGGAGGACGACAAGCGCCATCCCTCCGACTTCGCGCTCTGGAAGGCGGCCAGGCCTGGAGAGCCTGCGTGGGACGCGCCGTTCGGGCGCGGCCGCCCAGGTTGGCACATCGAATGCTCCGCCATGATCGAGGAGGAGCTGGGCTCGCCGATCGACATTCACGGTGGCGGTCTCGATCTCATCTTCCCGCATCACGAAAACGAAATCGCCCAGAGCGAGACCGCGCATCGGCATGCGCTGGCGCGCGTGTGGATGCACAACGGCTTCCTAACGATGAACACCGAGAAGATGTCGAAATCGCTCGGCAACATCGTCACGCCCCGCGAACTCTTGCGGCAAGGTTGGCAGGGCGAAACCTTGCGCTGGGCGCTGCTCAGCGCGCATTATCGCGCACCGTTGGATTTCGGCGAAGATTTGCTCAAGCAATCGCAAGCGAGCCTCGATCGCTTGTACGGGGCGCTGTTGCGCCTGAAGCATGTGCCAGCGCCGCCGCTGAAAGATGAGTCCGCGCAGCTGCAAGCGTTCCGCGCCGCGCTCGCCGACGATCTCAACACGCCAGCGGCCATCGCCGAACTCTTCGCGCTCGCCACCGCCGCCAACACCGCAACCCGCACCGATCATCAAGCGCGCGCGAAAGCCGAGTTGATCGCCGCCGCTTCGCTGTTCGGGGTGCTGCAAGACGATCCCGAATACTGGTTTCGCGCATCGTTCGGCGAAGAAGCGGCCAAAAAGATCGACGCGCTCGTCGCTGAGCGCATCATCGCCCGCGCAAACAAAGACTTCGCGACAGCCGACAAACTCCGCGAAGCCCTCGCCGCGCGCGGCGTCGAAGTGATGGACGGGCCGACTGGAAGCACCTGGCGGCGGAAGGGATAGCGGCTCAGCTTACTTCGCGGCCTCCAGCACTTCGCTCACAATCGCGCGCACGTCTTCTTCGCGCGCTCGGTTATTCACGAAGCAGGCGCGCAGCGCGAAGGCGCCGCGGATATTGGCGTTGGAAATGTAGACGCGGCCGCGTTCGATGACGCACTTGAGCACCGCTTCGTTATCGGTGCTGCGGTGCCGGAAGCAGACGGCGCTCAGCGGGCCAGCCGCCAGCAGTTCCAAGTCGGGCTCGGCGCGGACCAGCTCTTCGAGCAGCCGCGCATGCCGCAAATCTTGCGCGATGGCATCGCGAAACGCGGCACGCCCATGATACTGCAGCGACATCCAGAGCTTCAGCGCGCGGAAGCGGCGCGAGAGTTCGAGCGATTCATCAAAGAAGGCGAACGCCTCGACCGCATCGGTATTCGTCACCTTCACGTAGTCGCCGTTGTGCGAGAAGGCGGCGCGCGCCACATTGGCATCACGAAACAACAGGCAGCCGCAATCGAGTGGCTGATAGAGCCATTTGTGGGCGTCGAGCGAGAGCGAATCCGCCAACGCCAAGCCTTCAAACAAATCCGGCCGCGCCAACGCCGCGAGCGCGCCATAGGCGCCATCGACGTGTATCCAAAGATCGTTCGCTTTGGCGATCGCCGCAATCTCTCGCAGCGGATCGATCGCGCCCATCGACACCGTGCCGGCGCTTGCAACAACCGCGATCGGTCGCTTGCCGGCGGCGCGATCCGCGGCGGTGGCGGCCGCCAGCGCCTCGGGCTGCATGCGGAACTGGGAGTCGCTTGCAATGAGCCGCAAATTGCGATGCCCGAGACCAAGCAGCGCGACGGCCTTGTCGATCGACATGTGAACCTGATCGGACGCGTAGACGACGCACTCTTCGCGCACCCCATCCTCGTTCGCCGGCGCCTTCGCTTCACGCGCCATGGCGAGGCCCATCAGGTTCGCCGCCGAGCCGCCCCCGCATAGGCTGCCACTGAACCCCGCGCAGCCCACCGCGTTCGCCAGCCAGCCGACGACCGTTCGCTCCACCGCCACGGCAGCCGGCCCAGAGCGCCACGCCGTGACGTTCTGATGCAGCGTCGCAGCTAGAAACTCGGCAATGGCGCCGACCTGTTCATTCGAGCCGAGCACATAACCGAAGAACTTGCCCCCCGGCGGCCGGGAGCGGTCAGCGATCGCCGTGAAATCGTCGAACACCGCGGCGCCCAAGCCAGCTTCGCCCCAGCCGCGCGAGAACAGCCGCGTCGTCTCTTCACCGGTGGTGCCGTGATACGACCCGCGCTCCGGCAGCGTCGCCCAAAAGTCCTTCGCCAGCGCAAAGGCTTTTTCCATCGCTACGGAGAGGTCGTCAGCAGAAAGTTCGAGGCGCGTCATGGCTCGACTGTAGCAAGCCGGGCGATCAGGGTCGCGCCTTGTGTTCTTCGTGTGATTCTTTGTGCCTTGGTGTGCAAACACAAGGGCACAAAGATATCACAACGTTCACGAAGTGGGCGGGTGGAGTGGCCTAGCCGAACTTGCGCTTCAGTTCGCTTGCGCCTTCGGCGACCAGCGCGCTTTGCGTGCCGTCGTTCATACGCTCGCGGATCATGCGCTCAGCCGCCGCGATCGCCGCTTCGGCGGCGGCAGCCCGCACTTCTTGCGAGGCCTTGGTCTCGGCCGCGGCGATACGGTCTTCCGCCTGCTTCTCGCGGCGCTTCATGGCTTCCGCCATCGCCGCGCGGGTTTCCTCGACCACAGCCGCCGCTTGTTCCTTAGCGTGATCGACGATGGCCTTGGCGTCGGCCTCGGCCGCGGCGCGCTTGGCTTCGTACGAAGCGAGCAGGGCTTCCGCTTCCTCGCGCATCTTGCGCGCGTCGTGCAGCTCCTTGGCGATCGCCTGGCTGCGGTTGTCCAAGGACGACATGATCATCCCCGGCACTTTCAGGTAAATCACCAGCGCGAAGAACAGCGCGAAGGCGACGAACGCGATAAAAGTGGCGTCGATCTCGATGCCCATTAGGCTTCTCCCGCCACGCGTTGACGCGCCGGCGCCGCGCCGGCAGGCGCAATGCGATCAGCGATATCTTGCGCCAATCCGTTCGCGAGGCCCGGCACTTCCGACAGCGCTTTCTGTTTGGCCATATCGACGCGTGCTTCCGCGGTGCGGATACGGTCGGCGATACGTACTTCAGCGGCTTCTTGTTCGGCGGCGAGCTTGGCTTGTACTTCAGCGCGCGCCGCATCGACCATCGCACGTGCATCCGCGCGCGCTTTGGCGACCGCTTTCTCCATCGCAGTGCGAGCGCTTTCAGCTTGCGCGCTCTTTTGCGCCGCCTGGTCGAGGTCGCCCTCGATCGTGCCGGCGCGGGTCGCCAGCGTCGCGCCGACCTTCGGCAGCACGAACCGCGACATGATCACGTAAAGCGCGATGAAGCTCAGCGCGAACCAGAACAGCTGGCTCGCGAACAGCGCCGGATCGAACGGCGGGAAGCCGCCGGTCTCGCCGCCATGCTCGGCCGCGGCGCCTGCCGCCCCAGCTGCGTGTTGTGCTGCCTCTTGCAGCGCCATGCCTTAGGCTCCGTTTAGAGACGGACGAACAGCAGCAGAAGCGCGATCAGCAACGAGAAGATGCCGAGCGCTTCGGTCACCGCGAAGCCGAAAATCAGATTGCCGAATTGCTTGGGCGCTTCGGTCGGGTTGCGCAGCGCGCCCTGCAAGAAGTTGCCGAAGATGATGCCGACGCCAACGCCTGCGCCGCCCATGCCGATGCAAGCGATGCCGGCCCCGATCAGTTTCGCTGCTTCCGCGTCCATATTTGTCGTCTCCAGTTTCTCTTTGCGATGGCCGTTAGTGGCCAGGGTGAAGGGCGTCGTTCAAGTAGATGCAGGTGAGCAGTGCGAACACGTACGCCTGCAGGAACGCGACCAGAAATTCGAGCGCATAAAGCGCAACCGTCATGGTGAGCGGCAGCACTGAGCCGATAGCGACGATGCCGCCGGCCGCCGCCATCATCGGCACGAAACCAGCAAACACCTTCAGCACCAAGTGACCCGCAAGCACGTTCGCCCAAAGACGAACCGCGTGGCTGAGCGGACGCGAAAAGAACGAGATGATCTCGATCAGCACCACGAACGGCAAAATGTAGATCGGCACGCCCGAAGGCACGAACAGCTTCAAAAACTTCGCGCCGTTCTTGGCGATGCCGATGATCAGCACCGTGAAGAATACCATCAACGCCATCGTCGCGGTGACGATGATCTGGCTAGTCGGCGCGAACCAATACGGGAACATGCCCAGCATGTTCGCCATGAAAATGAACGTGAAGAGCGTGAACACGAACGGGAAGAAGCGCTTCACGCCTTCTTCGCCAGCGGCGTCTTTCACCATACCGTGGATGAAGCTGTAGCCGATCTCAGCGACCGATTGCGCCCGGTTCGGCACCAAAGCTTGCGAGCGCATCGCCCAGGCCATGAACCCCGAAGCCACCGCCACGCCCGCCACCATGAACAGGCTCGCGTTCGTAAACGTCGCATCAATCGCGCCCAGATGGATGGGCGGCGAGATCGGGTTGATGTGGAACTGGTGGATCGGATCGTTCGACAAACTTCACATCCTCAATCGTCGTCATCCGGAATTCGCGGCGCGTTGGGATCGGGAGGATTGGCTTTGTTGTACGCGCTTGCGACGCGAACAATGTTCACCACCCCCGCTGCAAACCCGAGCACCAGGCCGGCGACCAATCCCCACGGCGACGTGTGGATAAAGAAGTCTGCCCCGTACCCGAGCAATGCGCCCACCAGAATGGCCGCGCCAAACTCCCCTCCAAACCTGAACGCCAGGGAAGCGGCGCTGTCAGGCGGTTGGGACGTCGAGGAGGTCTCGCCCCGCGCTTTCGCTACCCGATCGCGCAGATTGTCGAGACGGTCCTCCGGCGGGTTTCTGTCTGCCATCGAACGGTCGAATGCACGCCACCGGGGCGACTCGGCCCGAGCCCCCCGTTTGCGCGCGCGGAAACTAGGGGGAGGGTCCGCCAGGGTCAAGCAAAGGGCAGAGCCTTTTGCCTGCGGCAAAAGTCGCAAAATCCGGCCTCACCCCAGATGTCCCTGTCCGCCCGCGCCGCGGCGCCAGGCTGGGCCGCAGGGTCCCGCCGGCATGCTCCAGTGTTGGCCGGCAGGACGACGGCCGTCGCGTCCGCCAAATTGCCGCGCTCCCAAGTGCCGGACCTATCTTGAATTGCCAACTATTTCGGCAAAGCGCCGTTGATCAATGTAAGAGAGTACGTCGGAGATGCTCGAGGAGACATCGGGATTGCCCATGAAATCCGACATCGCGTGACTGCCCAACGCGCGAAAGGCGAAACCCATCGCATGCGCTCGATCGACTTGAAGGGCGGCGCGCGTCTCATTGGAGCAATTATCAAGGAGTATTCGGTTGAACAGGGCGCCCATCTGCCGGTTGGCGTCCACGCGCTCGGCGTCCGATATCGATGCCATTTGCGAGATGCTTGGATGGCGCGCGATGCCCACAAACATCCACCGCATGAGAACGATGCTGTCGTCGGTCGTCGTGTTGCGCACAACGCACGCCATCAGTGCTTGCGACTCGGCGGACGGCGCTTGTGCCGTAGGTGGCGGCTCCTGAGCGATTGCTGCAGTCGGCGCGATGAAACACGCCATAGCGAAAAGAAGAGACGCAATCTTCATGGTCGTTCCCCCACAAGCACGATCTGATCATGGCCGGATGTGCTCTGGATCGCAAATCTCCCGCGTTTCGTCGGGAACGGGCGCCCGAACGATAGGTGGATTTGCTGCTCCATATCCAACAGCTTTCGACCTAAAAACCTAACACAATCAACAAAAGTGCGATTCCAAATCCGACCGGGTTGAAACGCCCTTACACTGCCCTGGTCTCTTGTCGGGAGGCTGACGGTACCAACAGCCAATCAGTTCAAGGGATGTGATTTGAGTGTGATGCGGAAGATGGTCGCGAGATCGGGCGCCGCAGTTTCGAGGAGAGCAAACGAAACTCGAAAGGTCCAGGCGAACA
>JACQAC010000242.1 GCA_016195245.1 Pseudomonadota bacterium
AGCTATCTTACTGAAGCCGCCGTCCGCGTCATGCTTGAAGCCAACGTGCTGCCGCCAGGCGCGCTGCAGCTCATCGTCGGCTCGACCGGCGATCTCTTCGATCATCTCACCTCGCAAGATGTCGTCTCCTTCACCGGCTCCGCGCAAACCGGCTCACTCATCCACCGCAAGTTCGCAGGCCGTCCCGACGTGTTGCTGGCGCTCGAATTGGGGGGCAACAATCCGCTGATCGTGTGGCCGCCTGTCGATGCAAACGCTGCCGCCAATCTGATTGTGCATTCGGCGTTCGCGACCAGCGGCCAGCGTTGCTCGTGCGCGCGCCGCCTTATCGTGCCGGAGGGCGCTGATGGCGACGCCATCATCGCCGCGCTTGTCGCGCTGGCGCAGGAAATCGGGGTCGGGCCAGCCACGCAAACACCGGAGCCGTTCATGGGGCCACTGGTGAACGCCGTCGCTGCGGAGCGCGCTGTGAAGTTCGAAGCGGGTCTGAGCGTGATGGGCGGCAAAGTGCTACTCGCTGTGAAGCGGGATGGCGCCGTCGTGCGACCAGGAATTGTTGATGTTACAGGTCTGACCCCGCCCGACGAAGAATTGTTTGGCCCGGTTTTGCAAGTCTATCGTGCCAAGGACTTCGACCACGCCCTCGATCTCGCTAACGCCACGCGCTTCGGCCTCGCGGGTGGCTTGATCAGCGACGACGCCGCGCTTTGGGTGCGCGTGAAGAACGAAATGCACGTTGGTGTGCTCAATTGGAATCGACCGACTACGGGCGCCTCAAGCGCGCTGCCGTTCGGCGGACCGGGCCTGTCCGGTTCGTTGCGTCCGAGCGCCTACTATGCCGCCGACTACGTTGCCTATCCCGTTTCCACGCAGGCCGCCGAGAAGGCCGCGTCGATCGCCGCGCCGGGCCTGCCGACGTGACGACGACACTCGCCGAAGAAATCAATTTCGACGGCCTGGTCGGGCCGACCCACAATTATGCGGGCCTCTCTGAGGGCAATCTCGCCTCCGCGCGCAACAAGGATTCAGTGTCCCGCCCGCGCGAAGCCGCGCTGCAAGGCCTGGCCAAGATGAACCGTCTGCGCGCGCTTGGCTTGTCACAAGGCGTGCTGCCTCCGCAAGAACGCCCCGCCATTGGCTGGTTGCGCTCAGCGTTGTCGCTCAAAGGTGATGATTGCGCGGTCTGGGCCGAAGCTTGGGAGGCATCGCCGCACATCGCGCGCGCCGCCGCAGCCGCGTCGTCGATGTGGGCGGCCAACGCGGCAACGATTTCACCAAGCGCCGATAGCGACGATGCGCGACTGCACGCTACCGTCGCCAATCTGCAGACCATGCTGCATCGCTCGCTCGAAGCGCCGAGCACCGAGCGGGCGCTGCGGCGGCTGATGGTGGATGACACGCATTTCGCGGTGCATGCCGCGCTGCCGGCCAATGAAGCACTTTCGGATGAAGGCGCCGCCAATCATATGCGGCTTTGCGCCGAGCCTGGTGCGCCGGGCGTTGAGATCTTCGTGTATGGCCGCCGCGCAGGCGACCTGCGTGCGGGTTTCCCGGCCCGGCAGACGCTGGAAGCGTGCGCCTCCATTGCACGCGCTCATCAGCTGAACGCCGACCGGACGATCTTCGCGCTCCAGTCCGCGCAAGCCGTGGAAGCGGGCGCGTTTCACAACGATGTCGTTGCGGTGGCGCACGACAACGTCCTCTTCCATCACGAGCGCGCCTTCGCCGATCGCGATGCGCTCTACGCCGAGATTCGCGCCAGGGCGAAGGGGTTGTTCGACCCGGTGTTCGTGGAAGTGAAGGCGGCCGATGTTTCGCTTGAGGATGCAGTTTCATCCTATTTGTTCAACTCGCAGCTGCTGCGCCTGCCCGGTGACAAAGCGCTGACCCTGATCGCGCCGCGCGAGGTGTGCGAGAATAACCGCACCGCCAGTGTCGCCCAGCAACTTACCGCCGCACCAAACGCGGCTATTGGGCATGTTGAATATGTCGATGTCCGCGAAAGCATGCGTAATGGCGGGGGCCCTGCGTGCTTGCGCCTGCGGATTGTTATGACGCCTGCCGAACGCGCTGCAGCAGCGCAGGGCTCTTTCCTCGACGATGCACTTTCGCAGAAGCTCTCCGCGTGGATCAATATGCACTACCGCGAAGAGCTGGCGCCGGAGGATATCCGCGACCCGAACCTTGTCGGTGAAACTCGAACCGCGCTCGATGCGCTCACACAAATCCTGCCGCTTGGCAGCGATTTCTATCCGTTTCAGCGAACCTAAAAAATTCGCGCCGGCGTTTCCACCGGCGCGACGCTCCACATCAGTATTCGTTTGCTTAGTTGAGACTTTCGGGCCGCAGTTTGTAGCTGCCGTCGTCGGTCTCATCGAACAGAAGCTCGATTTGCGGGTGATCGACCGGTTCGCCGGTATCATCGGCCGCCAGATTCTGCTCGGACACGTACGCCACGTAGTGGCTGTCTGAGTTCTCAGCGAACAAATGGTAGAACGGCTGATCCCGGCGCGGGCGGATCGGCTCGGGGATCGCCGTCAACCATTCTTCCGTGTTGGAGAATTCTGGGTCGACGTCGAAGATCACGCCCCGGAACGGGAAGAGCTTATGGCGGACGACTTGTCCGATGGAGAATTTAGCACTTTGCATGTTCTCCTCCTAAACGACCTCCCAAATCTCTCGCTTCGGTAAGGTAGGAACGGACAACGCGCCGCACAACTGAAAGAGCCATGCGCGAGAGGTGTGCACGAAATTGTGTGGCGCATGGGCCGCGGGCGCCCGGGGAAGGCTGATGAATCTTGGGTGAACGCCGGTGCGTTCATGGCGAAAACCGGCTAGCTTCGCGGCGAATTGGCAATTTTGCGGAGCGGCGAGGTCCGTTTCGCATGGGACGTTTTCAAATGGTCACGACTGGGCGGACCAACCCGTCGCGGGGCGACGGACGGTCCGGTCCGCGATCGCGCGCTCCGCTCTACGCGGCGCTCGATCTGGGCACCAACAATTGCCGTCTGTTGATGGCAGTGAAAAACGAAGACGGCAGCTTGCGCGTCGTCGACGGCTTTTCGCGCATCGTGCGGTTGGGCGAAGGGCTCGCGCATACAGGTCGTTTGAGCGACCCGGCAATGGCGCGCGCCTACCAAGCGCTGACGGCGTGCGCGCAACGCATTGAGGCGCGGCAGCCGCTTGCAGTCGGTTGCGTGGCGACACAAGCGTGCCGCATTGCCAAGAACGGGCAGACGTTTCTCAACCGCGTGAAGAGCGATCTCGGCCTGTCGTTCAACGTCATTACGCCGGAAGACGAGGCACGCCTTTCTGTGCTCGGCTGCGCGAGCTTGCTCGAACCGGAGCGCGACTTCGCGATGATCGTCGACATTGGCGGCGGTTCGACGGAGCTTTCCTGGGTGAAGCCCAAGGAAGTGCTGGCCGGCGCACTCGATCCGCCGCTCATCGCCTGGCGCTCGACGCCGCTTGGGGTGGTCGTCGTCGCCGAAGATGAGCCCGAACCGGAAAGCGATCTTGACGTTTGGTATGAGGCCCTGGTCGCACGTCTTGCGGACACGATCCGCGCAGCGGGCGGCGCCGAGGAGTTGCATGCCGCCTTCGCGCAGGACCGCGCCGACATCATCGGCACCTCCGGCACAGTCACCAGCCTCGCAGGCGTGTATCTCGACCTGCCGCGCTACCAGCGCGCGCGCGTTGACGGCATGTGGTTCGACGTGGCCGAGTGCCGGGCGGTGATCAAGCGCTTGCTGCATCAGACCCGTGAGGAACGCGCCTCCAACGCCTGCATCGGCAAGGACCGCGCCGATCTCGTCGTGGTCGGCGGCGCTATTTTCGATGCGGTCCTGCGCGTGTGGCCCGCTTCGCGCATCCGCGTCGCCGATCGCGGCTTGCGCGAAGGTGTGCTGATGCGTCTGATGGCGGGCGCATGAGCGACGAAGAGCCCCCGAAGCGGCGCTGGCGCAACAAGCAGATCCTGATGCCGAGCGGCGAGCGGCAGCTGGCCGAGCGGGTGCGCAAGAGGAACGTCCCGAAGGAAAGCTCGCGCCTCTGGATCGAGCGCCAGCTCAACGACCCATACGTGCATCGTGCGCAGGCGGAAGGCTGGCGCGCGCGCTCGGCGTTCAAACTGATTGAGCTCGATGAGAAGTTTCATTTCCTGAGGCGTGGCGCGCGCGTCGTCGATTTGGGCGCAGCGCCTGGCAGCTGGGCGCAAGTCGTGCAGAAGCGCGGCGCGGCCAAGATTGTCGGCATTGACTTGCTACCGATCGATCCGCTGCCGGGTGTAACGTTCTTGGAAATGGATTTCCTGTCGTCCGAAGCGCCGGAAGCCCTTACCAAAGCGCTCGGCGGCGCACCCGATCTGGTGCTCTCCGACATGGCCGCTAATACCACCGGCCACACCCGCACCGACCAAATTCGCACCGGTGCGCTCGCTGAAGCTGCCGCTGAGTTTGCCATCGGAAGCCTCGCGCCCGGCGGCACGTTTGTGACCAAGGCTTTTCAAGGTGGCCTCGACGCCGCTTTGCTCACGCGCCTGAAACAACATTTCGCGACCGTCCGGCATGCCAAGCCGCCAGCCAGCCGCGCCGCCAGTTCTGAAGTTTATGTGGTTGCGCAGGGCCGCAAATGAACTGGCGTAAGATCTCATCGGCAGCGGCGTTTGCTTTGGCGGTCGCCAATGAGGTTTGGGTCGGTTCGATGATTTGGGAAAGATTTGATTGGCACGGTTTTCAGGACGAAAAGGCGTGTTGCGTTGTCGCGATCATCTCAGGAACGAGTTTCTGGTGGAGTTTCCCTTGGCTTGCGGCAAGTTTGGCGCTTGCTGCGTGGTCTTGGCCGCTGCCGGGACCGGCCCAATGGTCGCGACTTCTGCTCGGGGCGATTGCGGTCAGTGAAGGTAGCTTCATTTGGAGCTTTGCCGCCCTATATGCTGGCCATCGCTAGCTCGGACTTGCGTTCTCCCGCGAACATCTCTACCAGCCGTCCATGGAAATCCGTGAAGCTCTGACTTTTGATGACGTGCTCCTTGAACCGGGCGCGTCCGAAGTGCTGCCTGCCGACGCCATCACCAAGACCCGGCTGACGCGCACCATCGACCTCAACATTCCGCTCATCTCCGCTGCCATGGACACGGTGACCGAAGCGCGACTCGCCATTGCCATGGCGCAAGCTGGCGGCATGGGTATCATTCACCGCAACATGACACCGGCCGAACAGGCCGAGCAGGTGAAGATCGTTAAGAAGTTCGAGAGCGGCATGGTGATCGATCCAATCACCATCACGCCGGATCAGACCATCGGCGAAATTCTTGAGATCAAGGAGCGCCGCAGGATTTCTGGATTTCCGGTTGTGGAAGCCGGCACCAACAAGCTGGTCGGCATTCTCACCAATCGCGACATGCGCTTCGCTGAAAAGCACGAGAAGGTCGCGGATCTGATGACGCGCGAGCTCGTCACTATCCGCGAGGGCGCTGGCGAGGAAGAAGCCAAGCGCCTGCTGCATAAGAATCGTATTGAACGGCTTATTGTGGTCGATGACGGCGGTCGCATCGCCGGCCTTATCACCGTGAAGGATTTCGAGAAGGCGCAGGCCTTCCCGAACCGCGCCAAGGACGACCAGGGCCGTCTGCGCGTCGGCGCGGCCTCCACCATCGGTGACCAAGGTTACGAGCGCTCGATGGCGCTGATCGAAGCGGGCGTCGACGTGCTGGTGATTGATACCGCGCACGGACATTCGAAGGGCGTGCTGGAGTCGGTCGAACGCATTAAGCGCGCCTCGAACCAAACGCAGATCATTGCCGGTAACATCGCCACCGCGGACGGCTGCAAAGCTTTGATCGACGCGGGCGCCGACGCGGTGAAAGTCGGCATCGGTCCTGGCTCGATCTGCACCACGCGCATCGTCGCCGGCGTCGGCGTGCCGCAGCTTACGGCGATCATCGACGCGGCCAGTGCGGCGAAGAAGGCGAACGTGCCAGTGATTGCCGACGGTGGCATCAAGTTCTCGGGCGATCTCGCGAAGGCGCTCGCAGGCGGCGCGGAAGTCGCGATGATCGGCTCGCTGCTCGCGGGCAGCGAAGAAGCGCCAGGCGATATCATTCTTTATCAGGGCCGCTCTTATAAATCCTATCGAGGCATGGGTTCGCTAGGCGCCATGGCGCGCGGCTCGGCGGATCGTTACTTCCAAAAGGAAGTTAGCGATCAGATGAAGCTGGTGCCGGAAGGCATTGAAGGCCGTGTGCCGTTCAAGGGACCGGTGGCGAACATTCTGCACCAACTGGTCGGCGGCTTGCGTGCGGCCATGGGCTATGCTGGCGCCAAAACGTTGCCGGAGCTGCGGGCGAAGGCGCGGTTCGTGAAAATTTCCTCGGCGGGTCTGCGCGAGAGCCATGTGCATGACGTGGCGATCACGCGCGAGGCGCCGAACTATCCGCTCGGGAGCTGAAACGTGGCGGAAAATTTCATCCGCATCACGCCTTTCATGCACGTCGACGACGTAGTCGCGGGAGTTGCCTTCTTCGAGCGCCTCGGCTTCAAGACCTACGTACACCACACGGATTATGCGTATGTACAACGTGAATGCGCGGGCGTGCGCATTCTGCAAAATCACGGCGTCGATGGCGCGCCGCCCGGCAATAGGCGGTTCTGTTATTACATCGATGTCGAGGACATCGCGGCGTTGCACGCCGAATTGAAGCCGGTGCTCGATGTGATGCCTCCGGGCGATGTGCATGGGCCGGCGGATAAGCCCTATGGTCAGCGCGAGTTGTGCATTCTGGCGCCGGACGGCAATCTCTTGGTGTTCGGTCAATCGATTTAGTGGCGCCCGCACCGCGCCTTCTGTGGGGTTCTCCCGATGCGTCCTGGCGCCCGCCAACAAGCAGCCATTGAAATTCTGACATCGCTCCAAACCGAGCGACGCCCCGCTGCGGATGCGGTGAAGGCGTGGATGCTCACGCATCGTTTCGCCGGATCGAAGGACCGCGGCGAGATCGGCGATCTGGTGTTCGGCGCGCTGCGCTGGAAGCAGTCGAGCGCCTGGCGCATGGGGGCGGACACGCCGCGCGCGTGGGTTTGGGGCGCGCTGCGCTGGGGTTTTGGGCAGAGCGCTGACTGGATCGCCCAGAGTCTCGTTGACGCTCCGCACGCGCCGTCGCCGCCGACTGAAGTGGAACGCGCTGCGTTGGCGGAGGACGAGCTGTCAGGTGCTCCGGCGCATATTCGTGGCGACTATCCCGAATGGTTGGACGCAAGTCTTGCGCGTGCGTTCGGCGAGGCGCGTGGCGAGGAAGGCGCAGCGCTTGCAGCGCCAGCGCCGCTCGATCTGCGCGCGAATACGCTGAAGAGCGAACGTGACAAGGTGATCGCAGCGCTTGGCGAGAGCCCGAAACTCAACGAGCCGCCGGGCACGACGCCGTTTGCGCCGAACGGCATTCGCATTCCGTGGTCGCAAGGGCGCACGTTTCCTTGGGCGACTGAGCAAAGCTTTCTCAAAGGGTGGTTTGAGGTTCAGGACGAGGGTTCGCAACTGGCGGTGGCGTTGTCGGGCGTAAAGCCGGGCATGCAGGTCGCCGACGTTTGCGCTGGCGGTGGTGGCAAGACTTTGGCGCTGGCGGCGTCGATGGAGAACAAGGGGCAGATCTACGCATATGATGTTGATGGCCGCCGGCTTGCGCCGCTGAAGGAACGCGCCGATCGCGCTGGCGCGCGCAATGTGCAGATCAGAACGCCGATGCGCACCAAAGATGCATTGGAGGATTTGCGCGGGCGCATGGACCTGGTGTTCGTGGATGCGCCTTGCACCGGCTCGGGCACGTGGCGGCGCAATCCTGACTCCAAGTGGCGGCTGCGTCCGAATGCTTTGGCGATGCGGTTGAAGGAGCAAACCGAAGCTTTGGCGTTGGCGGCGCCGTTGGTGCGGCCGGGGGGGCGGCTGGTCTATGTCACCTGTTCGGTGCTGCCGGAGGAGAATGAGGATCAGGTGGCGGCGTTCCTGGCATCATACGCTGACTTCAAAGCTGTTGGATTGGCGCGCGACGATATTCCTGGCTACGCGCGCGGGCTTGCGCTGCAGATGACGCCGCTGAAAACGGGCTGCGACGGGTTCTTCGTTGCAGCGATGGAGAAGCGGGCCTGATCCGCGATGTCGGCATCGCGGGGTGCGGCGTTGCAGGGCTTGCGTGTGCGGCGCTGCTGCGGCGGCAGGGACTGCGCGCCGTAGTTTACGACAAGCTGGAGACGCCGCAGCCGCTGGGCTCTGGGCTGATTTTGCAGCCGGCGGGGCTGCATGTTCTCGATGAGATTGGCGCCGGCGATCGCATCCGAGCCTTGGGCGCGGTGATTGAGCGGTTGTTTGGGCGAGTGACGCCATCGCAGAGTGTGGTGCTGGATGTTCGGTACGACGCGTTTGGACGTGACGCACCGACGGGCGTTGCGGTGCATCGGGGCGCGCTGTTTCAGGTGCTTTATGATGCGGCGCGAGAAGCGGGCGCTGAGATTGTCGCGGGGCGCGAGATTGTTGGCGCATCGGACGGGCGCTTTGCGTTTGCCACCGGCGAGCAAAGTCCGCGCTTTGACCTGCTGATCGATGCACTGGGCGTACGCTCGCCGCTGTCTGAGGCGCCGAAGGCGAACTTGCCTTACGGCGCTTTGTGGGCGTCATTGGATTGGCAGGCGGGCTTTGATCCGCATGCGCTTGAACAGCGCTATGAGGCGGCGCGTAAGATGGCGGGCGTTTTGCCGATTGGAACGCTGCCGGGAAAACAGAACCAACAGGCGGCCTTTTTCTGGAGCTTGCGCGGGAAGGACGAAGCAGCTTGGCGCGCGGCGTCGATTGACGCTTGGAAGAGCCAGGTGCTGGCGCTTTGGCCGGAGACGCACGGGTTTCTGGATCAGATCGAACGCCACGACGATCTGGTGTTTGCGCGCTATGCGCATCGGACCTGTGCTTCGCCATTAAGTCAGCATGTCGTGCATGCGGGTGATAGCTGGCATTGCACCTCGCCGCAGCTTGGGCAGGGCGCGAACATGGCGCTGCTCGATGCGCTGGCGCTGGCGACGGCGCTCGGCTCGCAATCCAATCTCGACGCGGCGCTCGGCGAATATGAGCGGATGCGGCTTTGGCACATCCGGCTCTATCAAACCGCGTCGTTTTTGTTCACGCCGGCCTATCAGTCGGAATCCACGCTGATTGCAGGCTTGCGCGATTGGCTGATGTCGCCGTTGTCGCGCGTGCCGCCTGCGCCACAGATTTTGGCCGGGTTGGTGGCGGGGGCCTGGGGCAGTCCGCTCAACGCCCTTGCATCTGTGAAGCGGCGTTGACGCATCCTAAGGCCAAAGCGGAGGGGTTGGATGCGACTGTTTATACCTATTTTGGCGCTAGCGCTGTCCGCGTGTGCGCACGCGTTTCCGATGCAGGGCGGCGACGCGATGATAGCCCGCGATGTCGCGACTGGGCGCCAGCGCATTGAGGCCTTCTTCGGTGAACGGTTCACAGGGCCCGTGAATGTCGTGGTCGCGGGCGATCGTGCAGGGTTTGACCATGCTTTACCGGCGGCTTGGGGCATCGCGCCGTCGCAGTGCTGGATGGTTGGCGTGGGCGTGGCGGACAGCCTCTATCTGCTTGCGCCGTCGGCCTGGGCGCACGATGCGTGCGAACATCACGGCGATGCGGCAGAGGTGCAGGGCATCGTCACGCACGAGCTCACGCATTCCTTCCACGGTCAGCACAATCCAACGCGCGACTTCACTGGGATGGACGACGCCGGCTGGTTTGTCGAAGGCCTAGCCGTGCTCGTCTCCGGTCAACTCGACAGCGCGCACGCTCATGATGCGCGTGACGCCATCGCCGCGAATGCCGCACCGGCATCGCTCGCCAACGCTTGGAGCGGGCGCTATCGCTATGGCGTTTGCGGCTCGATGGTGCGCTATATCGACGTGACCTACGGTCGCCGTACGCTGACCGCGTTGTTGGCCGCGACGACCAATCAGCAAATCCTGGATCAGCTGCATCTAAGCGAAGCAGAGTTTTTGAGCCGTTGGCGCATCTGGGCGAGTGCGCAATAGCGGCGCGCATGGGTTCGCATTGTGCGCTTTCACTTTGAAAAAGCGCTGGCTCATTCACATGCCTCACAACAGTGGAGGCGGGGCGCGTGCGACGCGCTCAGGATAGTGTGTGGGTGCGCTCTCCGATTGCTCGTCGAGCGCCGCGCGTCAGACACGCGGCCCCTGGCGATTGTTCTGCTTCGGCGACGGAGTTGAGGAGCTCTTCACTCCGGAGTCCGCCGCTTTGACGTGCGGGGACTGCCGGTCCCCGGACCCCAGCGGTTTCAAAGCCCCGCAGGCTTGGCTCGCCGCTGGTTTGGCGAGCGCTTCACGCTCAATCGCGACCCCCGCTTCTGGATTGCCCGGCTAGCAACGAGAACCTCCATGCGAGGGGTGGGAGGATTATCACTCAGGTGCGGAGGTGTTGGACGAGAAAATTTTCGTAATTCAGCTAGGCCTGCCGCTCGCGCTCAGATTGCTACTTGACGTTTTGTTAACCATGCCGAGAAGTCGCCTTGGAGGCGAGTGATGGCGCGGGGCAAGGACGAGGACTTCCAGGGCGCGGATGTCTTCATTTCGTATCAGCGGGACAATGCGGCGCATGCGCGGCGGCTGGCTGAGGCGCTCCGGCGCGACAATCGCCAAGTTTGGCTCGATCAACGGCTCGGCTCTGACAGCAAATGGCGCGGAGAGATCGAGACGAAGCTTCGGCGCGCGCGCTGCGTGGTCGCGATCTGGTCGAAGAAGGCTTCGACGAGCGGATGGGTGAACTACGAGGCCTTCCGCGCGCAGCAGGAGGGCAAGCTCGTCGCCGTCACATTCGATCCCATTAAGTCGGAGGAGCTTCCCGAATGGCTTTCCGACCAGCAGATCACGAGCCTGCGCGATTGGAAGAACAACGAGCGCCAAATCCACGATGGCTGGCTTGGCGTGCGTCGGGTGGTATCTGCAAAGTGCAATCAGCTGCCAGAGTACAAGTTCAAAGGTTGGCTCGGCGGAGGACCAGTGCACGAGCGAGTGACCTCGCTCTCGTTTCATCCGGCAGAAGACTCTCGATTAGTCTCGTGCGGTTCCGAAGGCGTTGCTGCATCCTGGCTCGCGTCGATGGCTTCAGCTGACGGGCGCGGCACGTATGACTCGGACGGGAATCCAGTTCGGCTGGACGCAGCGAAGCAGGGATGCGAAGCCCGCGTTGAAGCGCCAAGCTCCGGAAACGAATACTACAAGACTTCGATCTGGCGGTCCCAGCATTCACCTGATGGCGACCGCATCGTACTGTCCTGTCGCGACGGACGGGCGCGTGTGTACGATTGGTCAATGACCAAGCTCCTGTTTGAGTTACCGCACAACGAAAAGTGTGGTGTCATGGAAATGGGCTTTGCCAAAAAGAGCGGCGGCCAGCACAAAGATGGCGTTTGGGATGCTTGTATCCTTGCGGATGGTGACATTGTTACTGTTGGCGGAAGTCGCGTAGCGACATGGACGCCTGACGGTCAGCTTCGTCACGCGCATCCGATGCAACTAAGACCAGGCGCTCAGGCCATGGCGGTTAGGGTCGTGGCTCCCGACGTGTTGGAAGGCGGCGTTATCATCGCTGACAAGATGGGTAAGGTTCGGGTCATTGATCCGAAGACGCAGGAAGACGCCTTTCAGATTGACGATCGTTGGGACACGGTTGTGCATCTGGCGCTGGGGCCGTCGTTTGCCGGCGGCAAGAAGCATCAAGGGGTGCTTGCAATCGTCTCCGAGAGTCCGCTGGATTCTGAAATTCGGTTTCACGATTGGGCCGTGGAGGCGTTTTCCAAACCGCGTCCAACGAAGCTCCAGGAAGATGCACCACCGATCCGCTCAATGGCGCTACACCCGCGCGCGCCGGTTATCGCCATTGGTTCGAGCGCCGTACAGCCGAGACTTCACGACTACGGAGTCGATGAGGCAATCCCACTGCCTCGCGACGGTCGGCACGACCGCGGAATAACCGCCGTCGCCTTCTCGGCGAGTGGCAGATTCCTCGCGGCAGGTTCGGAGGATGGGCGAATTTCGGTCTGGGAAGACAGGTCGCAGCCCTTCTAGTTGACGCCCGCCGCGACGCACTCCACTTACGGCCATGGCGCAGAACACAGCGAAAAGCGCGTCGTCTGATGTGGCCGAGCCTGCGGCCGCCCATCACGAGCGCGTCCTCATCATCGATTTCGGGTCACAGGTTACGCAGCTCATCGCGCGGCGGGTGCGGGAGAGCGGCGTCTATTGCGAGATCCATCCGTACAACAAGGTCGATGGCGCCTTCCTGAAGAGCTTCGCGCCGAAAGCGGTGATCCTGTCGGGCGGGCCGTGCAGCGTCACCGACGATCCGAGCCCGCGGGCGCCGGATGAAGTTTACAAGCTCGGCGTGCCGGTGCTGGCGATCTGCTACGGGCAACAGACGATGCAGGTGCAGCTCGGCGGCGTTGTCGAAGGTGGGCACGCGCGCGAGTTCGGCCGCGCCGATGTTGAAATCAAGAAAAGCTCGCCGCTGTTCGCGGGCGTGTGGGAGGTCGGCGGACGCTATCCGGTGTGGATGAGCCACGGCGACCGCGTGACCAAGTTGGCGCAGGGCTTCGAAGTGATTGCGACCAGCGAGAATGCGCCCTTCGCGATCGCGGTCGATGAGAAGCGTCGCTTCTACACGACGATGTTTCACCCCGAAGTGGTGCACACGCCGGATGGGGCGAAGCTGTTGCGCAACTTCACGCACAAGATCGCGGGGCTGCGCGGCGATTGGTCGATGCGCGCGTTTAAGGACGAAGCCATTGCGCGCATTCGCGCGCAGGTCGGCGACGGCACGGTGATATGCGGGCTGTCGGGCGGCGTGGATTCCTCAGTGGCCGCGGTGCTGATCCATGAAGCGATCGGCGACCGGCTGCATTGCGTGTTCGTGGATCACGGGCTGATGCGGCTGGGCGAAGCCGAACAGGTGGTGAGCCTCTTCCGCGATCACTACAACATTCCGCTGATCCATGCCGATGAGAGCGAGCGCTTCCTGGGCGCGCTCGATGGCGTCGACGATCCCGAAGTGAAGCGCAAAACTATCGGCAAGCTGTTCATCGACGTGTTCGAGGAAAAGGCGAAGTCGATCGGCGGCGCTGAGTTCCTGGCGCAAGGCACTTTGTATCCGGATGTGATCGAGAGTGTGAGC
>JACQAC010000243.1 GCA_016195245.1 Pseudomonadota bacterium
ATGTGAGGCCAGTGGAAAAAATTCCACCCGGTGAGACTTGGGCGTGAGCTTGGGCGCCGGTGCCGGATAAGAACCACACTTCGATTGGATAGCTGCAAGTATTCACAACACCGAACTGATACTGAATGTCCTGGATGAAACCCCACGTCGTGCATTCTTCGACGTGCGTGGAGGTTTGTTGGGCAAAGGCCGGAATTGAGTGCAACAACGTGCACGTGGCAACCGCGCCGACTGCGGCCAATGCTAACTTCAGTTTCATTGGTTCCTCACGCTGGAGGATAGGCTCGAAAGCTGAAATTGAACAATGCCTGTCATGCGCGCGCCGCAACTAGCTTCACCACGTCGCCCATAATGCTGGTGATCTTGAAGTCCTTCGGTGTGTAAACGCCGGCGACGCCCATTTGCTTGAGCGCGAGCGCGTCAGCGGGCGGAATAATGCCGCCGACGACCAGCGGTACGTTGTCCAAACCTTCCACACGCATCAAACGCACAACGTCCTGCACCAAGTCGAGATGCGAGCCGGAGAGGATGGAGAGGCCCACGGCATGCGCGCGCTTCTCTTTTGCCGCGGCGACGATTTCCGCTGGCGTCAAACGAATGCCTTCATAGATCACGTTCATGCCGACGGCGCGTCCACGCGCCGCGATCTGCTCGGCGCCATTGGAATGGCCGTCCAGGCCGGGTTTTCCCACCAAGAATGTGAGCTGACGCCCGAGTTTCTCGCTCAGCGCCGCCACGTCGCGCTTCACAGCGTCGAGGTCCTCACCGCCGCTTTCGATCACGAGCGCTACGCCGGTCGGGCCGCGATACTCGCCGTACACGCGCCGTAAAGCCGCCGCCCATTCACCAGTGGTGACGCCGGCTTTCGCCGCCGCGAGCGAGGCTGGCATAATGTTCATATCGGCGCGCGCGTCTGCTTCGAGCGTCGCCAGTGCGGCCTCAGCCTTCGCGCCGTCGCGCGCGGCACGCCAGGCTTTCAAACGCGCGATCTGTTCCGTCTCGACCGATAGATCGACGACGTGAATGTTCTTATCGCCGGTTTCGAGCGGGGAGGGTTCGCCTTCGGTGAAGCAATTGACGCCGACGACCTTCAGTTCGCCGCGCTCGATGGCCTCGGTGCGCTGGCGATTGGACTCCACCAGTGCGGCTTTCATCGTCTCCAGCGCCGCGGCCGCGCCGCCCACCGCTTCAATGCGTTTCAGCTCCGCGCGCGCGCCATCCGCGAGTTCGCGGACCTTCGCTTCAACGACCTTCGAGCCATCAAAGATGTCCTCGAACTCCAACAAATCCGTCTCATACGCCAACACTTGCTGCATGCGGATCGACCATTGCTGATCCCATGGCCGCGGCAGTCCAAGTGCTTCGTTCCAAGCTGGCAACTGCACCGCACGCGCGCGCGCATTCTTGGAAAGCGTCACCGCCAGCGTTTCGAGCAGGATGCGATAGACGTTGTTCTCAGCCTGCTGCTCGGTCAGCCCTAGCGAGTTGACTTGCACGCCATAGCGAAAGCGCAAGGCCTTCTCGTCAGTGACACCATAACGCTCGCGCCCGATCTCCTCCCATAGCAAGGTGAACGCACGCATCTTCGAGAGTTCGGTGACGAACCTGAGGCCTGCGTTCACGAAGAATGAAATGCGCGAGAAGACGAGCGCAAAATTTCCCCCTCCCCCTTGTGGGGAGGGGGCAGGGGGTGGAGGGCGGCCAGAATTGAGCTCGCCGCCGCTGGCGCTTCGTCCTGATCGCCCCCCCTCCCAACCCTCCCACGCAAGGAGGGAGGGTTTTCTAGCTTTCACCTCATCCAGCACCGCGATTGCCGCCGCCAGCGCGAAAGCCAACTCCTGCTCCGGCGTCGCGCCGGCTTCTTGCAGATGGTACGAACACACGTTCATAGGATTCCATTTTGGAATCGCGTCGAGGCTCCAAGCGATCGTGTCCGCCGTCAGCTTCAGGCTCGGCCCAGGAGGGAAGATGTAGGTCCCGCGCGAAAGATACTCTTTCAGAATATCGTTTTGCGTCGTGCCGGTGAGTTTCCTCGGATCGGCGCCTTGCTCTTGCGCTAACGCCAGGTAGAGCGCCAGCATCCACGCCGCCGGCGCATTGATGGTCATCGAGGTATTCATGCGCTCGAGCGGGATGCTCTCGAACAACGTGCGCATGTCACCCAGATGCCCGACCGGCACGCCTACCTTGCCGACTTCGCCGCGCGCCAGCACGTGATCGCTGTCGTAGCCGGTCTGTGTCGGCAGATCGAAGGCTACCGACAAACCCGTCTGACCCTTCGCGAGATTGGCCCGATAGAGCTTGTTCGACTCTGCCGGCGTTGAGTGCCCGGCATAGGTCCGGAAAATCCACGGCGGATCGGGAGCATGTTGAAATGGCGGCATGGTCCCGCGATCATGTCGAGCGATTTGCTGTGATGCAACCGCACGCGCCGCCGGCGCGCTAGCGCCGCACTGCGCCTCGCTCCCAGTATGCGCGCACTAGCGCTTCCAGCGCGTCAGGGGCGACGCCGGCGGGCATAGACGACAACGTCAGATCGCCCGCGCCAAAGCCCGGACCTAAGCGTCCCCACCACGGCATGCTGCGGCGTCGCTCGGACGTTACGTCGACAACCACGTGCCTGCCGCCGCGATGCGCCCACGTGCGCACATTGGTGATATCGCTCCACGGTATCGTTCGCGCGCCCCATTGGTAGCGCGTCAACCCGTTGGCATCGAAGCGGTAGGCAGGCTCGCCCCCAAACGCCCACAGCAAGTACATCACGGTGAGCACAGCGCAGGGGATGGGGATCACATAGAACGCATAGGCCCGCCAATCGTGCATCGCGCCGATCTGAGGAATAGCGATGACAGAGGCTACCACGATGGCCGCGCAAGCGATGGCCATCAGCACGCAGCGAAAGAACGATTTGTGGATCGTTGTCGACCCGTCTGCGTCAGGCGGCGGAATGCGCGCGGGAAAAATGTAACTCAACGCGAGCAACGTTCCAGCGCCGAAGAAGAGCCCGCCGACCAGTCCCCAAATCGCATGCTCTGTGTCGGCTACAAGCGCCACCCACACGCAGAGCACAGTCAGCGCGGCGCTCAAGAGCGTCATGATGATCGCGCGGCCGAGGTTCATGAAATGTCGGTTCCCTTACGTTAGCACCTACACTGGTCGCAACGCGGCGTCCAACGCGCACTCCGCGCGCCATCATGTTGACGGGACGGCGAATTCGGTTCTTTCTGCGCTGCAACATGAGGGGTACGCGATGGCCGACGCTGGCGCTGTAGGCAAAGACATTTACGCCATCGGCGAAATTCCCCCGCAGTTTCACCTCCCCAAATTGATGTGGGCCTGGGCCATCCGCAAAGAGCGGCACGGACGCCCGTTGCAGGCGATGCAACTCGAACAAGTGCCGGTGCCGCAGGTCGGCGAGGATGAGGCGCTGGTGCTCGTGATGGCGGCGGGCGTGAACTATAACGGCGTGTGGGCGGCGCTCGGCGAGCCGATGAGCGTGCTCGACGTCCACAAAGGCGCCTTTCACGTCGCGGGCAGCGATGCGTCCGGTATCGTTTGGGCTGTGGGCTCCAAGGTAAAGCGCTGGAAGCCGGGCGACGAAGTCGTCATCCACTGTAATCAGGACGACGGCGACGACGAAGAGTGCAATGGCGGCGATCCGATGTTCTCGCCGTCGCAGAAGATCTGGGGCTACGAAACCTCCGACGGCTCCTTCGCGCAATTCTGCAAGGTGCAGGCGCGCCAGATGATGCCGCGTCCGCAGCATCTGACGTGGGAAGAAAGCGCATGCTACACGCTCACGCTCGCCACCGCCTATCGCATGCTGTTCGGCTGGCGCCCGAACGTGCTGCGGCCGGGACAAAACGTCCTCGTGTGGGGCGCGAGCGGCGGTCTCGGCGTGTTTGCGGTGCAGCTCTGCGCTGTCAGCGGTGCGCATGCGATTGGCGTGGTCTCCAGTGAGGACAAGAAGGATTACGTGCTCTCCATGGGCGCGAAGGCCGTGCTTAATCGCAATGACTTCAAGTGTTGGGGGCAGCTTCCGAAAGTGAACGGTCCCGAGTTCGCCGACTACATGAAGGAGAGCCGCAAATTCGGCAAAGCCATTTGGGAAATCACGGGCGGCAAGGATGTCGACATCGTGTTCGAGCATCCGGGCGAAGCGACATTCCCCGTCTCGGTGCTCGTCTGTAAGCGCGGCGGCATGGTCGTCATCTGCGCCGGCACCACCGGCTACAATCTCACCATGGATGCGCGCTTCCTGTGGATGCGCCAAAAGCGCGTGCAGGGCTCACACTTCGCGCACCTCTATCATGCGAGCCAAGCCAATCAGCTCGTCATTGACCGCCGCATCGATCCTGCGATGTCGGAGGTCTTCCCCTGGGACAAAATTCCCGACGCCCACGAGAAGATGCTCGATAATAAGCATCCGCCAGGCAACATGGCGGTGCTGGTGAACGCACAGCGGAGTGGTTTGCGGACTTACGAAGATGTGCTGGAGTTGGGCGGTCCGCGTTAGCGAGTCGTGAACACCAGGCGGGCGGACCCATAGCGCCGTCTCTAGAGAGCGCCTACATCGCGCCCATGAAGCACATCGGAATTCTCGCGCACTCGGCCGACGGGGCGGCGCTTTGTTATCTTGAGATGATCCGCGAAAGCGCGCGGAGGCTTGGCGAGCATCAGCATCCCGAGATCACGCTGTCCATTCTACCGATGGGCCCGACGATCCCATTATGGGACGCCAACGATCTGCCAAAAATCAACGCGCACCTTCGCCATACGGCCGATCGACTCAAAGCCGCCGGCTGCGCCTTCTTCGTCTGTCCCGACAACACCGCCCACATCGCCTTCGATGCAACGACGGAGCCATATCCGCTGCCAGGCCTGCACATCGCCGATGTCGTCGCGCAACGCGCCAAAGCCGATGGCCGCAGGCGCGTCGCGCTGCTGGGCACGCGCTACACTATGCAAGGTCCGGCTTACCCTGCGGC
>JACQAC010000244.1 GCA_016195245.1 Pseudomonadota bacterium
GCACAGACAGACGCCCGCCGACATCGTGACACAGCCGGCATGCAAGCGCGTGAACACATCGGGAAAGCGCAGCAGGCCGATCGCGGCGCCCAACATCAGCAGGCCGCCGGTTAGAACGAACGCCGCGCTAAGGCCCAGCCGTATCCAATCCAAGACCACCATCATGGCGCTTCCTCCGCGCGTGCGATGGCGGATTGAAATGTCTTGGCGTATGAAAACTTGAACATCGCCACATTAGCGACGAGCATCGCGAACACGATCGCAATGCAGACATCAAGCGCTCTCGCGTCCGCGCTCAAGACAGCGAACGCCGCGGCGCCGACCATGATGCACAAGCCGGCCGCATTCGCGGCTACAACGCGGTCATATAGCGTTGGCCCCAACAAGAGCCGAAACAAGCATAGCAACAACACCGCCGCAGCCGCTATCGCAGCGCATAACGCAGTCATGAGCGCCGCTCCGTACCCTGCCCGCGCGCGAGAGACGCTTCCCAGTCTCTAACCTGGTTGAAGCGTTCATCCGCCTCGTCGTTCACATGTACGAGCAAACCTTCCGCATCACTCGCGATCACGATGGCGCCAGGTGTAGCAGCGATCAGATTGGCGAGGGCGGCGGAACTGAGAGTGTCGCCCGCGCGGGTGCGCACGCGGACCAGCGCCGGTCGAAGCTTGACGTCAGCGGCAATCGCGGCGCCCACGGTGCGAATTGCATCGCCGATCGCAACGCCAGCCCGCGCCATGTGCATCGCCGCCAATTTCGGCATCAACGTAAAAGTGCCGCGGCCAAGTCCGGACAATCGCGCCGTCAACATCACGCACAACGCCGCCACGCCCACAGCCGCCAAGAGCGCAATCGCTGTGAAGCGCTGTTCGAGCAGCAACCACAACGAAAACACGCCGCAAAACAAGGCAATGGCTTGAAGCATCGGAGCGCCCCCCTCTGCGCGCGGGCGCAATCAGACGCTTAACGCCGGACACTGGGATTCGCCAGTTGGGGAAGCCGACGAATCAGCCGTTGCGGTGAAACAGCAACGATGCATTGCGCCGCGCCAAGCGCAGCTCGTTTTCAGGATCTTCGTAAGATTCACGTTCGACCCCGACCGCGTCCGCAGTGAAGGACCAATTCCAATAGCGGAGCACAGTTTGCGCCTTTGCCGTAGCCAACGTGTCAAACACGTAAGCTGTGCGCCCCAGCGGATTGTCCGTGCTGTCGGGGTTTCCGGCAGGCCGGCGGAGCGAACGCCACAGCGCTAGAAGCGCCGGGCGCTTCAAGCCCACCGCCTTGCCATAAACACCGATGGCCTCGCCGCCAACATCGGCGAAGACCTGCGCAGCGGTTGTGGGCTTCACGCCCGACAAGTGCGCGATTTCATTGATAAGCTTGCGGTCAAGGCCGTGCTCAGCGGCAAGCAACGCTCCCTCCAGCGAGCCGTACTCACTTTGCGCGGCGGCGGCGCGGTTGCGTTGGCGCCGCTCGATGACTTGTAGCGCCTTACGGGTGTCGGCGTCTGACCAGCCTTCGGCTGCCGCCAGCGCAAAGACATCACCGAGTTCCTGCAACAGGATGCCGCGGTCCATTGCGAAGCGGCGCAGGATCTGAATCCGCGATTCAAAGCCAGCCCACCAAAACAACACCAGCGCCTGATTAGCACGCAATTCCAGCCGCGGCGCCAGAAGCGCCGCGAGCGTCGGCGCTTGGCGTGAGCGCGACACAATGGCGTCCACGCCCTGCCAAGATAGCCGCGCGGTGGCGTTACGCAACACCGCCTCAATGGTCGCAACGTCTCCCGTCTGGAGGAGTGCGTCGGTGAGCGGTTCGCTGATCCCCCGCCGCCTCGCCAGCGCCAGCCAATGCGCGGCGACGCCGCTACGCACTGTGGCGATCAGGTCTGAGTCATCAAAGCCATGCCCACCCTCAAGCAGAGGCAATGCCACACTGATTTCGTCCCGCGAGAGGTAGCGCAGCAGCGTCTTGGGCGCGTCATGGATGCGCACAAGGCCTTCAGCACAGCGTTGACGCAATTCCACACTGCTGGTGCGCAGCAGACCAACAAGAATATCGGCGGCGAACTGGCGCTCGTGCGCGGGGATACGGCTTTCCGGCCATGAAACGATTTCGCACAGCCGCTGCACCAGCGCCGTACGCGCGCGCGGGCTTTGCTCCTCGGTGAGCTCAAGCGGCTCGACCGCTTCCTGGTGATTCGCAGCAGGCATCGCGCACGCGAGTACGCGCGCGCGACTATTAATCCTGCGTCAACGAAACCGCTTAGCTCGGGCCGTGCTGGCCAAGTGTGCTGTTGCTGTGGCGCCCGCTGCTGGCCGTCCCGCCGCTGTTGCCCGGGTTAGCGCTACGGGCGTGCTGGCTATTGTAGGCGGTGGTCGCAGCGTTCCACGAATTGACCGACGTGTTAAACGACGCGGCCTGAGTGTTGTACGCAGCCTCCGCGGCGGCGGTCTGCGCGGCAAGCGCGCGAACTTCATTCTGACGGCACTGCAGCTTTGCGCGCGCGTCCGTGGCCCAAGCTTCAAAGTCGCGGTTGGCGTTGGTCATTTGCGCCGAAGTCACATGCGCCATGTCCGGCTGGGCTGGCGGCGCGGCCGTTTCACCGCAAGCGCTCGGCGGCGGAGTGGGCGTGGCTGGCGTCGCCGGCGTCGACGCCGTTTGCGCAGCAGCTGAGGCCGCGAAAAGGAGCGCCGCTGCGGCGCCGATCAGAACTCTCATCAAACTCTCCTACTCGCGGGCCCTCACAGCGGGTCTCTCGCTTGTAATCTCGTCCAAAATGCGATGCCAGCGTGGCGCTAGCCGCCCGCCAACCGGAAGGCGATCGGAACCCGGATACGGCCGCCGGAAGTTGGACGCCCATCCGAAGTCTGCGCCGCCATCCGGAAGGATTGCGAGATGCGCAGCGCGGCTTCGCCGAAACCCCAACCTTGGGGGTCTTCGCTGATCACCGAACACGAAATTCGGCCGTCGGCTGAAACCAGGCAATCTAGGCTCACGCGGCCCTCCTGGTCGCGGTCGCGAGCGCGGTCCGGATAGAAACGGTCGAAATCGCGTGCGCCCGGCCGTTGCAACCACACCGCGCCGGTGATGATGCCCGGTGTCGGCGGCGCTGGTGGCGGATCAACAGCTACCGGCAGAGGCGTCGGTGTCGGCGGCGCGTTCAAATCCGGCGGCGGCACCCGTTGCTCTGGCGGCGGCGGTGGCGGTGGCCGGTTCGGTGGCGGCGGTGGCGGCGGCGGCGGGCGCTTGGCCTCCACCTCGACCTTCACCGACGCGCGGTCCTGGAACATGTCCGTGACCGCGTGGAACTTACCGGTAAGCGCCAGATAGCCGATGCTCAGACAAATGATGCCGGCCAACACGAGAGAGATGAGACGAAGGCGGACCATGGTTCAGCCCTCCTGCGCCAGTTCAGAGAAGATGCCGACTTTCACGAAGCCTTCTTCTTCAAGCCTACTCATCACATTGACCACGTTGCCGTATGCGGTGCTCTGGTCAGCGCGCACGAAGACGCGTGCTTCTGCGTAGATGTCGCGAGTATCCAGTGCGGGATTGTTGCGGATCGCGTGTTGGAGCGTGACATCGCCAAGTTGTGACAACGGCACCGTTTGCTCGTCGACAAAGATTTCCAAGCCGCCAGCGCCCTCACGGATGCCAACAACCGTCGGATTTAGGCCCTCAAGGTGAATTGGCACCGGATTGGGCGGCGGCAGATCGACCCGGAGGTCGACCGTGGGGATCGGCGCTGTGACCATGAAGATGATCAAGAGCACCAACAGAATGTCGATAAACGGGATGACATTGGGTTCAGAATTGGGCTGCATGCCCTTTCCGCCGCCGCCACCACCTACTTTGCCGGCCATCGCCTACCTCCGGTCCTCGGCGACGAGGCCAATTTTAGTGAAACCCCCGTTTTGCAGCATGTTCATGGTGCGGACGACGTTGCGGTACGGAAGATCGGCGTCGGCGCGGATGTAGATGCGCTGCTGCTTCACCTCGTAGTCGTCGCCCGGCGCGATCTGCGGTGAATTCGTTCTCACCGCTTCGATCGTGCGTTCGCCCAGAGAGTCCCATGACACTTCGTCGTTCATGACGAAGACGCGCACGGAGCCCCCTTCCGCATTGACCGAAACCCAGGTCGGACGCGGCGGCCGCTTCGACGGATCCACCTTGGACACCGGCATCGTCACATGAATATCAACACTCGAGATTGGCGCCGCGATCATGAAGATGATCAACAGCACGAGCATGACGTCGATGAAGGGGATCACATTTGGATCCGCCGTCACGTCCATGCGACCGCGCTTACCACCACCGTGGCCAGGCGCAGAGACTTTAGCCGCCATTGGCTATCCTCCGAAGCAGCTAGACCTCAACCCGCACGGCTATCCATGTCGCGCGAGACAAGGGCGATGAATTCGGATGCGAAGTCCTCAAGCTTGCCGCCCTGCTTGGAGATTTGCTTGGCCGCGAAGTTGTAGATCAGCACTGCCGGGATGGCGGCGACGAGACCGGCGGCGGTCGCGAGCAGAGCGCCGGCGATGCCGGGCGCGACGACCGCGAGCGATGTGGTCTGCGTCTTCGCGATGCCGACGAAGGCGTACATGATGCCCCAAACCGTGCCGAAAAGACCAATAAACGGCGCGTTCGCGCCGATCGACGCCAGGAAGGTCATCGACGAGCCAAGGTCTTCCAGATGCTCGTTTTGGCGAATGGTCATCGCAGCGGCCACGCGTTGCATGGTGTGGTCGCGTGCGTCGCGCATGGCGTAGAGGCCGAGGTCTTGCGTACGGCGGACTTCCGCCATGCCGGCGTCGAACATCGACTTGATGCCCGATTGCGCCAGCTTGCGCACGATGGTCTCGGCGTCCTGCACCGAATTGGCCTTGCGGAACGCTGCGAGGAATTCGCGCGTCTGGCGGGCGGCTTTGCGCATCACGTAGATTTTTTCGAAGAGCAGCGCGATGGCGTAGATCGCGCACAGCGCCAGGATGACCATAACGCCCATCTCAACCGGGTTCAGCTGGCGGACGAGGTCAAGCAGGCTGACGTCCGTGTGGCCGGCCGCTTCTTGAGCGGCGGCGGCCCCATGCTGCCGGGCAGCCTCCAGATCGGCCGCCGAAGGAGTGGGCGCCGGCGCCGGCGCGGCCGTCGTGGCTGCTTGTCCAGCGGCTGCGCCGCCTTGCTGCGCGAACATCAGCAGCGAATTCATCAACGTCATGGTCTGCCCTTCTGCCTGGACTCTAGTTTGTTTCTAGCAACGCGGTTTTGTTCGGCGGTCTTTAGCCGCAAGGTCAATTTCTTGTGCGCGCTTGGCGAATGACCTGAAAGGTCCATCCCGAGGACCATCCCTATCGCTCCCACCAAGTCCCGCCGGGCTGCCGCATTCGCGGTCTTCTGTCCCAGGCGGTTACCGACACTAGCCACCTAAATTTTCGGAAAAGGTGTCCTTGTCAACGTCTCCCACGCAGTGGGCGATCTTTTCGATCCCCCGCGCCCCCAAACCCCGGCCAATGCCCTGGAGGGGGTATCTGGCGCAACCAAAACTTTCGTGATCGTCATCTGTTCCACCACATGCCGGCAAGGCAAGCTCTAAAATCAAACAATTCGAGGAGTTCGGCCCATGGCGATGAGCGCAAACGACCTGAAAGCGTTGTTGCGAGCGACTTTCAACGACGCCGATATCGAGATCCACGACCTGGCCGGCGACGGCGACCACTACAAGGCCACCATCCGCTCAGCGGCTTTCGCAGGAAAATCGCGGGTCGCGCAACATCAGATGGTTTATGCCGCCCTCAAGGGAAAAATGGGCGGCGCGCTTCATGCCCTCGCGCTCGAAACCAGCGCAAAACCTTGATGACGTTTGCATTACCTCCTACCTCGGCGATCGGAGAGTGAAGATGTCGGACGCGTTTGAGAGTATTCGTGACACTGGCGCCGGCCACGACGTGGTGTTGTTCATGAAGGGCACAGCCGAGC
>JACQAC010000028.1 GCA_016195245.1 Pseudomonadota bacterium
CGCGCTCTTCGCGCTCGCGACGCTTCCCTGGCTCGGTGCGCTGGCGCGTCTGCAAGGCGCGTCCAGCTGGCGCGCGCCGACATTGGCCCTCGCTGGCGCCGCACTGGTTGGCATGGTGGCCGCATTCTTCACGCCCAGCGCCACACGCGAGCGCCCGTTGCCGCTCAACGTCAGCTATTTCTACAACGCCTCCACGCACGAGGCGCGCGTCCTTGCCGGCTCAGCTCATCGCGCGCTGCCGCACGAGCTCACAAGCGCCTTCCACTTCGCGCCGGAGCTGATGCTTCCCGGCGACATCGCGCCTTATTGGTCGATGCCCGTGCAAGCGCAACCTATCCCCGCGCCCGCGCTCGAAGAACTCACCGTCACGCCAACCTCAAGCGGCGGCCGCGAACTGCATGCTAGCCTGCACAGCAACGGCGCCTATCGCATCTATGTTCGCATCCCCGAGAGCGCACACGCCGCAGACGTGCGCTTGAACGGCGCGGAAGCCAGCTACGCCGACGTCGGAAAATCCGACGATCTTCCGGGCTATGTGATGCTCGGCTGCGAAGGCCGCTCGTGCGACGGAGCCGAACTCAGCATGACGCTCGGCGCCAACGCGACAGATTGGACGATTATTGGCCTGACGCCTGGCGCCGCCGCTCCGGCTCAAGCCGTGATTTCGCACAGACCGCCAACCCGCACCGCCGTCCACTTCGGCGACAACACCATCGTGTTGGCCACGCTGCATCTCTAGCAAAGATCGGCGTCAACTCTACAACGCCGGCGCGGGCGCCTCTTCCTCGAGGTCGACGCCACTCAATGTCAGTTCGAAATCTTGAAAGATGTCGAGCGCTTCGATGCCATCCATCTGCGCTGCGCGCCCCGCGGGAAAGCGGAACCGCCAGAATGAGTCGACATGTTTGATGATTCCAACGGCTTCACCGATGCTGACGAACATGCTCGGGGCGCTCAACAAGAAGTCTCGAAAAGCGGTCGGCTTGCCTTCTTGTAAAGAACGGAAAGCAACGTCGTACTCATCAAGCGAATCTTGCACACGCTTCATGGTCGCTCCCATGACCCTCACGATGCGCCTGCGGATCGTGTTGATCGTTTCCATGTCTTCGCGCGGCGCATTGCTGATCCGAGCGGCCAGGATGCTGCGCGCCAGATCCGGGAGGCGCGCGCCCCACTCCGCCACGACCCACTTGTAATAGAGGAATCCCTTCCACGCGAAGACGCCCTCGCGATACTCGTCGCCGGACAGCCTGAGCGTGGCGCGCAGCGGGTCGAGGCTCTGCGCGGTTTCATCGGTCATGAGTTTGTCGGCCAGGCGAACCGACAGTTCGCGAGCCGCCGCTCCCGAGCCCGCGAACGCCAATTCAACCAGCGCCGCAATCTGGCTCGAAACAAACTTTTGCATTCGAGCCGTGTCGGCCGACGAAATGTCGAAATAGCAGCGCGCGACGAGCTTTCCGCTCTGCCTCAAGCGTTCGCGCATAAGAAACGGGTCGAAGGACGGCAGTGAGTCAATCAGGGCCAAGGTCTCAAGATCGTCCTGCATCTTCGATTGTTCGCCTGCGCCGATCTTTTGGGCGAGCTTGCGCGAAAAATCAGGCTCCCCGACGAACAAGCTTTCACCACCAAGGCCCAAGTCCTGCTTTGCGAACGGAAAAACGAGCTTGGTAGCGTTCAGACGCACTCCGTTGAAGATATGCCGCTCTGACGCGCGTAAGGCATGCTTCATGATCACGCACGAGTTCAAACGCTGGTTCGAGAAGAGCGGCCTCTGCCTGTATTCGTCGCTGTCGGCGTAGCGGCTCTCAATGAACGCCAGATCCATGATCCTGGTCGTGGACGCGCTATCGCGAATTAGCGATAGGTTTCGACAGTCTGAAGACTTCGCCACGGGGTTCCTCGCGGGCGGCATCCTTATCCACAGTCATTTACCAACCGTTCACAAAAAGAGCTGGGTGCAAAAATTTTCACCGGAAGAGAACCTGCCCGACGCGTCAGTCGATTGCCGCGATGTACGGCAGTCCCCGGTAGCGCCCGCGGTCGTCCATGCCGTATCCGACTAGAAACGCATCCGGCGCCTCCCAACCAATGGCGTCGATAGGCTCATTTGCCGCCTGAGGTTTACGTACGAAAGCACATGCCAGCGTCCGCGCGGCCCCCTTGGCCATGAGATGTGCGCGCGCATAGGCAATCGTGCGGCCGCTATCGAAAACATCGTCGACAATCAGTGCGGGACGCCCCTCAATCGCACGCGAAATATCGGCGCGCACCACGACCTTGCCGGAACTCTCGCGGGCGTCGCGATAGCTCTCCAGCCAAAGCGAGTCATAGATCGGGTGCCGTCCGCGCATTTCGATGGCGCGCATCAAATCAGCCGCAAACGGGATCGCGCCTTGCAGCAAAGCCACCACTGTCCAGCTGTCATTGACCTGCGCCGCAAAGCCGTCAGCAAGCGCGTTTACGCGCACAGCAATGTCGGAGGCGTCGAGAAGAACGCGCAGCCGCGCGTCAGCCATTCGTGAAGCGCGGCGCCAGGCCCTCAATCGGCGTGGCTTGCGCCGACGGCATGGCCGTCGCTGGGTCGAGGTGCTCCGCCACCGCGTTCACCAGCTGGAAAATTTCGTGCGATTGCGCGTCCCGTAGCGACACGCGGACCGGCGGTATGGTCTTGCTGTCGCGGCCGATATTGCGCACTTCGCCGCTGACCATCAGCACCTGGGTATCCCCCTCCATCGAACGCTGGACGCCGAGATTGTAGAACTCAAGTCCGTACACGTTGACATCAAGGCCGAGCGCCGCGAACGCACTGGCGGAACGCGGCCACAGCTCGGCGACATCCTGGCGGAAAACCACCATGCCAGTGGCGGATGCCGCAAGGGCAGCCCCGGTCGCACCCCACACGGCAACGGCAGCGCGGGTACGGTCTCGGCGCATACGCTCGGCCTGTTGGGCGCGGAATTTCGCGGCGGCGGATGGCGCCGGTCCAGGCTGCTGCGCGGCTTTGCGCAATCTTTCGACACGCTCGCGTGTCAGAGGCTCAGGGCCGGGAACAGCCGCCTCAGCGCGCGGCTCGGGCTCGCGCAACTCGAGGTGAGGCTCAGCGAACCATGAAAACCCGCAGGCGGCGCAGCGCACGGTTCGGCCGGAGGGGCCTATCGCGGCGTCGTCAGCGTAATATCGAGTCGAGCAAGACGTGCAGGTTAGGATCATGGTAATGAAACGTTCAACAGCCCCGGTAACTGTTCCTGGTGCATTGATTCTATTCGGCTTGTCCAGTCATGGCCCGTCCCTACAATCCTGACCTAGAGCTGTTCGAACGTGGCGTTTTCGTCCAACTCACGGGCGTGGATGCTGGTTATGGCCCCGCCACCGTTCTGGTTGGCGTCGACTTTGAAGTCCGTTCCGGCGAAGTCGCTATCATTACCGGCCCCGCCGCAGCTGGAAAGACTACGCTTACGCATTTGCTACGGCTAGCACTGACCCCACGCGCTGGGCGCGCCGTAATCCTTGGTGTCGATAGCGCCCGATCAACGCCGGCCGCACGTGCGCGGGTGAAGCGACGCATCGGTTATGTTGGTGAAAATCCGGTGTTTATTGAGCACTGGAGCGCCTACGACAACATTGCGATGCCACTCAAGATGACAGGCATGAAACCCGCTGAATATGCGCATGATGTGCGCGAACTTGTGGATTTCGTTGGCCTGGGTGGCGCCTCAGACTTGGCGGTGGAAAAACTCTCCGGTGCGGAACGGCGCCGTGCGGCCCTCGCGCGCGCACTCGCCGGAAAACCCAATTTGATCTTGGCGGACGATCCCACGGCGGGCATGTCTCCAGGCGACGGCCGTCGCATCGTTCGATTGTTAAGCGAGATGCGCCGCGTCGGCGCAGCGGTTGTGATCGCTACGCAGGACGAAACCCTTGCAGACTGCGCACCCATGGACCGCTGGCGTATCGAGCGCGGGCGTCTGACGCGGGTTGCCGAAGAAGCGGCCGCGGAGGCATTCGAATGAGGAATGCCCTAACGGGCGTCGAGCGCGCCCTGTTTTGGACATTGGCCTTTGCCGCCTTCGCCGCGGCGGCCGCCGGTTTGGTGGCCCGCACCGTCGATCACATGGCGGTTCATTACGAAAACGCCCGGCAAGGCTATGCCGTGGTTCGCGTCCTGGCGCCGGAGGGGCCGCTCGGAGTGGCCGCGGCGGTGGCTGCCTTAGAGACCGCGCCCCACGTACGGAGCTCCGAACCAATGACGGCAGGTCGCGCCGCCCAAGTTCTGGCGCAGTGGGGAGGCTCGCCAGTAAATGCGGCGGATATTCCCACCTTGCGCCTGATTGAAATCGATCTTGCTCCCGCCCCGCCCCATACCGACGTCGCTGGCGACATCGTCGCTTCGTTGGCGCAAGGCGGCGTGACGGCCCAAGTGATCGAAGCCCCTGAGAACGCCAGTGGCGGCAGTTGGCCCGCACGTGTTCGCGCCGTGGCATTTTGGGGAGCCGCCGGCTTCGCCATTGTCATGGCGGGGATCATTTGGCTGGGCGCCCGCGGGCTTGCCGCCCGACGGCGCGAGCTGGTGACGGTGATGACCGATCTCGGCGCTACCCGCGGGCAAGCCGCTGGGCGCATCGCCGATGAAGCGGCCATTCTCGGTCTCTACGCCGGGCTCATCGGCGGCGGCCTCGCCGCAGCCCTCGCCATTGCACTTTTGTTCGTAGCCATTCCGAGTCTGAACGTTGATTCTCTGCGACGAATGATTCTTCCAATCGACCTTGTCCCCATCTTC
>JACQAC010000260.1 GCA_016195245.1 Pseudomonadota bacterium
GCGCATTCAGCGCCAGCGTCGGCGCCGTCACCACGCACGCTTCCAGCGCCAGCATCTGGCCCGGTTGCCCGACCGGGTCCGCAATGGCTTCGCCATCGTCGATCGTGTAGCGCAGCGGTTCAACATGCAGAAACGTCAGTTGTGGCGCCGGCGCTGCTTGCATGGCGGCCTGCACCACCGCATCGATGTCGCGCTCCGTGATGACCTTGCCGCGCACGCGCGTAGCCCCGCGCACAATGCGGGCGTTGAGACCCGGGCCGGAGTAGGATGCAACCACGCGCGTAATCGGCGCGCCGGCCATATAAGAAGCTTCTTCGATCGCCACCTCGATCGCTCGCGCACACGCGTCGAAATCCGCGGCTTTTCCGGACGCGACCGCCGGCGCCGTTTGCACGCCTACGCCCAGCACGCGCAGCGGGCGGTCTGGGTGCATTTCCAGAACCGGATCGCGGCGCGCAGCCAGGCACACCGTCTTGGAAACTCCCACATCGAGCGCCGCCACAAGCGGCGCCAGGACGCGGCGCTGCGGCTCTTCTTCTTCGATAGCGTCAACGAGATCGAGAACAGCGCCCATGAGCTAGACGCCTCCCAAGAGTGGATGTCGCGCACCGGCCAGTTCAGGCTGGACGCGCACGGCGAGACGGCCCGGCGTACGCATGTCGATGCCCGCCACCGGACGATCAAGTAAGCTGTAACGGTTCTGCAGCGACTCAAGCTGGGCGAGCGCCTGCGGTGCGCCCTCTTCCGGCAACGCGATGGTGACGCCCGAGGTGAGCTGCACATTCCAGCGCCGATCACCGACGCGCACCAACGCCTTCAGGTGCGCGCGTGTTTGCGGCAAGCTTTCGAGCGCGATCAACAACGGCTCCGCAGCCGGACCCGCCCCCTGGCCAACCACCAGCGGCAATTCCGGATGATCCGCCGCGCGTTCTGCCAACAAGCGTTCGCCATTAGCGTCGATCACGGCGATTTCGCCGGTCTCTTGCCAGCGCGCATAGGCTTGGCGGCGCGCAACTTCGATGCGCATCGTCGACGGCCACAACCGGCGCACACGCGCCGACGCAACCCAGTCCAAACTCTCTACCCGCGCCCTAACGTCCTGCGGATCGAGCGAAATCAGAGAATGCCGCCCCTCCGGCACGATCAGCGCGGTGATCTCTTGCATACGCGCAGCCGAAAGCGATGGCGTGTTCGGCAGTGGCGCGACGCTGACATGCGCAACGGTAAAGCCGGCTTCGGCGGCGCTCGCGTCGGCTGTGCGCGCAAACGCTTCGCGCGCATCAAACAAGGAGGAACCAAGCCACGCCGCCCCCGCAATCGCGGCGCCGCAAAACAAGACAAGCCCCGTCAGCGCCAGCGCCAAGCTCTTGCCCGACACGTTGGCGTCAGCGGCGCTCAAGCCGCCATTGAGTTTGATCGCCGCCAAGCGCGGCACATTCGATGGTGGCGGCGGCGCGCTGCGCCGGCCACGGCTTGGGCCACCGGCGGGTCCGCGGCCAGGACGGCGCGCCTTTACCGCGGGCATGACGCATCCTCCAGCATCCAAGCCACCAATTGGTCGTAAGACATGCCGACGTGCGCGGCCTGCTCAGGCGCCAGCGATGTCGGCGTCATGCCAGGCTGATTGTTCACTTCGATCAGAATGATGCGATTGCGCGCCGGGTCGTATTTGAAGTCCGAGCGCGTCAAGCCACGGCAGCCCAGCGCCTCATGCGCCTGCTCGGCGTAGCGCATCAGCTTCTGCGCAACGTCCGCTGGAATATCCGCCGGCAATTGGTGCGCCGAACCACCAGCGGCGTACTTGGCGTTGAAATCATACCACTCACCCGCCGGGATGATCTCCGTCACCCCAAGCGCACGTGGCCCCGTATTCTCTCCGAGCACCGCGACGGTGAGCTCTTTGCCGCCGATAAATTCTTCGACCAGCACGTGGTCGCCATAAGTCCAATCCGGATCCAGCAATTGTTCGGGCGGGCGGTTGGCGCC
>JACQAC010000261.1 GCA_016195245.1 Pseudomonadota bacterium
AGCCACAACTGGCCCGGCGGGCTCCGCGCAAGCCGCCAACGCCAGAACCGCAAATAGCAAGGCGCGCATAAGCACTCCGTCTTCCACGGCTGGGTTAGCGGGTTGGACCTGAACGGCGGCTTAGCTGGCTCTTATGACGCTCTGGGCGCCATCACCATCACGACTTGGCGGCCTTCGAAACGCGGCTCGTGCTCGACCTTGGCGATGCCGTCGAGTTCGTCGCGCATGCGCGCCAGCAATTCCATGCCGAGGTGGGTGTGCGCCATTTCGCGGCCACGGAAGCGCAGCGTGACCTTCACCTTGTCGCCTTCTTCGAAGAAGCGGTGAATGGCCTTCATCTTCACTTCGTAGTCGTGATCGTCGATGTTGGGACGAACCTTGATTTCCTTGAGTTCGATCCGCTTGGCCTTCTTGCGCGTTTCGGCCTTCTTCTTCTGCTCCTCGAACCGGTATTTGCCGTAGTCGAGAATTTTGCAGACGGGCGGATTGGAATTCGGGGACACCTCGACGAGATCGAGTCCCGCTTCCCGGGCGGCTTCGAGCGCCGCGCTGATCGGCATTTCCCCCTGCTTTTCTCCTTCTGCATCGATGAGGAGGACGCGGGCTACTCCGCGGATGTCCTCATTCACGCGCGGCCCATCTTTAGAGGGCGGTGGCGCGGCGTACGGTCGTCTGGCTATCGGGCATTCTCCTGCTGCTGTTGATAAAACGAACGAACCCGCGCCCCTTCCGGGACGCGGACTCGCAATGACAATATTGCCTGCGAACCGCGCTTCATCAAGCGCTGGCGGCGTGTTCGGGGTAAGCGCCGCAATTCCGCAACTGGCGCTCGACCTGCTCCACCGGCAGGTCAGCGATCACCGAAGCGGTCAGCGCCACCACCCCGCCCTTGCCGCGGGGTGCGACCTCCTCGGGGCGGGCCAGCGCCGACAGGAAGGTCACACAGGGCGTACCGGCGGCGGCGGCGATATGCATGAGTTCGACGTCATCGCCCAATGCCAACGCCGCGCGCTCGGCGAGACCGACACACTGAAAGAGGTCGGCCCGGGTGACGAGATTCTTCGCGCCGGGCTCGGCAGCGGCGATTGTGGCGCCGATTGGACGATCCTCCGGACCGCCGAGAACGACGGGGGTCACGCCCCGGCGAACCAGACGGCGCGCTAATTCGACGTACTTCTCCTGCGCCCAGCGGCGGTTGGCGTCGGCGTCCGACCCACGCGGCAGCATTAGAACGTAGCGGCCACGGATGCCGAAGAAGTCCGCCTGCAGCCGCGGCGGATCCCGCAGCGCTGACCGAACCCAATTCAGTTCAGGGACAAAATCTCCAGCCACCGAGATGCCCGCAGTCTGGAGTTGCGCAGCGTAGCGGTCCAGCGGATGCGTCTGTCCGCGATTATTGTCGACAAAGCGATGCGAGGCGCCAGCGACCGGGCCGGACCAACGCGGCGGCCAGGGGCGCAGGCCCTGGAAGTAGTTGCCGGTGCGGCTCGATCCTTCGAGGTCGTAAACCATGTCGTACTTGGCGGCGCGGATGCGGGCGATCAGCTTGGTGATCGCTTGCGCTTCGGTGGGTTTACCGTCGGCTTCGACAGTATCGAAGTACGGGCACTTCTCTGCGAGTTCGCGGGTGCGTTCAGTGGTGAGCAGCGCAATGCGCGCCCCAACATGAAAATCACGAATGCGTTTGGCGGCGGCAAGCGATTGCACAAACGCCTCCATGCCACCGAGCTGAATTACCAGCGCGTGCTGCGCGTTCTTCACAGCGGCCGTGGCTTCGACCTTGTTGTTCGGCGGATTGCGTTTGCGCCACGCGATCATTGCTCTTCTCCGGACCGAATTCTCAAAACGCCTGCGCCGCGGCGCGTGGTTTGGGGGACGCGCCCTCTAACAAACGCCGATAAACCGCCAATGTGGCGGATTGCAGCGCCGACGTGGCGTAGAGCCGGCGCGCACGCTGGCGCGCGCGGTCCCCCATTTCACGCCGTCCAGGTTCTCCTAGGTCGATCAAGTGTTCGAGCGCCGCAGCAAGCGCCGGGGCAACACCCGGAGCAACCAGCAAACCTGTCTCGCCATCGACCACAGTCTCCGTGAAACCGCCGAGATTCGAGGCGATTACCGGCACGCCCATCGCTTGCGCCTCCACTGCGCCGCGTCCGAAGGCTTCTGCCTCCGTCACTGGAAACACGGCGACATCGGAAGCCGCAAATGCGGCCGCCATTGTGTCGACATGGCCGACGAGCGCCACCACTTCGCGCAGTCCAGCGCCATCGATTGCAGCTTGAAGTTCCTGCAAATAACTCACACGACCTTGCGCATCGCCGGCGATGATAACTTTCAAGGTTCCCGGCCGCCTCTGCTCAATCAGCCGCACCGCTTCGATCAGCACCAATTGACCTTTCCAGCGCGTCAGGCGGGCAGGTGCGATCACCACGCAGCGGGATTCATGCGCGGCCACATGCCATGCCCCGCGCATTGCTTGCGCATCCGCCTGTGACACCTTCGCTGGATCGAATATTTCGAGATCAGCGCCGCGCGGAATGGCGGTGACCTTCTCGGGATCGACAGCGTAGTGCGAAAGGATGTGCTCGCGCGTAAACTCAGAATTGGCGATAACGACATCGCCCTTCGCCATGATCGAATTATAGAAGCGTTTCAGCGGCGAGCGTGCGTTGTAGATGCCGTGGAACGTGGTCACGAACGGCACCCGCGCAAGGCGCGCACCCATCCAGGCGCTCCACGCTGGCGCGCGCGAGCGCGCATGCACGACATCG
>JACQAC010000249.1 GCA_016195245.1 Pseudomonadota bacterium
CGTCGCGTTGGTTGTGGCGGCTCAAGACTTTGGTGAAAGGCGCAAAGGTGGCGCTGGAAGCCGCCGACGCGCCGTTGGCTTGGGCGCGTGCGCTTGATGCGCCGGCTGCGCCGCGCGTGTCGAAACCGCCGCGCCCATTGCCGCCGGTCGGCAAGCGGCTGACGCGCATCAGCGTCACGCAAGTAGAGACGTTGATCCGCGATCCTTATGCGATCTATGCACGGCGCATTCTTGGGCTCGACTTGCTCAAGCCCATCGGCGCCGAAGCGGGCCCACAAGAGCGTGGCAGCGCCGTGCATAAAGCGATCGAACGCTTTGAGGATGGCCATGAGCATGATCTGCTGAGCGCGTTGCTGGACGAAGAGCTGAAGCGCGCAGGCGTTTCACCGGAACGGCGCGCTGCGGAGCGCGAGCGGCTGATGATTTCGGTGAAGGCGCTGATTGCCTGGTTCGCCGAACGCCGCGCGCTGGACGCACAGGTCTATCGCGAGAAGAAGGGTGAGCTGCCGATCGATAATGTGATCCTGTCGGGCATCGCGGACCGCATCGAAATCGCGCCGGGCCACGTCGCCATTCTCGATTTCAAGACAGGCCAACCGGCTACAAAGAAGCAAGTGGAAGCTGGGCTCGCGCCGCAATTGCCGTTGGAAGCGGCGATGCTGGCGCGCGGCGCCTTCGAAGGTGTCCCCCAAGCGCGCGCGAGCGAGCTGACCTATTGGCGTGTCGGCAACGCCGAACCGACGCCCACGCCGCTAGCGATCGATGCCATGGCGGAGGCGGAGAAAGCGCTGAAGGCCCTGCAAGGCCTGTTGGCGCGCTACGCGCGGACGGATCAGCCATTTCTCTCCAAGCCGCGCGTGCAATTCATCAAACCGTACGCCGAGTACGACCAATTGGCGCGACGCAAGGAATGGGCGGACGCGGAGGGCGACGAATGAGTTCGCGCGCCCTCAAGAACGCCGAAATCAACCAAGGCATCGCCGCTGATCCCGCCAACTCGGTGTTCGTCACGGCCAACGCCGGATCGGGCAAGACAAAAGTGCTGGTCGACCGCATCGCGCGATTGTTGCTGCGAGGTTCGAAGCCGTCGGCATTCTTGTGCATCACCTACACCAAGGCGGCAGCGGCGGAGATGCAGCGGCGGCTGTTTGAACGTCTGGGCGCCTGGTGCGTCACCGATAACGAAACGCTAGCCGAAGAGCTCAAGAAGTTGGGTGAGCCGGCGCACGATCTAAGCCGTGCGCGCAGATTATTTGCGCAGGCGCTGGAAACGCCGGGCGGGCTGAAGATCCAAACCATTCACGCGTTCTGCGAACGACTGTTGGCGCGCTTTCCGCTGGAAGCCGGCGTGCCGCCGGGGTTCGACATTGCCGATGAACCGCGCGCGGCGGCGATGCTGGCGCGCGCGCGCGCGGATGCGGCGCTTGCCAACGATGCGCCAGTAGAGGCTTTCCGTCGCCTCGCCGCCAAGCTGCACGGTGGTGCGTTGGAAGGCTTGATGGATCGCCTCGCGTTGCGGCGCGCCGATTTCCATCGCTTCGCCGAGAAGCACCAGGGCGTCATCTTCGCCGACGCGGCGATCAAGAACCGGCACGGCGTGCGTGGCGCCGCGGAGAGCTTCGCGCGCGACTTCATTGCCAAGCACGATTGGCGAGCGCTGCGCGACGCGGTTTCCAAGCTTTCCGAAGGCACAACCAAAGATCAAGACGCGGCGGAACGGCTCAGCGCCGCGCTCAATTGCGTTGAGCGCGCTGCGCATGATGAGGCGCTTGATGCCTGTTTCACTTTCGCGTTGAACAGCGATGGCGATCTGCGCAGCGCCTTTGTGACCAAGACGCTACAGAAGGCGTATCCCTGGCTCGAACCTCTGCTTCGCCGCTTCGCCGAA
>JACQAC010000251.1 GCA_016195245.1 Pseudomonadota bacterium
GCCTTGCAAGACCGGATCGCCAGTATCGTAGCCGGGGGCCAAGGCCTCGGGTGGCCCGCCATTGAAACAGATCGAGGCATCCGGGTCGGCAGCACAGCCAACGATGTACGAGCCCGATATGGGCACGCCGTCGCGCAAGAGGTTCAGCCTTATTCTGGCGGCGATGCGTATGATCTGTACTACTGGCAATTGCCGGAGCGTGGCCAACGGCCGAATGGATCAGAGCGTGGGCTTCGCTTTGAACTAACGGGTGTTACAGGAGACAGTCGAATAATGGAAATTCAAGCCGGAAACCACGCCATCCGGTTTTGGGAGGGCTGCGAGTAATAGCTCATCTAACTGCCCTTGATTTTCTCTATCCTCCCCTCGCACAAGCGGGCGCACAATCGATCCCTGATCCAACACATCCTCGCGAAGGACGCCCATCATGACTGGCATCGCTGACATTCACGGCCGCGAGATTCTCGATAGCCGCGGCAATCCGACCGTCGAAGTCGATGTCATCCTGGAAGACGGCTCGCTCGGCCGCGCCGCCGTGCCTTCCGGCGCCTCCACTGGCGCGCACGAAGCCAATGAGAAGCGCGATGGTGAGCCGGATCGCTATCTCGGCAAAGGCGTGCGCGATGCCGTTGAGGCCGTGAACGGCGAGATCGCCAACGCCATTCTCGGCATGGACGCGGAAGATCAGCGGCGCATCGATCGCATCATGATCGAGCTCGACGGCACGGAAAACAAAGCCCGCCTCGGCGCCAACGCCATTCTCGGCGTTTCGCTCGCCATCGCCAAGGCGAGCGCCGTCAGCGTTGGCCAACCGCTGTATCGCTATCTCGGCGGTGCTCAGGCGCGCGTGTTGCCGTGCCCAATGATGAACATCGTCAATGGCGGCGCCCATGCCGACAATCCGATCGACATGCAGGAATTCATGATCATGCCGGTCGGTGCGCCGACCATGGCCGAAGCCATTCGCTACGGGTCTGAAGTCTTCCATACACTGAAGAAGGAACTCTCGGCAGCCGGCTTCGCCACCAATGTCGGCGACGAAGGCGGCTTCGCGCCGAACTTGAAGAGCGCTGACGAAGCCATCGGCTTCATTCTCAAGTCAATCGAGAAGGCCGGCTACAAGCCCGGCGAAGACATCGCGCTGGCGCTCGATTGCGCCGCCACCGAGTATTTCAAGAAGGGCAAATACGAGATGGAAGGCGAGGGCAAATCGTTGTCGCCACAGGCCAACGCCGAATTCCTCGCCGATCTCGCCGCGCGCTATCCGATCGTTTCCATCGAAGACGGCATGTCGGAAGACGATTTCGAAGGCTGGAAGGCCATCACTGAATTGCTCGGGGACAAGTGCCAGCTCGTCGGTGACGATCTCTTTGTCACCAACATGAAGCGGCTTGAACTCGGCTTCCAGCAGGGCATGGCCAACGCCATCCTGATCAAGGTCAACCAGATCGGCACGCTCACCGAAACGCTCGACGTCGTCGAAATGGCCCAGCGCAGCGGCTACTCGGCAGTGATGAGCCATCGCTCCGGCGAGACGGAAGACTCCACCATCGC
>JACQAC010000250.1 GCA_016195245.1 Pseudomonadota bacterium
AAATATTCAGTAGGAACGATGATCGAATTGCCTCGCGCCGCCTTGCGCGCCGGCGAGATCGCTGAATCGGCGGAGTTCTTTTCCTTCGGCACCAACGATCTCACGCAAACCACGATGGGCCTCTCGCGAGACGATTCCGGCAAGTTCCTCGGAACGTTTGTCGAGCGCGCCGTGTTACCGCACGACCCGTTTGTTTCGATAGACGCCGAAGGCGTGGGGGAACTGGTGGGGCTTGCCTGCGCACGTGGGCGAGCAGCGCGTGCGGGATTGAAGCTTGGCATATGTGGGGAACACGGAGGCGATCCAGCCTCGGTCGCGTTCTTCGAGCGTGTGGGGCTCGATTACGTCTCCTGTTCACCCTATCGGGTGCCCATCGCTCGCCTGGCCGCAGCCCAGGCCGTGCTTGGAAACAAGCGCTAGCACTCCAATTGCGCCGCCGTTTGCGAGGCGGCCGTCGGCGATAGAGGGGGCCCTCGTGGCCGCCTCAACCTCCGCCCTCGGGGCCCAGGACGACCTCCGGGAGCCGGATCTGTAGCTTTGGATGCCGCTAGGTAAACCCCCAATGCCCGGCGCGGCCGGAGGTCGCGGGGTCATTCGCCTGAAAGGTGAACCGGCACGATTCCCGCAAGGCTTTGGCCGCTTTGGCCTTTCTCGGCGTGACCCTCAGGCCGCAGCAGGACCGGAAGCGCAGCCAAGTAAACGGGAAAGCGAGACTATGAACAAAAAGTCAATCGCCCCCCCGGTGAGCGGCGTGTATGTCCCCCCGGCTTCGCGTCAGGTTGTTCGTGAAGCGATACTTTTGCGGTCACGGCAGTTTGCTTGGTGGTCATCTGTACCAAAACTGCACGTAATTAAGCGGGGCTTAATGCATTTGTCGTTGTTCTGGCGTCGACTGGCTGTCTTTGCGGGTGAGATTCGGACCCAAGTGATGGTTGAGATCGAACGTAACCCTCTGGCCGTGCGCCAGGGCGCGGCAACGATCATGTGCTTGGCGGCCGCCGCGGTCGCCATGCCGGTGATCTCGTATCGCGCCGCTGAACAGCGTGAAGGCGCTGAATGGACGGCGACGTCCACGGCGTTCCGCCAGGCCTTCCAGCAAAACCTGTTCCAAAACGCTGGCGATCCGAACGCTCGCGTTGAGCTCACTTCTTTCCACACGGACGACGGTTTGCGCGCCCGCGGCACGGCGACCTTGTTCGATAGCGCCGACTCTCGCGCTCTGATGGTGCAAGCCGTTCTGCGCGGCCCGTCCGCTGAACCGGTCGCGCCGGCGCAGCCCACGATCAACGCCCGCGAACAGAACTGCCTCTCACAGGCGATTTACTACGAGGCCCGCGGCGAGACCCAGCAGGGCCAAGTGGCGGTCGCGGAAGTGGTCATGAATCGTGTTCGCTCGCCGTACTATCCGAAGTCGATCTGCGCGGTGGTCTATCAAGGCTCCGACCGCAGCACCGGCTGCCAATTCACGTTCACCTGCGACGGCTCGGTTGCCGCCCGACCGCGTGGCCGCGCTTGGATCCAGGCGCAGCATCTCGCGACCGCGGTCATGATGGGCTACACGCGCCCGATCACCCAGCATGCCACCCACTACCACACCAACGCGGTGAGCCCGGGCTGGTCGTCGATGCTGATCGAAACCACCACGATCGGCAGCCACGTGTTCTACCGGATGCCAAACGCGGCCGAGCGCGCCGAGCTGATGGACGCCGCTGTGCATCGCCGCGCCCCAGCCGTCCGCGCCGAAGAATCGCCGCTGATCCCGCCGGCTGACCAAGCAGCAGCGGAAGCTGCCGCTGCTGGTGGCGATACGTCCGCTGAGGCGCCGTCAGCGCCGCAGCCGGAAGCCGACCCAGCGCCCGCCACCGGCGAGCGTTCAGCACAAGCGACCCCGACCGGCAGCCCGGCCTAAACGGTCCCTAAACCGTCTCTGACCCGAAGTTCTTGGCAATCTGCCGGCGCATAGCGCCCGGGAAGAAGCGGGCAAAGAAACGGGCTTTCTCGGCTTCTTGGCCAACCATGTAGTGGATGTCCTTGCCGTGTGCGGCGTCCCATGCGCGTTCGGCGGCCATGCTCACCGGATAAATCGGAGTTTTGTTCTCGGTCAACGAGTCGCGAATGGTGCGGTTCGATTCCGTTGCGGCCATGCCGTCGAGGATCGCTGTGTCGACAAACCACGGCATCAGGCTCACCACGCGCACGCCGAAACGTGAGAACTCAACGTCCAGCGCTTCTGTCAGCCCGCGCACGCCGAACTTGGTCGCGCAATAGACCGCCAGACGCGGCGCGCCGAAAACACCGGCGACTGAAGCTGTGTTGATGATGCGCGCGCCGGGCGTGGCGCGCAGCAAAGGCAACGCTGCGTTCACGCCATTGATCACGCCTTTGAGATTCACATCGAGCACCAGGTCGATGTCTTCATCCTTCATCTCTTCGATGAAGCCGCCTTTGCCGACACCAGCATTGTTGAAGAGCACATGCATGCGCCGATTTGTGGCGTTGCCGAAGGCGTCAATGGCGCGGGCCCAGCCGCTGCGATCGCGCACATCGAACGTCACTGACATGCGCTGACCTTCCGGCAGCATCGCCGACGTCTCGTCGAGTCCTTTCTGATTCACATCGAAGAGGCCGACAAACCAACCGCGCTCCGCGAAGAGCTTGGCGGTGGCGCGTCCGATGCCGGAGCCGGCGCCGGTGATGAAAATTGTCTTCTGTGCGTCTTGTGCAGTCATGGCCGTCGTCGTCGGACGTTGCCTGCGCGCCGTCAAGCGTGCCGCAACGTGCGCCGCACCGCCGCCGGCGGGGCGCCGTACAGTCGAATGAAGGCGCGCCGCATGCGTTCGGGATCGCCAAAGCCAGTCTTGCGCGCGATTTCCTGGATCTGCCCGCCACGCTCAAGTGCGGCGCGCGCTGCGTCAGCACGCAAGCGCTCGACAGCCTTTGCGGGTGTCACGCCAGTCTCCTCCGCATAGGCCCGTGCGAAATTGCGTTCGCTCATGGCTGCTTCGCGCGCCAACCGCTCGACGCTCAGATCGTCGCCCAAGTGCTCACGCATCCAGGCATTGAGCTTCGCGAAGCGAACATTCTGAGAATCCAGGTCGAGCAGCGCCGAATGTTGCGCCTGGCCGCCGGGTCTCTTGGCGTAGACCACCATCTCGCGCGCCACCGCAGTGGCGACCTCTTCGCCCAAATCCTCACCGATCATCGCCAGCGCTAAATCTATGCCCGCTGTAACGCCCGCCGACGTCCAAAGCTTCCCAGCGCGCACGTGAATTCGATCGGGCTCAACCTTGACACTCGGAAACAGCCGCGCCAGGCGGGGCGCTTGCCGCCAATGCGTGGTGGCGCTCTTGCCCTCAAGCAATCCTGCCGCCGCAAGTAGGAAGGCGCCGGAGCAAACACTCGCCATGCGCCGCACGCGTGGCAGCAGGCGCTTCAACGACGCGAGCAGCGCTGCATCTGTCATCGAAGCGCGCGTGCCTTGGCCGCCAACCACAATCAGTGTGTCCGCATCGCGCAAGCGCCCCAGCGCTTCAGCTGGCATGGAAATGCCGGACGAGGAGCGCACCAATCCCGGCGTCGCCGCGACCACGCGCAAGCGATAGGGCGCACCATCCGCGTGATTGGCGATTTCGAACGCCGCGATCGGGCCAGCCGCATCGAGCAGCTGAAAATCCGGAAAAATCACGAAAGCGATCGTGCGTGGCTTTGGCGGAAACCGAGGGGTATTTGACATTTCAGCCAAGACATGGCGCCGCTACAAGGAGCCGTCAACGCCGGAGAACGTCCATGTCAAAGCCGCTTCGCATCGTTTTCATTCTCTATCCGCGTCTGACCCAGCTCGACTTCACCGGCCCGTACGAAGTGCTCGCGCGTATGCCGGACGCGGAGATCGTGCTCGCCTCGAAGGACGGCGGTTCGCTGGTGTCCGAAACCGGTTTGATCTTCGGCGGCATGCGCTGCCTCGCCGACATCGACCATGCCGACCTGATCATGATTCCCGGCGGCCCCGGCCAAACCGACGCTATGCTCGATCCGGAGTTCATGGCTGAAGTAAAACGTCTCGGCGAGGGCGCAACCTACATCACCTCCGTCTGTACCGGCTCGCTCATTCTTGCCGCCGCTGGCTTGCTCAAAGGCAAGCGCGCCGGCAGCCACTGGGCGTACCGCGAATTGCTCGCCTCGTTCGGCGCCATTCCTGATCCGGCGCGGGTCGTGCGCGACGGAAATATCTTCACCGGCGGCGGTGTCACCGCCGGCATCGACATCGCGCTCACTATCGTTGCGGACATCGCCGGCAAAGAGACGGCAAAGATGATTCAGTTGATGATCGAATATGCGCCAGCGCCGCCCTTCAATTCCGGCCGCCCCGAGACCGCATCGCCAGAAACCATCAATGCCGTCCGAACGCGTTTCGCCGCCTTCGCCGAGCAACGACGCAAGGCGATCGAGACGCTAACGGAGAACGCCTGATGCTGGCGCTGCGTCCGAACTGCGAGTGCTGCGATAAGGACTTGCCACCCGACAGTGCGGAAGCGCGCATCTGCACCTTCGAGTGCACTTTCTGTGCATCCTGCGCGGAAGGCGTGCTCAAAGGCGTGTGCCCCAATTGCCCCGGCAATTTCACGCCGCGCCCGATCCGGCCGACTCAGATGTTGCTGAAATATCCCGCTTCAACGGCCCGCGTGCATCGCACCTCGCGATGCGCCTAAAGCGGCGCCCTCGAAAGGGCGCCGCAGGAGCTGGATGTTAGTCTTTGTCGGCGTCGTCGCGCTCGGCATTGGAGAAGTCGCCTTCGTCCAAATTGCCAGTGGTGGCGTAGCGCGCCTGCGAAGCCGCCGCATAGCGCATGGCATGCGCCAGCTTCGTCTTCTTCAACTGCAAGTATTTTTGCGACTTGATGCCGATCGCTCCGGCCTCGTTGAAGGCGTCGACATCGGCGCCCAAGAAGGTGACCAGCCATCCTTTGTTGTCCTGCCGGTCCGCAAGAAGTTTTCGGATTGTCTCCTTGGTGTGCTCTTTGCTCGCGTTTTCAAATCCATCGGTCAGGATGACCAACCCGACCTTTTCGTTGGGCCGTAGCGTCGTCTTGTCTATTTCTGCGACCGCTTGACCAATAGCGTCCAACAAGGGCGTGGAGGCCCTGGGCACGTAGGTCGCGCGGTTCAGCTCAAGTGATGTTTTCGCTGGCTGAGGCTGTTGCAGCATGTCGATGCTCTGAGAGTCGAAAATCATCAGTGCGACGCGGGCATCGACCTCGTCGGATCGTCGCAAGCCCATGACGTATTCGTTGAACGCGTCGATCGTAGTGTCGCGGCAATTCTCCATTGAGCCGGAACGATCCAGAAGTATGAAGGCCAAAAGCGGGGATTTGTTCATGCACATCCTTTGCAAAGCGCCGGCCTGAGCGGACGGCGGATGTGTGCAAATGGGCCGCGGATGCTTCGCGGCAAGTGCGGCGCACGGAAAATTTGTGTAGGCGCGCTTACGCGTTAGTGTTGCGACGAGGGGGACGGAGACATGAAACTGGATCGCAGGGCTTTTGTCGGCGGCGCGGCAATCTTGGCGGCGTCGGCGCAGGCCGCGGCGGCGACAAGCATGGGTGCCGGCAATTCTGCCCAAAGGCGCGCGCTCGGCGAACTTGCGCGCTACGTGGAGCAGCACCGCACCGATTGGGGTTTGCCGGGGATGACCGTCTGCGTTGTCGATCGCGACGGCTATGCGGGTTTCATTCGCTCCGGCTTCGCACATCTCGAGCGCCGCGAACCGGTGCGTGAGGATCATATTTTTCAGATCGGCTCGATCACCAAAATGATGGTGGCGCTGACGATTTGGTCGATGATCCAGGAAGGCAAGCTCGCGCCAACTGACAAACTCACAGCACTGATGCCCGAAATCGCCGTCGCCAATGGCGGCGACATCACGCTTCAGCATCTGCTCAATCACACCACAGGCATGCCGGACGATGCGCCGCTCTTCCCGGAAGGCGGTCTCTGGAGCGGCTACGCGCCGGGCTCGAACTGGTCGTACTGCAATCTCGGCTACGACATGCTCGGCCTCATCGTTGCGCGCCGCGACGGGCGCTCGCTGCAAGCCGCGCTCGAAGCGCGCGTGCTTCACCCGCTCGGCATGACGCAAACTTTGAGCGCCATCCGTGTCGGCGATCGCGCGCGTTACGCGCAGGGCTACGGCCCGCCGTACAATGATCGCGCGAGCCTGCGTCCGGGGCCGATGACGCAAACCACGTGGATCGATACCGATGGTGGCGCCGGCTGTGTCGCCTCGACTGCGCGCGACATGGCGATCTTCACGCGCTTCCTGATCGGCTTGGCGCAAGGCGGTGGTGGAGCAGTGTTATCGGACGCCACGGCGGTTCAATTCATGGCCGCGCCGGCGCCCGCGCCGGGATGGGCGGAGGGCGCCTCCTACGGCAACGGCATTGCCAGAGTGCCAATCGAAAGCCGCCAGTATCTCCATCACACCGGTGGCATGATTTCGTTTTCGTCGTCGATCCACGTTGACGCCGAAGCCGGGATCGCGGCGTTCGCATCCTCGAATGTTGGCGGCGGCCTCAGCTATCGGCCGCGTGACGTCACGCTCTTTGCCTGCCAGCTCTTGCGCAACGCGCGTGACGGCGGGATCGCGCCAACGCCGCGCCCAACGCGGGCCAAAGTGGACAACGCCGCGCACTTTGCGGGCGTCTTCACCGCCGCCAATGGCGACGCCTTCGAGGTGCGCGCCGCAGGCGATCAGCTCAAGCTGCGCTACCAAGGCCGCGAAACCGACATGCAATTCGCCGGCGGCGGTTTCGCCTGCGGCGAGCCGGCCTTCGCGGTGAGCGGCCTGGTGATCGAACTCGAAAACGATCGCGCTGTGCGCGCCTGGGCCGATGATCGTGAATATCTCGTCAACGTCGCGCTCGGCTACAAACCGCCCGCGTCAGCGGAGCTCCGCGCGTTCGCGGGCCGCTACGACAACGACGACCCGTGGTACGGCCCCATCACCGTCATCGCTCGCGACGGCAAGCTCTGGGCCGGCAATGTCGCGGCGCTGACGCCACTCAACAACGGCCTCTGGCGTTTCGGCGATGAAGATTGGTCGCCCGAGCGCGTGCGCTTCGACAGCGTCGTCAACGGCCGCCCTACGCGGCTGATCTTCTCCGGCAATCCCTTCGTGCGGCGCTTCAGCTAGGCGCTGCCCTGTGTCGATGAAAGCTGCGAAAGCTCGAAGCCGAGCGACTTGATGGCGCGCTCCCATTTGCGCGCGTGATCGGCGTCGAACACGATGGCGTTGTCGGCGTCGACGACCAGCCAAGCATTCTCCTTTAGCTCATTCTCAAGCTGCCCCGCGCCCCAACCGGAGCAACCCAACGCCAGGACGAACTCCTTCGGCGCATCCGTCTTCGCCACCGCTTCCAGCACTTCGCGCGTCGCGGTCAGCCGAATGCCCGGCGCAACGTCTTGCGTGCTTTCGTGCGCGGCGAAATCCGCTGAGTGCAGCACATAGCCGCGATCCGGCCGCACCGGTCCGCCATCCATCACCACGCGTGCGCTGAGATTATCGCCAGCTTCCAAGCCCAAATGCCCGAGCACTTCGCTCAGCTTCACTTCGCGCTTCGGCTTGTTGATCACCACGCCCATAGCGTGTTCCGCGTCATGGCTGCACATCATGATGACCGAGCGGCTGAAGCGGGGATCGCCGATCCCTGGCATCGCCACCAAGAGCTTCCCCGCCACCGTATCGCCCGCCGTGTCGCTCATCGCTTTATCGTCCACGGCCAAGGGGTTCCACGCAAGTGCCGCTCGCATCTGGCCCGGCGGCGCCCTACATGGGCGCTGATACGAGGAGACCCGCGAATGATCAAAGTAGGCGAAAAGCTTCCGGACGTGCAGTTCAGCGTGCCGACCAGCGAGGGCCGCAAGGACATGCGCACGGCCGAGATCTTCGGCGGCAAGACCGTGGCTCTGTTCGCCGTCCCTGGCGCCTTCACGCCGACGTGCTCAGCGCGGCATTTGCCGAGCTTCCGCGATCACGCCGCCGAGTTCAAAGCCAAGGGCGTCGACACAATCGCCTGCACGTCGGTCAATGATTACTTCGTGATGAACGCGTGGGCCAAGGACCAAAGCACCGGCGACGACATCATGATGCTCGCGGACGGCTCCGGCGACTTCGCGCGCGCCGTTGGCCTCGACGCCGATTTCTCCAAATTCGGGATGGGTTCGCGTTCCAAGCGCTATTCAATGATCGTCAAGGATGGCGTGGTACAGACCCTTAACGTCGAAGAAGCTGGTGAATACAAGGTTTCCAGCGCCGAACACATGCTCACGCAATTGGGCTAATCGCGCGCCGCGAACCGCAGAAGGCGGGGAAGAGGAATGGGTACGGTTGTTCTTATCTTAGCGCTCGCTGCGGTCTTTCTGGCGTTCAGCGCCATCAAGGTTGTGCCGCAAGGCTATCAGTGGACGGTAGAGCGCTTCGGGCGTTTCACCCGCGTCATCAAGCCGGGCATTTCGTTCCTCATGCCGTTCGCTGATCGCGTCGGGCGCAAGCTCTCCATGATGGAGACGGTGCTCGATGTGCCGCGCCAGGAAGTCATCACCAAGGACAACGCCATCGTCTCCGTCGACGCGGTCGTCTTCATTCAAGTGATCGACGCGCCGCAGGCGGCGTACGAAGTGCAGAACCTCAATCAGGCCATTCTCAATCTCGCGCTCACCAACGTGCGTACGGTGGTCGGTGGCCTTGAACTCGACGCCGTGCTCTCCGAACGCGAACAAATCAACGCGCGCCTGCTGACCGTGATCGACGCCGCCACCCATCCGTGGGGCATCAAATGCACGCGCATCGAAATCAAGGACCTCACGCCGCCAGCCGACCTCACCGCCGCGATGGCGCGTCAGATGAAAGCTGAACGCGAACGCCGCGCCGCCATTCTCGAAGCCGAAGGCGAAAAACAGGCCGCGATCCTGCGCGCCGAAGGCGCCAAGCAATCGGCGATCCTGCAAGCCGAAGGTCAACGCGAAGCCGCGTTCCGCAACGCCGAAGCCCGCGAACGCTCAGCCGAAGCTGAAGCGAAGGCGACGGAGGCCGTTTCAGCGGCCATCGCGAAGGGCGACGTCAACGCCATCCGCTACTTCCTTGGCCTCAAATACGTCGAAGCTTTCGGCCAGCTCGCCAATTCCAACCAGCAACGCACCGTGATCGTGCCAACCGATCTCGGTGGTCTCGCGGGCCTCGTGGAAGGCCTGCGCACGCTCAATGCGCAAACGGGCGGATCCAGCGGCAGTGGAGCGCGGTAGGCGGCCGCTGCGGACCGCCGGCTTCCAGCCGGCAGTCTTGCAATCCGGCGACCCTGGCGCCTCTCGCGCGCCAGCGCCAGCGTCGCTACATTAGCCCCATGAAAGACGTGCTCGACTTTCTCGTCGCCCTCGGCCCCCAGCATTGGCTGGTGTTCGGGCTGATCCTGCTCATCGCCGAGATGGCGACCGGCACCACCTACATCCTCTGGCCCGCGGTCGCGGCGCTGATCACATCGCTCATGGCGCTGATCGGCGTCGACAACGGTTTCATGCAGATCGCCATCTTCGCGGCTTTGACAGTGCTGCTCACCGCCTTCGGCCATCCGATCGTCAAACGCTGGCGCGAAGCGCGGCAGGGGCGTTCTCTCAACGAACGCGCCGCCCACATGGTCGGCACACGCGGCGTGCTCACCGCTTTCGCCAACGGCGTCGGCGCCATGAAGATCAACGACAGCATCTGGCGCGCCGAAAGCGAAGAGCCGCTCACCGCCGGCGAACAAGTCGAAGTCGCCTCAGTGCATGGCGCGACAGTGAAGGTTCGCCGCCCAGCCGCGGGCTAACGGCAGACACCACCCAAACGCGCCGTTCTCGAGGTTCACGCGGGCGGCAAGAATTCGCCGAATGTGGACGTTCGGCGGAACCACTGCATTTCGGAAATAGCGCCATCACGTTTAGCGATCCTCATTGCGGGTCCTCCGCCGCCCGCCGTCGCAATGATCGTTTCGCTCTCCCATCGGGGATAACCTGATTTGGGTCGGGGTCCTGGTGGCTGCCCAGCCACTTGCTCTGAATGCACCTTCGACCCCATCATGAAGCGCGGAGGAATATATGCAAAAGCGTTCGATGAGTTTCACGGCCATGGTCGCCGCCATGGCGCTTGCGAGTTGTGGACAAGCGCCGACAAGCGCACCGGCCCCAGCGACCACTTCAGCGACGGCCGCTGAACCGGCCGCGACTGCGAACACCGCGCAACTTGCCTATATCGTCTCGCAACATAGCCCACTGCTCGATGCGGCCGCACGAACCGCGATTTCGCAAGATTTCAATGGCGCGCCCTTGAGTGGCCCACGAGCACAGCATCAAGTCACCGCTGACAACGTACGTTGCCGCTCGACCAATCCGCCATCCGGCGTGCCCGAATGCTCCGTGACATACAGCGCGTCGGGCGAGCCTGTCGCCATCGCCGGTGAAGATGCGACGGCCCTGTTTGCGGCGCTGGCGGCGGCGGGCATCCAGGACGATGCGGGGATGGGCCACATCACGCGCGAACTCACTGCGTTGCAATGCACCGTCGATGACACAGTTGCACAAGACACGCCGGCAAACGGCGATCAGGTCGCTGGCTTTTCGTGCCATTTCAATTCGGCCCCGTAAATTAACACCGAGGTATTCATGCGTCAGTTAATCGGCGCGCTTTTGCTGGCGCTGGCCTCAGCGTGCGCCACGGCGCCAGTATCGGGGATCGATGAGGTAACGCTCGAACGCACAACGTGTTTTGGCCCATGCCCAGCATACAGCGTCACGATCACAGCGAGCGGCGCCGTGACTTACGTCGGTCGGGCCAACACCCGCGTCTTGGGCGAACGTCATGCGCAAGCAGATCATCAGGCGGTAACCGCGCTCCACCAACGCATACTAGATGCGGACTTTTTCAATCTGCGTGACGAATATCGGATGACGGTCGCCGATCTCGCGGAATACGTCGTCACAGTCCGGCGTGGAAACATCACAAAACGCGTTCTTGACTATGGCGGTCTCGCCGCGGGAATGCCCCCTGTCGTGCGAACGATCGAAGACGAAATCGACCGCGTCGCGGCCACACAAGACTGGATCGGAACTCCAGACGAACGCGGTGCGCAAGCTCCCGTTCAACATCCAATACGACGAAGCAACTAGTCGCGGCGACCGCTGCCGATGTCTCAATTGGGCCAAACGCCTTCCCTAATGCTGAATTTCGGTAGCGTCCGGTCTGCACCTGGAAGCGGCCATTCGCGCCTGCACACCTTGAGCGGCGTGATTTCGGCCAAGTCGGATCACTAAAGCGATTTTCGCGAGCGGCCTAGTTTCTCCAATGCAGTCACCGTACTGTGTCGCTATGAGAAAGGCTGTAATCGCCCGAATTTGTTTATTTGCATTTGCACTGCTGGCAATCGCCCGCCCCGGTTCCGCATCAGCAGAGACGCTTACTCTGACCTGCTCACGCACGGCCTCAAGCGCGTTAGCTCGCGTCGGCGGTCAAATGTCGATGGCGCAGTACAATAATGCATCGCCGGAAAATGCTTTGAGCGTTGATCTGGACCGAAAGACCATGCGCTTCGGTGGCGGCTCCGATATGCCAATTCTTTCGAATGCTCAGTCGATCGCAGGCATTTCAGACTCGCCGGGCCAAGGACCCAACGGAGAATCGACGCGCGCCCTTGGGACCTACATCATCGATAGAGCAAGCGGACGCCTCAGGGCCGACATTCACATGCTCGATGGCGAAACAGTCTTGTCGCTGAGCGTTCTTTATCAGTGCCGAACAACGGCGGGGTCATCATCGTTTTAGGGTTCGCGTCGCATCGGTGAATGTCCGGAATGGGCGCCATTGGCGGTCCATCGGCGATTGTGGCTGAACGACTTGAAACGGACCCAACGCCGCGGTTC
>JACQAC010000246.1 GCA_016195245.1 Pseudomonadota bacterium
CGTGCAAAAGCCCAATAGTCGATCAGCATGCCGAGCTGGTCGTCAGGGTTGAGCGTTGAGAAGCCAGACGCGAGCGCGTCGAAGTTGTGCTGATCGTAAAGCACGCGGTAGAAGGCGGTTTGACCGGCATTGACGAGGTAGGTTCCACATCCTGGTGGCACATCAAGGCTCGCCGAAGCGCGCGCTGGCATCACTGTGCGAGTCGGCTGGCCATTGAGCCGTCGTGCAACGATTGGGATCGTCCACAATTGTTGCGTGCGCGCCGTGTCGTCGAGAGCGAAACGCCTCTGCGTGAGCGCAATCTGGCTGGCGCCCCTGCCATTCGCGCACGCTTCGCCCGTGGCGCGCACAACCGGGTAACCGGATTGTTCCGTGAAATCGTGTGCAATCTGCAGCACCGGCTGGCCTGAGGCGGCCTGTACCGCGCTCCAAAGATCGGACGAAACAGTATTTCCGAGCCGATGCGCGCTGAGATAATTGCGCACGCCGGTGCGGAACGCATCTTCGCCCACATAGGCTTCGATCATGCGAATGACGGCGAGACCTTTGCTGTAGGTGATGCCATCGAACGCGAGATTGGCTTCATCAATGGTGTTGACCGGGCGCACCACCGGGTGCGTGCCAGCGCGTGCGTCTGTCACCATAACGCGAGAGGTGCCGTCGCTCAGTTGGCTCCGCCACGGCGCCCAATCTGGGTGCAGATGTTCGATAGCCTTCGACGCCATCCAGGAAGCAAATCCCTCATTGAGCCACAAATCGTTCCACCAATTCATGGTGACGAGGTCGCCGAACCATTGGTGTGCGATCTCATGCGCGACGGAGTTGAACACGAACCGCCGGTCGGCTTCGCTTGAGGCGTTCTCATCGAGCAGCAGGTATTGGTCGAAATAAAGAATGGCGCCCCAATTCTCCATGGCCGCAAAGCCGCCGCCTTCGCCGGGCGCGCCGATCATGTCGAGCTTCGGGAGCGGATAAGGAATGCCGAAATAGTCGCGATAGTAGTGCAGGACATCCGCTGCGGATTGTAGCGCGTAGCGCCCGCGTTCGGCCTGTCCGCGCCGCGTGACCACGCCGACTTCGATGCCATCGACAGTGGTGGTGATGCGATCCAATTCACCGACGCCGATGAAGACCAGATAGCTCGCCATTGGCGGGGTATCCGCGAAGTGGACGCGGGTGGCCCCGCCCTGCAAGTGCTCGGTGTTGGCGGCCTGCGTATTTGAAACAACGTTCTGGCCAGCTGGCGCGGTGACGGTGATCGAAAAGACTGCGCGCCGGTTCGGCTGATCCCACATCGGCGCCAAGCGGCGCGCATCGGTTGGCTCGAACTGCGTGATCAGCAAATGCTTCTCGTGGCCGTGATCGGTGTACGTGGTGCGGAAGAAGCCGGCGGCGCCATCCTGAATCTTGCCGGTATAAACGATGTGGATCGCGTGCTGACCCGTAGGCAGCGGCGACTGCGGCGTCAGCGTCATCTGCTGATGCTCGGCGTTCATTTGAACCTGCGCTGGTGCGCCGTCGATGGTCGCGCTCTGCACATTGATGTCAGCGGCATTCATGGTGACTGATGGCGTGGTTTCGCTTGTGCGCACTGTGATCGTCTCTTCGCCCGCGAATGTGCTGGCGGCATCGTTCGGCGTGATAGCGATCTCATAGCGCGACGGAATCGGGCCGCCGGCGATCCATTCGCGATGCGACGTGTCCTGTGGCGCGGTGGCGGGGGCGCGCGTGCAGGCGGTCGGAACGCTTAAGACAGCGACAGCGAAGACCAGAAGCAGCGGGTTGCGGAGCGACATGATGGCCTCGGAGAAAATCGACAGAGCGGCCTAGGTGAGCAGAGTGGCCTGGCGCAACCCCTTTGCGGCGGACAGGGGCCAGCAAGCGGTAAGGGGCAGTCCTGGCACGACGAAATAAGCCCGCTTCCGTTGCGGCGGTTCCTTTGCAGCTGCGCGAGAGACGTTAGAACGTCGCCATGAGCGACATCCAAATCGAACGCGCCGATGGCGTCCTTGAAATCCGCTTCAACCGGCCCGCCAAGAAGAACGCCATCACCAACGCCATGTATGGCGCGATGGCCGACGCCCTCGAGAGCGGCGCCACGGATGCGCAGATCCGCGCCATTTTGTTCACCGCCGCAGGGGACTTCTTCACCGCTGGCAATGACCTCGTTGACTTCGCCGCGCAAAGCTCCGGCGCCTTCGAAGGGCCACGCCACGTTAGCCGGTTCCTGCAGCGCTTCATTGAAGCGGAAAAGCCGATCGTCGCGGCTGTGCAGGGCAACGCTGTCGGCGTCGGCGTCACGATGCTGCTGCACTGCGATCTCGTGTACATCGCGGAGAACGCCAGGCTTACGACGCCCTTCATCGATCTTGGCTTGGTGCCTGAGAACGCTTCCAGCCTCACCCTTGTCGATCGCGTCGGTCACGCGCGCGCCTTCGCCATGCTCGGCCTCGCCGAACCGTTGCTTGGCCGCGACGCCGCCGCCTGCGGTCTCGCGAACGCCGCGCTAGCCGCCGCTGAAGTTGAACCGCGCGCCCGCTCCGCCGCACAAGCGCTCGCCAAGAAGCCAGCGGAGTCGCTCCGGCTCACCAAGAACCTCATGCGCAACCGCGAGCGTTTGATGCTGCGCATGCAGGAAGAGGGTGAACTCTTCGCCGAGCGCTTGAAATCGCCGGAAGCCGCCGCGGCGTTCGCCGCGTTCCTCGGACGGCGCTGAACTTATCGCGGCGTCACGCCTTCTCGCGCCGCCGATCCCTGCTAGTGTCTGCCCAAACGCCAATAGGGAGCAGACGATGCACGATATCGTCATTCGCGGCGGCACGATTGTAGACGGGACGGGCAACGCGCGTTTCGAAGCAGACATCGCGATCGATGGCGCGCTGATCACCGCGATGGGCCCCGAAATCGGCCCTGGCAAACAAGAGATCGATGCGCGCGGCAGGATCGTGGCCCCCGGCTGGGTCGATGTGCATACGCACTATGACGGCCAAGCCACTTGGGACCAGGAAATGGCGCCATCGTCGTGGCATGGCGTCACCACCGTCGTGATGGGCAATTGCGGCGTTGGCTTCGCGCCTGCCAAGCCTGACAAGCATGACTGGCTGATCGGCCTGATGGAGGGTGTTGAAGACATCCCCGGCACCGCGCTTGCCGAGGGGCTCACCTGGAACTGGGAAAGCTTCCCTGAATATCTCGATGAACTCGAACGTCTGCCGCGCACGGTCGATGTTGGCACACACGTTCCGCATGGCGCCGTGCGCGCTTACGTGATGGACGAACGCGGCGCGCGCAACGAAGAGCCGACCGAGCATGAAATCGGCCGCATGTCGAAGATCGTCGAGGAGGGCTTGCGCGCCGGCGCGCTCGGTTTTTCCACCTCCCGCACCATTCTGCACAAATCCGTCGATGGCGAATTGGTGCCCGGCACCACGGCGACGAAAGCTGAGCTCGTGGGCATCGGCCGCGCCATGGGCCGCGTCGGCTACGGCGTCTTCGAAATGACCTCCGACTTCAAGCGCGAGTGGGACGAATTCAGCTGGATGGGCGATCTTAGCCGCGAAACCCAGCAGCCCGTTACTTTTTCCGCGCTGCAATCAATCGCCAAGGAGCTTCCGCTCGACGAACAAATCAACGAGATGCGCGCCCAAAATGCCAAGGGCGCCAATATCGTCGCCCAAATTTCGTTGCGCGCCACTGGCATCATTATGGCCTGGCGCGGCAGCATCCACCCATTCCGCTTCCGCCCCGCTTGGCTCGAGATCATGAACAAGCCGTGGGCAGAACAGCTCGCACACTTGAAGGACCCCGCCTTCAAGCAGCGCATGATAACCGAGCCGAACCAATTCCCTCAAAGCGATCTGATCGGCTTGATCCAGATCGTCGCTGGCGGCTGGTTCATGCAGTACGAAATGGCGCCGGACTTCGACTACGAGCCGAAACAGGCCGACACCATCATGGCCCGTGCCGCCGCCGCGGGCGTGAGTGGTGAAGAGTACGCCTACGATTTGCTGATGCGCGATGAGGGCAAGGGCTTCATCTACTTCCCGGTCCTCAACTACGCCGACGGCAATCTGAACTTCCTCGAGGCCTTGCAGCACGCCGAAGACACCGTGAACTCACTTTCCGATGGCGGCGCGCATTGCGGAACCATTTGTGACGCCGCTTCGCCGACCTTCATGCTGCAACACTGGGTGCGTGACCGCGCCGGCGGCCGTGTTAGCCTCGAACACGCCGTCAAGCGCCAATGCCGCGACACTGCGCTGCTTTACGGTTTGAGCGATCGCGGCTTGCTCGCACCCGGCTATCTCGCCGACATCAACGTCATCGATCTCGACAACATCAAACTCGGCAAGCCGTGGCTCGCCTTCGACCTGCCCGCTGGCGGCAAACGCCTGCTGCAAAAGGCCGAAGGCTATGACGTCACCATCAAGTCCGGCCAAATCACCTTCCGAAACGGCGAATACCAGCACGCTCACCCCGGCCGTCTCATCCGCGGTCCGCAGCGCGCGCCGGCGACGCTTGCGGCGGAATAGGCTGCCCCTTCCGCCCCAGACGTGTCCGAGGTCACAGCGCCAAGGCTAAACGCCGCTTACCTTCTTCTCATCGAAGCAATGGCGCTTCGCATAAGGAGCTTGAGATTAATGACCCGCACCGCCCGATTTTACAGTTTCGCTCTCGCGGCGTTGCTGTGCGCGCCCATCGCTTACGCGATGCTCGCTCAGGCGGCGCAGATCATCGCCTAAGCAAAGAAGAACAACCGAGCCATTCCAATGACCAAGATTTACGCCTTGCTCGCCGCCGTTGCCGTATTCGTCCCGGTCGCTTTGAGCGTGATGGGTCAAGCCGTCCACATCGTTGCGTAGCTCCCCGCGACATTTGGACGGAATAGGGCGGGCCTGGAGGTGAAGAACCTCCAGGCCTCCTTCACGAAAGTGACATTCGCTGCAGATTGCCGCATAGACTTTTGAAGGGGGAATAACAGGAGCCTTCCATGCTGAAGCCGCTCTCCGCATTCGCCGCTCTCGCCACATTCGCAGTCGCCGCGGCTCTGGCCGAACCGCAAGTCACGCCTTCGCCCGCCGCGCAGGCGCAACAACAGACTCCTCAGTCAGTCGACACCATGACCTGCGATCAGATGGCGTCTGAGATGATGGGCGCTGGTCAACGAATGAACAGTCAGCTCGACCCGCAATTCGGCGTCGAAGCCAACGCCATGCAGCAAGATGCACAGCAGAAGCAGCGTGAAGCGATGCAGCAGGTCACCAACCCCGCGTGCTACATCCCGTTCCTGGGGATGGCATGCGCGGCCCAGCAGCAACAACAGCAGCAGCAAGCGCAAGCCGACGCGCCGCGCCAACAAGCACGCATGCAAGCGCAGATGAACCGGCTTAACAATTCCATGGCCGGCATTGACCAGAGCCGTATGCAAGCGATGTCCGCGCGCTTCCAGCAGATGAACTGCCAAGCGCAGATGCAGCAATCAGGGCAGGCGCCGCACTAGGCTAGGCCACGGACACCCAACCGCTGTTTCAGGTGGTCGCCAACGCGCCAAGCGTTCGCGACGATCGTGAGCGTGGGATTCACAGCAGCGGATGAGGGAAAGAAGCTCGCGTCCGTGACATAAAGATTGTCGAGAGCGTGCGCCCTGCAATTGCGGTCGAGCACGTTCGTGTTCGCATCATCGCCAAAGCGCGTGGTCCCGCACATGTGCGCGGTACCGTAAAGCGGCAGCATCTTTTGCACCTGAAAGTGATGCTTCAGGATGCCCTCGTTGCCCATGAAGCCGTCGAGCGCGCGGTCGAGCTTCTGGGTGAGACGCATGTGTCCGCTGATGTCGCCGTGCGTGTAGTCGAGAAAAATCTTGTCGCTGTCGATGCGTACGCGGTTGTCCGCGTCTGGCAGATCTTCTGAGATGCACAAGAACGCCAACATTCGCTCGGCTGCGGCGTTCGAAAGAAAATCCGGGATGAGCAGCGGTGCGATGCCGTCTTCTTCGGCTTGGCCTTCGAGCACGTGTCCGTCCATGTGTTCTAGAAGCTGTATGTGTCCCATCGGATAGTCGAACCCGCCCGCTGGATCGCGCGAATAGAAGTCGTTCACGCACATGGTCTTCGGAAACGGCGCGTCGAACTTGGTCGGCGTCACTGACACCATCGCCGACATGGTGTGGAACATATAGTTGCGCCCAACTTGATCCGAGCCGTTGGCGAGTCCGTTGTCGTGTCCCGGATTCCTTGAGCTGAGCAGCAGCGCTGCCGTGTTCACTGCGCCCGCCGCCAAGACGACGATATCGCCCGAATAATCCTCAGAGCCCTCGGGTCCCTGAACATGCACACGCGTGATGGTCTTTCCTGACGCGTCCGTCTCGAGGCGCGTCGCTTTGCGACGCGGCAGCAAGGTTACGTTCGGCAGACGCAAGATTGGATCGATGGCGATAGTGCGCGCGTCGGCCTTGGCGCTTACGAGGCATGGATAGCCGCCGCAGGTTCCGCAGCGAATGCAGGGTGAAAGCGGCGGCTCGTCATCATCCCGCATCACGCCAATCGGCAGCGCCGACGGATGCCAGCCGAGCGATTTGAAATAAGTCTCCAGCTCCGCAATGGTCGGATCGTGCTTCAGCGGCGGATAAAAATACTCAGGCTCGCCGCCTAGTTCGCTCGGATCGACGTTGCGCTTGCCGTGCACGTACCAAAGTTTTTCGGCGTTGAGATAATACGGCGCGAGCTCTTCGTAAGCGATCGGCCAGGCGGGCGAGACGCCGCCGGCGTGGCGTACTTCCTCGAAGTCGCTCGGCCGCAGGCGAAAGAGCGCGCCGCCGTAGAATGTCGTGTTGCCGCCAACCCAATAGTGCGTGTTGGGTGAAAAGCGCTTACCGTTCTTGTCGTACCACATCTCCTTGGCGCGATAGGCGCGATCGACGAACACATAGGTGGAGTTCCAATTCTCGGGTCCGCGCGCGAGATGATCGCCGCGCTCTAGAATCAGAATTTTCAGCCCAGTCGCGGCCAAGCTCTGCGCCAGCGACGCGCCGCCCGCGCCGGAGCCCACGACCACGACGTCGAAATGGTTTGACGCAGCCATCAGCCGCCTCCGTCTAGTCTTTCACGCGGTATTTTTCGGCGGCGCGCCGAATGAGCGGTGTTGTCAATTCGTCCGGCAAGTATTTCATCAGGCCCGCAGCGACCTTGTTGTGCATACCGGGAATGGAAACAACCTGCCCGCGATCGTTCGCTTTCAGCGCCGCCGCAACCACGTCCTCCGCCCGCATCATCAACGTGCGGGGCGATTTTGCCATGATTGTGTCTGTGTGGTTGGCGCGCGCGAATTCACTCTCGGTGAAGCCGGGGATCAGGCACGTGACCTTGACGCCCTTGTCGCGAAACTCCGCATCGAGCGAGAGCGAGAACTTATACACAAACGCCTTTGCCGCCGGATAAAGCGTATGCCCCGCGCCACCTGGGGAAAGCGCGGTCATCGAGCTCACATTGATGATCCGCCCACCGCCACGCTCCAGCATCCCAGGCAGAACTGCATGTGTGAGACCGGAGACGGCCATCACCAGCGTCATGACGAAATCGCGCTGCTGCGCCCATGTCGTCTTGTCGTACGTCTGCGGAATCGAAAAACCCGCGTTGTTGACCAGCGTGCCAACCGGTCGCCCGCGCGCGTCAAGCGCTGCCATCACCGGCACATGCGCATCCACAATCGAAAGATCCGCTTGGATCGGTATCGCCTCAATGCGATGCCGCGCCTTCAACTCAGCGGCCAATGCTTCAAGCCGATCCATCCGCCGCGCCACGATCGCCACGTCTTCGCCACGCGCGGCCAACGCCCTCGCAAACGTCGCGCCAATCCCGGCGGACGCACCCGTGATCAAGGCAAGGGGCTTGCCATCCATTGGGGTCACTTACGCAGAGAGTCGGCCGGAGGATACAAGTCGCCAGCGACCTCATGGCAGACTTCGTTCAAAGGCCCTAGATTACAGCCATGTTGATTTACACGCACCCCTCTATGCTCGACCACGCGCCGCCGCGCGGTCACGCCGAGCGTCCGGAGCGGTTGCGGGCGGTGCTCGACGGCATCGCTCACCTCCAAGCCTATCGCCGCGAGGCGCCATTCGCGACTCATGACGCCATCGCCCGCGTGCATCCCATCCGTTACATCGATGCCCTCGAACAGGCGTTCGCCGAGGCGCGCGACGATCAGATCGTGCAACTCGATCCCGACACCTATCTCTCATCCGCATCCCGCGAAGCCTGTTATCGCGGCGCCGGCGCAGTCACCGCGGCGGTGGATGCCGTGATGAACGGTGAAGACGACATCGCTTTCTGCGCCGTGCGCCCGCCGGGCCATCACGCAGAACCCGAGGCGCCGATGGGCTTTTGCATTTTCAACAATGTCGCCATCGGCGCGCTGCACGCGCTCGACGCACACAATCTCAAACGCGTCGCGGTGATCGACTTCGATGTTCACCACGGCAACGGCACGCAAACTGTCGCCGAAAGAGACGCGCGCGTGATGTTCTGCTCAACGCACCAGTCGCCGCTTTATCCCGGCACCGGCGCCGCTAACGAACATGGCCGCGACCACAATGTCGTCAACGAACCGCTTCCCGCCGGCGCTGGCAGCGCCGAATGGCGCGCCGCCATGGAGAGAAAAATCCTTCCCGCCATCGAAGCCTTCGCTCCTCAGCTGCTGTTCGTTTCGGCCGGTTTCGACGCCCACAAGGCTGACCCACTCGCCCAAATGGAACTCGACGACGAAGATTTCGCCTGGGCGGGGCGGACCCTGCGTCAGGTTTCATTACGTCACTGCAAGGGGAAACTTGTCTCGACTCTGGAGGGCGGATACGACTTGGCCGCGCTCGCCCGGTCGGCTGCGGCTTTTCTGGGCGCGCTCCAGCGCACTTGAAACCCGCTCAGGGGAGGGGGTGTTTCGGGTGCGGAAGGGTCAGAATGACGACGACCGTGGCGCCCAGTGAGACGCTAGATCGCCGTTCGGCCGCGAAAATCGGCTCGATCGTGATCGCGCGGCATGGCGAACCGCATGCCGACAGGACGGTTCGCATCGACCATCTCGCTTATCGCGACTGGTGGGCGGACTACGACCGCAGTCAATTGCATCCCAATGAAAAGCCGCCGGAGACGCTGCTCGCCCTGGCGGCCAAGAGCGACGTCATCTTCGCCTCGACGCTGCCGCGGGCCATGCATACGGCCGCCATGCTCGCTGGCGGTCGCCAAGTCTTGACCGATCCCATCTTCATTGAGGCGCCGCTGCCGCCGCCGCCGATTTGGGGCAAACGCAAACCCAACGAATGGGGTGTCTGGGCGCGCATCGCCTGGTGGCTTGGCCGTCACGACGGCCAGGAGACGCGCCGTGAAGCCGAGATCCGCGCCGAAGCCGCGGTGGCAACTCTAACCGCTCAAGCCCTCAGGGGGCAGAATGTCTTGTTGTGCGCCCATGGCTGGTTCAACCGCATGATGCGCCCGGTCCTGCGCAAGCAGGGTTGGCGTGAGGTCGAGGACGGCGGCGACGCCTATTGGTCTTTCCGCCGCTACGAGAAAATAATGAGATGAATGGCTGAACCGATCCCAGCCTGATCCATTGTCGTTACGCCCTGAAACCCATACCTTTCGGAACAATGAGCCAGGAAACCCGCGATCCTTCACAGCTGACCTTCGAGGACTCCTTGTCGGAGTTGGAGAAAATCGTGTCGCATCTGGAGCGGGGCGACGTTCCGCTGGCCGACTCGATTCGGATTTACAAGCGCGGCGCCGCCCTCAAAGCGCGCTGCGAAAGCCAGCTCAAGGACGCGCAACTGGAAGTCGATCAAATCGTGATGGGTCCAGATGGCCCGCGCGTCGAGCCCGCGAAGCTCGGATAATAACTCAGGGGGAAGAGAAACGCCGATGGCCGACGATCCACAAGCCAACGCCAGATTGCCGATCATCTCCTTCGAGGACTTCCTCAAAGTGGACATCCGGCTCGGCACCATCGTCGATGTGAAAGTGTTCGACGAGGCCAAGAAGGCCGCTTACCAACTGTGGATCGATTTCGGCGATCCTCTAGGTATCAAGAAATCCAGCGCACAGGTCGTACAGAACTACGATCTCGGCGAGCTGCTCGGCCGTCGCGTTGCTGCTGTCGTCAACTTCGAGCCCAAGCAGATCGGCAAGTTCATGAGCGAAGTGCTCTGCCTCGGGTTTCCGGATCGCAACGGCAACGTCGTGCTGCTGAACGTTGACCGCCCTGCGACGACCGGTGGTCGTCTCTACTAACGCTCTACGGAAAGCGTCAGAAGCTAAATCTGCAAAAGGAGGCGGCCTCGCTATCCGAGGCCGCTTCTTCGTTTTCGTGGTTGGTCTCAGGGTGTCGGGGTTGGCGTGCTCGCGTCCGGTGACGGACTTGGCTGCGCTGGCGGCGTCAGCGGGGCTGGACCTCCAGCAGCTGGCCCTGCCGGAGCGGACGATGTCGTTGCTGGGGCTGTCGCGCCCGGCGGCATGAGATCCGGGTTCGCTGTGGTGGTTGCCGTTGTGGTCGCGGTTGTCGTGGCAGGCGCGCCGTTGCTGGCGTTGGCTTGCAATTCCGCGATCCGTCCGCGCGCGGCGAGCACGTGCTGACTATCCGGAAAGTCACGCACGAAGCCTTGCAGCGCTTCAACGGTATCGGTGTCGCTCGCTGCTTCGAAAGTGCGCTCTTCTAACTGGCTGAGCGCGGTCTCCGCTTGTGCTTTCGCCGAGCCGGATTGTGCCGCGATAAACGCGCGCAGCGCCGCTGGGTCGTTGTGGTCGATCGACTCGAATGTAGCTGCCGCCGTGTGTGCGCTCTGTTGCTGTGACCACCAGCAGTACCCGCCGGCGCCGCCGGCAGCGAGCACGATAACAGCGATGATGATCATC
>JACQAC010000046.1 GCA_016195245.1 Pseudomonadota bacterium
ATCCCAATGTGGAAAATTCGCGCCAGGACTTTGATCCAATCGATCGCTTCTTGTGGGCCAACTTGCCGTACGGTGTGCAGTTCAACGGCTCGCCTTGGTTCCATCCGAACGCGTACATGACGGATTATTTGACGACCGAGGCGATCCGCGCGGTGCATGCAAACCGCAATCGTCCATTCTTCATGTATTTCGCGCCGAACGCCATTCACACGCCGTTGCAGGCGACGCGCGAGGACTACAATGCGCTGCCCCAAATCCATGATCACCGCTTGCGCGTGTATGCGGCGATGGTGCGCAACCTGGATCGCAACGTTGGGCGCCTGCTCGGGGCTTTGCGTGAAGAAGGGTTGGACCGCAATACGCTGGTGATTTTCACCAGCGACAATGGCGGCGCTCACTATATCGGTTTGCCGGATATCAACCGCCCGTATCGTGGCTGGAAAGCGACTTTCTTTGAAGGCGGCATCCACACGCCGTTTTTTATGCGCTGGCCCGCTCAAATTCCGGCGGGGTCGCACTACGCGCAACCGGTGAGCCATTTCGACATTTTCGCGACCGCGGCGGCCGCGGCGCAAGCGCCGGCGCCGGCTGGTGATCAGATCGACGGGGTCAACGTGCTGCCGTTCGTTGAAGGTTACCAACAAGGGGTTCCGCACGATGTGCTGTTCTGGCGCTCGGGTCAGTATCGTGTGGTGCTCGCCCGTGGCTGGAAGCTGCAGGACTGCGGCGCATGTCATCGTGTCTGGCTGTACGACATGGCCAACGATCCGACCGAGCATCACGATTTGTCAGCGGCGCAGCCGGAACGGGTACGGGCGTTGACCGCGCTGCTGGATCAGCACGACCGCGAACAGCATGCGCCGCAATGGCCCTCGTTACTGGAAGGCCCCATCTTCGTGGATCAACCGCTCGGCGTGCCGCAACAGCGCGGTGCGGACTACATCTGGTGGGACAATTGAGGGGGCAGACGAGCCGGGTGAGTTCATTTGGCGCCGCCGTTGTTATGGGTTAGCGCTGCATCGGAATGACTGCCGCCAAGGCCGAAGAGCTTGTAGGACGGGCGGAGGGCGCGGAACGCGCGGGCCGCCGCGAAGAAGCTTTCGCGCTGTGGAGCGAATTGGTCGCCAACTACCCGGATCATCCGCGCGCCCTGTTTCTTCGGGGCCGGCGGCGGATGGATGAAGGCGACGCCGCCCGCGCGCTGGACTTGCTTGTGCGCTCCGAGGCGCTTGACGCGTCGTTGCCGGAAGCGCCGTTCTATGCGGCCGTCTGTCATCGGCATCTGGGCAACCCTGGTGCTGCGCTCGACGCGATATCCAGGGCGCTGGCGCTCGATCCTTATTACTTCCTGGCGCTGCTTTCGAAGGGGGCGATCCTTGAAGACTTGGGTAAGCCACGGCTCGCCGCGCGCACCTACCGCGGCGCCGTCAAGATCGCGCCATCGGATCGTTCAATGCCCGGCGATGCGCGCGGCGCTCTGCAACACGCCCGAGAGCATGTGGCCAGCAATGCTCGTGCGCTCGCCGACCATTTGCGGCAGGCGACGGCAGATCAGCGCAGCCAGTTTGGGGACGCGCGGCTCGAACGCTTCGATGAGGGCCTCGACATTCTTGCAGGCGTAGTACCGCGCCAACAGCAAGCACCCACTATGCTCTACTATCCCCGCCTGCCGGCGATTCCGTTCTATGATCGTGAGCATTTCGAGTGGTTGCCGCGCCTTGAAGCGGCGACGCAAACGATCCAACAAGAACTTGAGGTCGCTCTGCAGCAGGGCCAAAGCGCGCTTCAACCCTACATCCAATATCCACTGGGCGCGCCGGTGAACCAATGGGCGACGCTCAACCACTCAGCGGCTTGGAGTTCGTACTTTCTTTGGAGCGACGGTGACAAACAAGCCGCCAATTGCGCACGCTGCCCGCAAACGACGGCTTTGCTAGAGAGCCTGCCGCTTGCGCAAATGCCGGGCTACGCACCGACCGCGATGTTCTCGGTGTTGAGCCAGCACACGCACATCCCGCCCCACACGGGCTCAGCGAACACGCGGCTCATTGTACACTTGCCGCTGGTCTTGCCACCGGATTGCGCCTTTCGCGTCGGCAACGACACGCGATCTTGGGAGATGGGACAGGCCTGGGTGTTCGACGACACCATCGACCACGAGGCTTGGAACAATAGCGGCGACACGCGCGTCATTCTAATCTTCGACGTGTGGAATCCGCTATTGAGCGAGGCGGAGCGAGCGCTGGTGACCGAGATGCTCGGTGCGCTGCGCGCTTACAATGCCGCGGAACTCTAGCCTTTCAGGGCGCATCGCCAACCGTTCGGAAGCCGACGTGTGACATCCCCTCGCTGGGGTCGGAAGGTTGGCGTGAGCCGCTGCGGAAGCGTGAGCAGAAATTGTCGGAGCAGAGGTACGAGCCGCCTTTGATGACGTGCTCAGCGATGTGCTGTGGATCGTGTTCGCGTGCGTATCCTTCGGTGACCGGCGCCGCGTCGTAGGCGAACCAATCGCTGGTCCACTCCCAGACATTGCCAACCATGTCGTACAGGCCGTTGGTATTCGCGGGGAAACAGCCCACGGGCGCCAAGCCGGCGAATCCGTCGGCGCCTTGATCAACGACGGGAAAGACGCCTTGCCAGGTGTTCGCGCGGGGCGCGCCGTCTTGCGCGAAAGCTTCGGCGTGGAGCGCTGCGGGCGCGGGCGCATCGCCGCGCGCTGCACGCTCCCATTCGTTCTCGGTGGGTAGGCGCCGACCGTGCCAATGGGCGTAGGTGACCGCGTCTTCGTAGGAAACTTGGACGACCGGGAAAAAATCGCGACCTTCAATCGAGGAGCCTTGGCCTTGTGGATGACGCCAATCGGCGCTGCGGTCGACAATCCACATGTGCCGGTGGGTGTCGAATACCGCGGCGCCGTGGCGCTGGCCGTCGGCGTCGGTGCGTTCGGCGGCCGTGACGTAGCGCGTGGCGGCGATAAAAACGGCGAACTGACGGTTGGTGACTTCGTGGGTGTCGATGGAGAAAGCGGCGACGTTGCCGCGGCCGCCAACGCGCTCTTCAGGGCGGAAGGCGACGTCGCCGCGATTAACGCGGCCGGCTGAGATGATCCGCTGATCGTCGAGCCGGGCAGCGTCCAGGCACTGCATGGTGGCGTGAGCGCGCGGGGCTGGCGCTGCGGTGCAGCCCGCGAGCAGGAGCAGGATTGCCGCGGACAAAATGAATTGGTCGGGGCGGCGGGATTCGAACTCGCGACCCTTAGCTCCCAAAGCTAATGCTCTACCAGGCTGAGCTACACCCCGACAAACCACTGATAAGTAACCATTTTTTACGCATCAGCCGCATTGTCCTGATAACTGACGACTTCTCAATACTTGCGGCTAACCAAACTGACCTATTCGGAGCGGCAGCGATGGTCCAGCCAAAAATCTTTAGCGCGCTTCGGGGGTAAGACGTCTCCATCGCTGTCGCTCACTCTGCTATCAAGCCGATCAGTAATTTTGGAGGTGCTTCATGGAAACGATTATCGGTTGGGTAGTCGGAGGAGCGCTAATGACGTTGTTCAGCTGGCTGGTGTTCGACAAATGGCTCGGCGGCTACCAGCGGAAGGCAGACATGTATGAGCGGGGAATAACGCCTGTTAACAGCGAAAATGAAGACGGCAGGAGCTAAAGCGCAAATACGCGTCCGAACTTCCAAGGCGAAATTCGAAATCGGAGTTCGTTAGACGGTTTCGCGAATTTGGCCGCTCAAAACGCGAATGACGAAGTATCCGCAAGTATCCGACAAAATGTCAGGAGGCGCCGATTCTAAGTATCGGCAATGGTAGACGGCACTCTCCCAAAGCTAATGCTCTACCAGGCTGAGCTACACCCCGAACCACGCGCCGCTGTTCGCACGGCGCGGCGGCTGACCGCAAGTCTCTTCACTGCGAGAAATGGAAAACGCCGCAATGAAACGCGCCTGGGACTCACGGATAGGGCTCGCCGTTTTCGTAGAACCATCGGCCGGATTGGCTGTCTTGGAAGTAGTAGCGGCCGGAGCGTTGGTCGTAATGTTCGCGGCGGTTGTCGTTGGCGCCGCAGCCGCCGTCGCGCACGCAGCCGGCATACGCTCCCGCGGCCGCGCCGACCGCAGCGCCGATGGCGGCGCCGCTGGCCGCGTCACCGCGGCCGGTGTTGTTGCCGATGATGGCGCCAGCAGCGCCCCCGAGTGCTGCGCCGCCGAGCGCGCCAGAGGCTTCGTTTTGCGTGCAGGCGGCAGCGCCCAATGCAGCGACCGATGCGATCAGTAATAAGCGCGTGCGCATAAGCAACCTCTCCTCTGGGAACTCCAGAGGCGCAACGCAGGCAATACCGTATCGTTCCAAGCTTACAGAACGGACAGCAGCGGCTCCAGATTGTGTCAGAGAACGCCGTTCGCTCGTAGGGCGGTAAAATCCGCTTCACCGACGCTGAGAAGTTCCCGCAGCGTGTCTTCGGTATCCTCGCCGAGCAGAGGCGGAGCGCGACGCGAAAGTGGCGGAGTTTCGGTCATGCGAATGGGATTGGCGGTGAGGCGCACCTCTTCGTTGTCGGTGCGTTTCATGGTCTCGATCGCGCCGCGCGCCAGCACGTGCGGGTCCGCAAACACTTGCGGCAGTGTGTTGATGGGGCCGCACGGCACGCTGGCTGCTTCGAGCGTTTCAATCCAGTAGGCCGTGGGCCGCCTGATCATCACTGCGCCAATCGCTGCGGCCAGTTCCGTACGATGAATAACCCGCGCCGCGTTGCGCGCGAAACGAGGATCGTCGGCGAGTGGCAAATTGGCGGCGGCGCAGAAGTGGTGAAATTGCTCGTCATTGCCCACCGCGAGCACGACATGACCATCCGAGGTCGGAAACACCTGGTATGGTGCAATTGAAGCGTGGGCATTGCCCAGGCGAACGGGCGTTTGGTGCGACGCTAGATAGCTCATGCCAAGATTGGCCAGCATCGCGACTTGGCAATCCAGCAACGAGACGTCGATGTGCTGGCCTTCGCCAGTGCGTTCGGCGTGGCGCAAGGCGGCGAGAATGGCCGTGACCGCATACATGCCGGTGAAGAGATCGGCGACCGCGACAGCCGATTTCATCGGCTCGCCGACAGGTTCGCCGGTCAAGCTCATGAGGCCGCCCATGGCTTGGATCATGTAATCGTAGCCAGGCCGGCGCGCGTAAGGGCCGGTCTGGCCAAAGCCGGTGATCGAGCAATAAACAAGGCTCGGATTGGCAGCGCGCAAACTCTCATAGTCGAGGCCGTACTTCTTGAGGCCGCCGGTCTTGAAATTCTCGACAAGTATCTGGCAGTGCGGCGCGAGGCGCTTGAGCAGCGCGGCGCCCTCGGGCTTCGCGAAATCAATCGTCACCGAGCGCTTGTTGCGATTGGCGGCAAGGTAATAGGCGGCGTCGCTGTCGGCGCCGTCGGGCTTCTTCACGAAGGGCGGGCCCCAGCCGCGCGTGTCATCGCCGGCGCCGGGCTTTTCGATCTTGATCACGTCGGCGCCGAGATCGCCGAGGATTTGTGTCGCCCAAGGGCCGGCGAGTACGCGCGACAGGTCGAGAACGCGAATGCCTTCCAGGGCGGATTTTGAAGTGCTCATCGCGCCATCGTTGCATCGCGCCGCGCGGGGGGCCAGATCGGAGCCATGTCAGAAACGCGCACCCCTCATGCGACAGGCGGCTGCCAGTGCGGCGCAGTGCGTTACGCGCTCTATGTCGCGCCGCAGAATTCACACGTTTGTCATTGCCGCATGTGCCAGCGCGCTACCGGAGGCTTGTTCGCGGCGCTTGCGGGCGCACCGAAGGCCGGTTTCGCGTGGATCAAAGGCGAACCCGGTGTGTTTGCCAGCTCGACCCTGGCGACGCGCGCCTTCTGCCGCGATTGCGGCACGCCCTTGTCGTTCAGTTATAATCAGCCCGAAGCGCGCTTCTATGTGACCATCGGGTCGCTGGATGATCCAAACGCAGCGCCGATTGGCATTCAGTACGGAACCGAAGCCAAGATCGGTTGGGTGACGTTCTGTGAGGGTTTGCCCAGCGAGGAAACCGGGTCCGATCCGAAGGCGCAGGCCCTCTTTGCGGGGATGACCAGCAATCAGGGCTGAGTGCTTGCGCTCGCGCGCCGCGCGGGCCAGAGGGAGGCGCCTATCGATGGCGTTCGGGCGGTTAGCTCAGCGGCAGAGCGTCTCCTTTACACGGAGAGGGTCGGGGGTTCGATCCCCTCACCGCCCACCATAACTAGTTAATCTAGCAAGAGTTTATCTAAGGCTTGTTGTAAACCCGCTCCGCGGGCGTCTCCCGGTTTACAGCGGTTTACAATTTTCAGCGTTTCTTGCGTGGTCATCTGCTCCGCGGTTCGCCGCTAAGCGCGGCGATCATTCTTCGGAAATATTCAAATTGGCGGGGCGCTCTCCGCGCGATGGCGCGCGAGCATCGCGGCATAGGCGCGCTCGAGGTTTCGCCGCCGCCGGATTTGATCAGCAGCTCGATTGGAGCAGGGCTGTCATTCAACGCAGCGTTTCAACTAGGACCGTGACTTCAACCACGAAGGCGACAATCGCCAAGAGTGCCACCATCAAGGTAGCAATTCCCATGAGGCGCGAACGCGCAAAGCCCAGTAATGCCACCGCAACCGCCAACGCAGCCACGCCGATAATTACGGCGTAAGCGATGTTGTCGCCGGCAGCGAGTAGCGCGCGTACGCTTTCGGGGCTGTGTGCGCTGTTGCTCATGGGCAGCCAGACGGAGTCAAAAGCGGTTGCGAAGATGAAGGCGACGGCCGCAACAATCATTGCGAGAAATGCAATCGATTGGACGCGCCCGCTATGAGTGTCGGCGCGCAACGCAACCACGCCGGTCACTGCAAATCCACCAAAGATGCTGGCCACACCGAGCAGTTGGCTGAGTACTTGGCGCTTGTACGCCAAGACGTTGAGCAGGCCAATCGGGTCCATCGGCAATCCCACAAAATTCTTGACCTAGGATCGTGCGTTTAACGCGTTTGGCAAGATGCCTAACGTCTCGCCTAATCGGTGACGACGTGAGTGTCTCGTTTCGGCGACTCCACGCCGCTCGCTGTGCGGGCGCGAGTGGCGTGTTAGCGCCTAAACCCCGACGCCCGCGAAATCGTCGTCAAGGGTCGAGCTGACCAAGATTGGACACTCAGAATTTTGCTAGGCTGAGGACGGATGAGAGCAATGAGTGAACACCAGTCCGACCCGGACATTATCCGGGCAACTTGGCGCGTCCGGCCAATCCATGAGGGGAGCAGCCGAAGCATATCGGTGGCGTTCGACTGCATTGAAGGTTCACCGAGCGGCAAGTTTCGCGGGGACCAAGGTGAAGAAACGAACTCTACGTTGCGCCACTGATATGGCGGGTTGGACCGTCTCCCCGGCTTACAGCGAAACCCCACATCACTTGATCTCGCGCTGTCCCTATCTGAGACGGTTTACAATCGCGCCTTGAAACCAAAGGGCGAGAGGAATTTTTTACACGGAGAGGGTCGGGGGTTCGATCCCCTCACCGCCCACCATTCCTCGAAGCGGCTGGCGCGCTTGACCGGCGGAACGGGTTGCCCTAACCCGCTCGCTCTCGCGAAAACGCGGGTGTAGCTCAGTTGGTTAGAGCGCCGGCCTGTCACGCCGGAGGTCGCGGGTTCGAGCCCCGTCACTCGCGCCATTTCGCTCGATTTTTCCACCCATAGACAGGACCAGCGGGCGCCACTAGCGTCCCGCCGATTTCGCGCCTGCGGCGCCAGTTGCCCTGGCGACGCTACGCGAACGCGCCTAGGTGGAATGTATGGGTCTCGACCTTCTGAACTATCTGCCGATCATCATCTTTTTCGCGCTGGCGACAGCGATCGGGGCGCTGTTCCTCATCGGCGCCTGGGTGCTGGCGCCGAAGAAGCCGGACAAGGAAAAGGTCTCGGCTTACGAGTGCGGCTTTAACGCCTTTGACGATGCGCGCATGAAATTCGATGTGCGCTTCTACCTTGTCTCGATCCTGTTCATCATCTTCGACCTGGAAGTGGCGTTCCTGTTCCCGTGGGCGGTGGCGCTGAAGCATATGCCGACCGAGATCGCTCAGTTCGCGTTCTGGTCGATGATGGGATTCCTGGGCGTGCTCACCGTGGGCTTTGTCTACGAGTGGAAGAAGGGCGCGCTGGAGTGGGAATGAGCGCATGACCATCATTACTCCAGCAGGGAGCGCGGCGCGATCAGGCGTTGAAGGCGGATTCCCGGTTAGGGAAGACGATCCCTTCTATACCGGTCTTTCTAATCAGCTTGCCGACAAAGGATTTTTGGTAGCCGCGGCGGACGACATCATCACCTGGGCGCGCACCGGTTCGCTGATGTGGATGACGTTCGGGCTGGCGTGCTGCGCGGTCGAGATGATGCAGGCGTCAATGCCGCGCTACGATCTCGAGCGCTTCGGTTTCGCGCCACGCGCCTCGCCGCGGCAGTCGGACGTGATGATTGTCGCGGGCACCCTGACCAACAAGATGGCGCCGGCGCTGCGCAAGGTTTACGACCAGATGCCGGAGCCGCGTTACGTGATCTCGATGGGATCCTGCGCCAATGGCGGCGGCTACTATCATTATAGTTACGCGGTGGTGCGCGGTTGCGACCGCATCGTGCCGGTGGACATCTATGTGCCCGGCTGTCCG
>JACQAC010000047.1 GCA_016195245.1 Pseudomonadota bacterium
GTCGCAAGCTTAGTTCCGCTTATTTTTTTACTATTTCTCGGCGCGGTGATCATCATCCCGATCTGGCTGCGAGAGCGAACAAAACAGTCCGCTCACCAGCTGATTTCGCAGGCGCTTGAGAAGGGACAACCGCTTGATCCGGCGATCATGCGCGAACTCACGCAAGGGACTGTGCGCCAAACTCAAGTTGATCGCCCGCGGCGCTCTTTGGGTAGCGCTGTGACCCTGACCGCTTTGGGGGTCGCCTTCGTCGCGATCGCCTACACCGTTGACGATATGAGCTTCCTGCGGGTGCCAGGCTTCATCTTGGGCGCCCTTGGCGTCGCCTTCTTGCTGCTTGCGATCGTCGATTACTCCGCCAAAAAAAGGGACATGTGAGAGCGATGAAGCGTGGCCACGCGGGGGCTCATCAATCTAGCCCAGGCCGGCGAAGCCGCCTTGATCGTGGCGGCCCAAGCGCGGGACCAGGCGGCCTTCGGCGAGCTTGTGAAGCGTCGTCAGGGATGGGCGCGGGCGCTTTTGAGACGCATGTGTTCGAACGCTGCTGAAGCTGACGACTTGGCTCAAGAGGCGTTCATCAAGGCATGGGAAAGATTGCGGGACTTGGAAACCCCGGCGGCTTTTCCGGGCTGGTTTAGGAGGATCGCGGTGACCACGTTCCTGATGGCAAAGAGGCGCCAGAAGGCCGTGTTTGAAGAGATTGACGACGCTTCGCCGATTGCGTCGGAAGGATCGACGCCCGAAGCGGCGGCAGGCGCGAAAATCGACCTGGAGCGTGCGCTAGCGCGGCTCTCTGATGCAGAAAGACTTTGCGTGACCTTGAATCATGGTGAAGGTTTGAGTCACGCTGAGATCGTGGACATGACGGGGCTTCCCTTAGGCACTGTTAAGTCCCACGTTCTAAGAGGAACAGAAAAGCTTCGCCGCATGTTGGAGGCGGCCTGATGACCGACTTTGACTCTCTTCTGAAGCGCAGTTTTGCCGAAGCGCACGAGCCGGCCGACGATGGGTTTTCGGTGTCGGTTACGGATGCGGTGACGCGGACGGAGCGCTTGGCGCGTCTTCGCAACGCTCTCCAAACCGGCGCCTGGGCCATTGCGGGCGTCGCGGTGCTCTTTGGCGTCTATGGGATGATTATGAACATCGCGCCCGGGGTACTCACGTCGCTCGGTTTCGGCATGCTGCGTGCCCACCAGGTCATTACTGGGCCGGGCGCCAATGCGATGCAGGCGGTCAGCGCGGCTATGACGCAGATCCTGCTCGTAACAGGCGCTTTGGCGGGGGGCTTGGTCGCCTACCGCGCGACACAAGAGTAAAGCAGTCCCAGCAGGCGACTGGGCTGGTGTGCAGCGCAGCAAATCTCTAAGTCTGGCGGCAAGGTGAGCCCATGTCGCGTCACGTTGATACCCCTCGCATCACCGCGCCGGATATCCGCGCGCGCAAAGGCGGCGAGCCGATCGTCTGCCTGACGGCGTACACCGCGCCTGTCGCTAAGATCCTTGACCCGCACTGCGACCTGCTGCTGGTGGGCGATTCCGTGGGCATGGTGCTGCACGGCTTGCCGAACACAGTGGGCGTCACACTGGACATGATGATCATGCATGGGCAGGCGGTGATGCGTGGCGCTGATCGCGCGCTCGTCGTCATCGATATGCCGTTTGGTTCCTTCGAGGGTGGCGCACAGCAGGCCTTCGCCAATGCAACGCGGGTCCTGAAGGAAACCGGTGCTCAGGCGATCAAGATGGAAGCTTCGGGACCCGATATTGGTGCTACCACCAGATTCTTGGTCGATCGGGGTATCCCGGTCATGGGCCACGTGGGGCTACGGCCGCAGGCCGTGAACGTGGACGGGAAGTTCCGGGCCAAGGGCCGTACCCTCGAGGAGCGAGACAGAGTGCTGGCGGAGGCCCTAGCGGCGGACGAGGCGGGGGTGTTTGCGATTGTCGTCGAAGGCGTCGACGAGGCGCTCGCCCCAGAAATAACCGCGGCCGTCAAAGCCCCCACTATCGGCATAGGCGCTTCCGCCAAATGTGATGGACAAATCCTAGTGACCGACGATTTGCTGGGGTTATTCGAGTGGACCCCCAAGTTTGTCCGTCGCTACGCCGACCTAAAGGGGGTCATCGACAAGGCGGCTGCCGCTTACGCTGCCGATGTGCGGGCCCGCCGTTTTCCTGCCGCAGCCGAGACTTATGTGCTGGGCGGCAAGCCGCAGCGGCGGCGCGTTGCCGGAGACGGCAAGCGCGGCTAGAGCTTTGCCGGCAATAAGGGGGCGGGCTGAAGTTCGCCGCGCGTTCCAGGGGCGAGGAAACAGCCGCGTGAGCAAAGACGACGCAACAGAGGGTTTTGTTCAGGAAGTCGACCAGCACATCCGTGAGGAACGGCTGCTGGAAGATTTCAAGCGCTATGGGCCGTGGCTGGGAGGGCTGTTTCTAGTCTTTCTTCTTGGCATAGGTGGTTGGCAGTTGTGGACGGATCATCAGCGGCAAGCCGCGCGCGAGGAGTCGACGGCTTTCCGTGCTGCACAGGAAATGGCGCAGCAGAACAACATGGCCGGCGCCAAGGCCGCATTTCTGCATCTAACAACACAAGGCTCCGACACCTATCGCGTTATGGCGCGGATGGAATACGCGGCGATCCTGCAATTGCAGGGCGACATGGAAGGGTCGATTGCCGCCTTCGATCAAGCGGCGGCTGCCGCGCATGATCCGGTGCTGAAGGAAACCGCGCAGTTGCGCGCAGCATACCTCGCCGCCGACACCCAAGATTTCGAGGCCGTGCAGCGCCGCCTACAACCGCTGCTCCAGTCGCACTCGCGAATTTCATTCTTGGCCCGTGAACTCCTGGGCATCCAAGCTTGGCAAAGCGGCCACTACGATATCGCGCGCAGCACGCTTGAAGATTTGACGCTTGCATTCGACGCGCCAGAAGGCGTGCGTCAGCGCGCGCAAGCGACATTGGCGCTACTACCGGCTGCGCCTGCTGCGGCGACTTCGGCAACATCCACGAACTCATCTGCACGGGGCGCAACTCCGCCCGCGCCCTCTCAAGGAGCACATCAATGAGACCTTTGCGACCGATCGCGCTTGTCGCGGCCGCTGTGGCCTTGTCCGCGTGCTCAACCGTTCAGCGGGTGGGTCACTTGTTTGATGGCGGCAACGCAACACCCCACAACGCGGTGCCGCAAGAGGGACGCGTTTCGATCTTAGCTTCCGATCAGGCGCTGGTTGCAGATCCGGCATTGGCGTCGCGTACTATCGCGGTGCCGGCCGCGACAGACTTGCCCAACTGGAGTCAGCCGGGCGGCAACGAGACCAACTCGCCGCCGAACGCCGGCGGTTCCGCGACGCTCCAACAAGCGTGGCGCGCTAATCTCGGCGGCGGCACCAATGGCCATGTTGCGCTTTCAAGCGTGCCGGTCATCGCGCAAGGCCGCTTGTTCTTCCTCGATGCCAATCAACGTGTCACCGCTGTTGACGCATCCAATGGTCACCGCACTTGGTCGGTGGCGCTGCATCCTCAGCATAGCCGCGACCACTTTGCCCAAGGCGGTGGCTTGGCGGTGTCCGAGGGGCGCGTGTATGTGACCACCGGCTACGGCTTCGTGGTGGCGCTCGACGCGAGCAATGGCCACGAAGTTTGGCGCGCCGACGGCAGCACGCCGTATCAATCCTCCCCAACTGTCGCAGGCGGCCGCGTTTACGCCATCACCAACGACAGCACGCTGATAGCGATGGACGCCAGCACCGGCGAAGTGCAGTGGAATTTCCAGGCCATCGCCGAGCCCGCGCGCATCGTCGCGTCGCCAAGCGTTGCGGTTGCCGGGGAAACAGTGATTGCACCGTTCGCATCGGGCGAGCTTTCGGCGGTCGTGTCCGCGAACGGTCGGCGTCTTTGGGGCGATTCCCTATCGCGGCCGGGCGCGCTTACATCACTCTCGGCCATCAACGATATTCCAGGCCGCCCAGTGGTCACTGGCGGCGTCGTCTATGCCGCCAGCCACTCCGGCGTGCTCGTCGCCATCAACCTCAACACTGGCCAGCGGGTGTGGGCGAAGCCTTTCGCGTCGACGCAGACGCCGTGTGTGATCGGCGATGTCGTCTACGCTGTCAGCGTCGACGGCGAGCTTGCCGCATTCGATCGCGCTACCGGCGGTGTTTTTTGGGTGAAGCAGCTGCGCCGCTATCGCAACGAGGAGCAACACAAAGGGCGCGTTGCTTGGGTGGGCCCGATCATGGTCGGTGGCCGCTTGGTGCTCGCAAATTCGGAAGGCGAAGTGGTGGGCGTCACCCCAGAGAATGGCGAAGTGGTCGCGCACGGTCAGACCGGACACGCCGTCTTCATTCCCCCGGTAACCGCCAACGGAATGATCTATCTCGTCACTGACAACGCGCAGCTCGTGGTGCTGCGCTAAAGATGGATGCCCATGACGATCAAGCTCGCGATCGTCGGGCGTCCTAATGTCGGCAAATCGACGCTGTTCAATCGCCTCGCCGGTAAGAAGCTGGCGATCGTCGATGACACGCCTGGCGTTACACGCGACCGGCGCGAAGCAAACGGGCGGTTGGGCGATCTCGATCTGCAGCTGATTGATACCGCGGGCTTTGAGGATGCGACGGACGCATCGCTCGAAGCACGCATGCGCGCCCAGACGCAGGTGGCGATCAACGAAGCCGATGTGATTCTGTTCCTGATCGACGCGCGTGTCGGTGTGACGCCCGTGGATGAGACCTTTGCCGCATTGCTGCGGCGCGCCGACAAGCCTGTGATCCTGGCCGCGAACAAAGCTGAAGGACGCGCAGGCGACGTTGGCGTTGGCGAAGCCTACGCACTTGGCATTGGCGACCCCATTCCGCTCTCGGCCGAGCACGGCGAGGGCATGAGCGATCTCTATGCCGCGGTGCTGGCCGCGACCGAGGGCGCGGAAAGCGTGAAAGAAGACGCGCGCGAACGCCCAATCAATCTCGCCATTATCGGCCGTCCCAACGCGGGCAAATCCACACTGGTGAACGCACTGTTGGGCGAGGATCGGCTGCTGGTCGGCCCCGAAGCGGGCATCACGCGCGACGCTATCGCCGTGGATTGGTCTTGGCGCGGCAAGCGCTATCGCCTCGTCGACACTGCTGGCATGCGCAAAAAGGCCAAGGTTCAGGCGAAGCTGGAAAAATTGTCGGTCAGCGAGACGTTGCACGCGATCCGCTTTGCGGATGTGTGCGTGTTGGTGATGGATGCGAGTGAAGCCTTTGAACGGCAAGACCTCGCCATTGCCGATCTCGTCGTGCGCGAGGGCCGCGGTTTGGTTTTCGCCCTGGCCAAGTGGGACAAGGTCGAGGATCCGCGCGCGCACTTCGAGGAAATGAAGCTGGTCGCGAAGGAAAGCTTGCCGCAGGCGCGCGGCGCACCACTGGTGACGATTTCCGCGCTCTCTGGCGTTGGTCTCGATCGCTTGATGAATGCGGTTGAAGAAGCGAGAACCGATTGGACGGCGCGGGTCAAAACGAAGGATTTGAACGACTGGCTGCGCGCCGTTGTTGAACGCAACCCGCCTCCGGCAGTGCATGGTAAGCGCATCAAGCCGCGTTACATGACGCAAATCAAAGCGCGGCCGCCGACATTCGTGCTGCTGTGTTCACGTGCTGACGAGATGCCGGAGAGTTACAAGCGGTATCTCGTGAATGCGCTGCGCGACGCCTTCGATCTGCATGCGGCGCCCGTGCGCTTGATCGTGCGCCAGGGCGCCAATCCGTTCGCGGACGAGGGTTAGAGGCTTTCTCCCGCTGCGCGCATCGGCGGCGTACATTGGTCTTCAAGAACGCTGCAGATATCGTGCAACAGACGCCGGCGAACAGCGGGCGCAGACGTCGCGGCGCGTCCGATTTCACCGAGCAACGGATTGATTTGGTCGGTGTGAGAGTTGAACGCGTGTCCGCCGGGCGTCTGCTCAAACCGTACGAGCGCGTCTGTCTGCGCTGCGGTAAACGTTGGGCTGCCTCCTGATTGACCAGACGCGCCACGCACAACGCCGTCCACGAAGATTTGTCGACCTTCTTGGGAGTGTGCGAAGGCGATTACATCCGCGAGTTCGGCCTCGGAGAGGATGGCGGCCAACCGCGGAGCATATCGGTCCAGCACAGCGGGGGCGCCGTTCATGACTTCTTCGGTCAAGCCGGTCGCATTCGTGTCGAAATAGCGATCGAGCGCTTGGCGGTGGGCCTCGGTCAGCGTCGCGTAGAGTGGCGTCGCCGCCCATTGCTGACGGAGCTGCGGGGCCAAGGTCCTGAACGCGGCGCTTGTGCCCTCTGAAATCGCGCCAGTGTCGACGAGCAGCGCCTGCCGTAAGGAATGAAGCCGCTCGGCGGAAAGGTGCGCCGCGAGACGGGTTTTTCCCGTCATCGACGCCGCTCGGGCCATCACGCCGACCGCAGTTTTGCCCACCACACTCGGAATCCGAGAAGCACGGCGACGACGGCGCCGTAGGCGTATGGGCGGCTCACATCGGCTTTGACCAGCCACCAATAGTGCAGGACACCGCACACGCCCGTGGCGTACACGAGACGA
>JACQAC010000048.1 GCA_016195245.1 Pseudomonadota bacterium
GGCGCCTTTCCGCTTTGGCTGGCACCGGTGCAGGTGGTGGTCGCCACCATCACGCAAGAAGCCGACGGCTATGCGCAGGACGTGGCCAAAGCGCTGCGCGCCGCGGGGCTGCGTGTGGAGGTCGACGCTCGCAATGAGAAGGTCGGCTACAAGGTGCGCGAGCACTCGCTGCAGAAGATTCCAGTGATCGCGGTGGTCGGCCGTAAGGAAGCTGAGGACAAGACCGTGGCGCTTCGGCGTTTAGGCGGCGACGCGCAGACGGTCATGGCGCTCGACGCGGCGGCCAAATCCCTCTCGGTGGAAGCTACGCCGCCGGACCTGCGCTAGGCCGAGCCGTCGACCCGTACGCTGCCGCAATCATGGCGTCGGCCAAGAATTGATAGGCGGCGCCCCAGGCCTCACGCATTTCTTGCGTGAAGTTCTGGCCGAGTTCGTGCTTGAGGGTGCGAAGCAGCGCTGTGCCGACCATTGCGTAATGCTTGGCCTCCACGCCGTAGTCCAGGTGTTTGACCGCCAACGCGCAGGCGGTTGGAAGAATGGATTGTGGCGCCCTGAGCCCGTCAACAACGGCGCCGAGCATGTTCATGAGCTTTTCGCCTTGGACGACCATGTCACCCTTGAACATGGCCCGGATCGACGGATCGATGGTCATCAGCTCAGCGTAGAACGTGGCAGCAACGTGGGGTCCGAGCCGGCGAGCGCGCGCAAACGTTTCCTGGACGAGTTGAATTTGCTGCTCGTTCATCTGGTGACCCTACCTGGGTCATTCACATGGAAATTCGTTAAGTGAGCCTAAAGGGTTGTGACATCCAAGGCATGGATTCCACCGCGACTTGCTCGCTTCGGTTTGGATGCGCCTCGTTTCGCCGCTCCATGGGACCCGCCTAGACGCCGCCCTAAGCGCGAGACAGGATAGATCTGGACGAGGCGGAGACAGGACGGGTGGACAAGTTCCCCTCACATGAGCGCGAATCGGCAGTGGCGCTCGAGCCGCGCGTATCCGCAATTGTGGTCGTCCGGAACGTCCGGTCGGTCAGCGCCCAGCACGCACTGGACCTCAGCCTGCGCGCCGCCTTGGCGGAGCCATGGATCGACGACTTGGTGATGGTGGACGCCGGCAACGCCCCGGCTGTTTCGTCGTCACTGCGCGCGCTGCAGATGGATCGTCGCGACGTGAAGGTGGTGGTGGCGCCATCGGGAGCGAGCGCGGGCGCGGCGGCTAATCTCGGCGCCGAACAGGCGCGCGGACGCTGGTTCTTGTTCTTGGCGCCGAGTGTTGTGTTGCAGCGTGGCGCGGCCGAACGACTTGCGGCCGCTGGCGGCAGCGCCAAGGCGCCGTGGATCGCAGGCGGCAGGCTGACCGACGCAGAAGGGCGCGAGCGCAGCGCGGCGCGGAGGGGCTCGCTGAATACCTGGTCGGCAGTTGCGGTGGCGCTCGGATGGAGCGGTGGGCGGCCATCAATGCGTCGCGGCGCGATCGGGCGCGATGATACGCCATTGCCAGCAGAAGTTGGTGCGGTGTCTGGGGCCTTCATGTTGGCGCCAAAGAATGATTTCCAATCGCTTGGCGGCTTTGACGAGCAGTTTCTGACAGACGCCGCGGATCTTGATCTCTGTCGCCGTGCCCGTGCCGCTGGCGGCAGCGTGTTGTTTCAGCCGGTGGCGGCGGGCGTGCAATTTGTTCGTCCGCAAATGGCGGGGCGGAAGCAGGCGCAGGGGTTGGCGTTGTTTGCGGTGCGCAGTGCGCGCACGCCGTTCGAGAAGGCGTTTGCGATTATCGCGGCGCCCGCCTTGAGCGTGATCGTGACCCTGCGGGATTTTGTTGTTGGTCGACCGCCAGCGCGGTGACGCGGCCGACAGACAGCGCGACGCGTTTTCCATCGTCGAGAGCAACGCCGCGGACCGGTGCGTCAACGCTTGTGAACGTGAGGCGCCGCGTGGCGAGCGCGGCTTGCAGCGCGTCTAGCTGGCGAAGCTCGACAGCCAGAGGGTCACCTTCTTGAACGTGAGCGCCGGCCTCGTCAGCACCGGCGAGCGCTGCGGCGGCGTGTGTTTGCAACACTATGCTGGCCTGCGGATAGCCAATGACCCAGAGCACGCGGCCTGGTCGGGGCATGAGCCGCGCGCGTTGCAATTCCGCAATGGTTTCGCCGCTGACATTGAACTCGCGCGCGTCGGGCAGGATGTGCTCACGCACGCTATAGGAAAAGGCCAGCGCGGCAGCGATCAGCACGGCGGCGCGCGTCGTGGAACGGCGCCAGAAGAGGAGACTAACAAGCGCGCCGCCAACGATCAGAACGCCGATGAGGCCGGCGGAAATGGCGCGGCGCACGTCAGTGCCAAAGTCACCGGGCATGAAAGTGGCTGCGGCGGCGAGTAGAACGATCAGCACGAGGCCGATGACGCCGAACAGCACCAGGCCGGCGGGATGTGTTGAACGCCACCGCCTTCCCAGCATCGCGGCGACGCCGGCGCCGCACATGAGCGCGATAGCCGGATAAGCGGGCAATGCGTAGGTCGGCAATTTGGTGGGCCAGAGCTCGGCGAAGAAGAACACCGCGCCAGCCCAGACGATCAGAAAGCGAAACGGCGCCGCATTGGCGCGCGGCGCACGCACGGCTTCGATCACCAGCCGCGCGGCCGCGGGCAGCGCGTATGTCGCGGGAAAGATCAGCAGCGGCAGCAGCAGTGTGTGAAAACCCGGAAGCTGCAAGTGGCGGGTGAGAAGATGGAGGCTGGTCCAGATGGTTCCGCCGATGGCGAAGTTCGCGGCGAGGATCAGCGCAGAAGGCATGAACACCGGCCACCACAACAGCGGCCGCAACCAGCTTGCACGGCGCTCCCAAACGATGAGTGCGGTGATTGCGAGCACCAATATGAGTGGCGCAAGCGCCGCGTCGATGCACAACGAACTCGCGAACGCGGCCCAGAATACCGTAGCCGAGCCATGCGTGTGTTTTGTCCCGCCAGCGTAGAGTTGCGCGAGCGCCGCGAAACAGAGTGTTGTGAAGGCGAGAGTGAGCGCGACGGGGGTGGCGCACATCGCCTCGAAACCGGCGAACAATCCTGCCGCGAAAAGCCCAGCGCCAATGAAGGCGCCGCGCCGTCCGAGCAGGGCTTTGCCGGCCCACAAGCAGGCGATCGCCGCAAGCATCAGTCCGAGCGCCGAGGGCAAGCGATACGCCCAGATATCGGTTAGCCGAGCACCGGGCGCGAAGCGCAACGCCAGCGCCTGCGCCTCGTGAACGATGACGGCGTCCGCCGGGCGTGCGCCGGTTTCCACCATCTGCCTGGTGGCGAGCGCGAACAGCGATTCGTCGGCGTCGAGCGGCGGCATGGCGGCGGCGCCAAACAACGCCGAGGCCAGCGCGATCAGCGCCACCAGTGCATAGCCGCGCCAGCCGCGGGCAAATTGGTCGAACAAAGCCGGTGAAACGGGCGCCGCCACGAAGCCGGTGCTTAGCTGCGCTCGCTCGGCTTGTCTTGCGGCGGATGCGAAGGCTCGCAATCCACAGGCCCAACGGCTAAGAGACCCCCGCTTTGAGGGAGCCCGCGTGGCCGAGAGTATCGAATTCAGCGTGGTCGTGCCGGTGCGTGACGAGGCCGGCAACGCCGCCGCCTTGGCGCGGGAGATCGCCACCGTCCTTGAGGGCCGCTCCTACGAGATGATCTTTGTCGATGACGCCAGCCGTGACGATACGCGTGGCGAATTGGCCCTGGCGCGACGGGAATTGCCGACGCTGCGACTGGTTGGTCATCGCAAGAATTCCGGGCAAAGCCGCGCCGTGCGCACCGGCGTGATGGCGGCGCGGGCGCCGATTGTCGGCACCCTCGACGGCGACGGGCAGAACGATCCGGCGGACCTGCCGCGGCTCCTGGCCAGACTCACGCGCGCGGATGCGCCTGCGAATCTCGGGATGGTGGCGGGTAAGCGCGGCAAACGTCAGGATGTCTGGAGCCGGCGAATGGCCTCGCAGATCGCCAACAATGTACGCCGCGGCCTCTTGAATGACGGTGCCACCGATAGCGGTTCTGGGGTCAAGGTGTTCAAACGAGAGGCTTTTTTGGCGCTCCCGTATTTCGACCACATGCACCGCTACATGGCCGCGCTGATGCTGCGCGAAGGCTATGCAGTCGAGTTCTTGGAGGTTAATCATCGACAGCGGGGCGCTGGCCGCTCCAAGTATACGAATCTCTACAACGTGTGGGGCTTCGGCTCGACGGTTGCGAACCACGATCCCAATGCAGTGCGCCAGCACTTGTTTGACGCTTGGCTGCGCGTGCCGATGGCGTCGGGTGTCGAATGGATCGTGACCTTCGGCGACGTGATGGTGCTGCTGTCGCTGATCCTGCTGTTCATCGAATTGCTGAAGTCGACCTCGACCGGCACGGCGGCGATCTTCAATCACGCGCTCTCGATGTTGGTGTTCATCATCTGCTTGGTCGAATTTCTGCTGCATCCGGCCTTCGCGACGACGCCGTTCTTCCTGATCCTGGTGATGTCGCTCTTGGATGTGCTGGCGGGCGTTGTGGTGACCATCGTCTCGGCGCGCCGTGACGTTGAGTTCGCTGGCCAGCACTAAGTCGGCGCTAAACCGAAACGACCTAACAATTGTGCGACGGCAGCCTTAACCGGCTGCCGTTTGCACATCTACATGCACCAAACACCGAGCGCTAAGGCGATCCCAAAGTCGAGCCAGCGCCCGAATCGCGGAATGATGAATGCGGCCATGAGCGCCGATCCTGCAGGATCGGCGCCGGATGGAGGGTGGATGTCGCTATTCTTTGATGCGGATTGGTTCGACGCGCGCCTAGCGGAGCGCTGGCTCGATCGTGCGGCGCTTGCCGCGTGTGCGGGCATCGATACGTCGCAACTCGAACAGCTCTTCACCAATCAACGCGCGCCGACCGCGCACGAACTCGAAGCGTTCGCGAAGCTTCTAAGCAAGGATCTCGTTGAGGTTACCTTACGCGCGGGCGTCGCAACGCGGGCAGAGCAGCAGGGCGAGACGTCGTCCGCGCGTATTGAAGATATCGAAGCGCGGCTGGATGCCGTCGATGCGTGGCTGCAAGAGTTTGAAGCTGCGGCGCGCAAGCGCGCCTAGGCCTTCATATTGATCGCGATGCCGGCGCGGAGCAGACGCGCGGCGCGGTAACCATACGCGATGTTTCGCTCTGGTTTGGCGACATGGTTGACGAGCGTAGCGGCGAACAGCGGATCCATGCGCAGCCCCGAGCGATCCTGGCGCGTGCGCCGGTCGCCAGCGCGGCGGTCGTGCATGCGCTGCTCACGCACTTCCTCGAAGGCGGCGTCGTAAACGAGCGAGGGGCGGGCAGCGCTCATGCCCAGCGCGTTGCATTCCGCGTGCCAAACGAAAATTAACCGCTATCGTTCGCCGTCGAGAGGTGCGCGATGGAAAATTACGCCGATTACGATGGCCTTGGTCTCGCAGAGCTGGTCCGAAACCGTGACGTAACGCCAAGCGAATTGCTGGAAGCCGCCATCGCGCGCATCGAGCGCCACAACCCCAAACTCAACGCGGTGGTTTACAAGGCTTACGACGAAGCCCGAGCAGTCGCGAGCAATGCGCTGCCCGATGGACCATTCAAGGGCGTCCCATTCTTGATCAAGGACCTGGGCCTGCGGGTGAAAAATTGGCCGCGCACTTCGGGCAGCCGGTTTGCGACGGTCGACGCGGATGCTGCCGACAGTGAATTGGTAACCCGCTATCGCGCCGCCGGTGCGGTGCTGGCCGGTAAGACTAATACGCCGGAGTTCGGGATTCCGGGCGTGACCACGTCAGCCAAGCTGGGACCGTGCCGCAATCCTTGGAACACCGACCACATCTCCGGTGGCTCATCCGGTGGCGCCGCCTCGGCGGTGGCGGCGGGGATCGTGCCGCTGGCGCATGCGAGCGACGGCCTGGGCTCGATCCGCATCCCCGCGGCGTGCTGCGGGCTTGTCGGTATGAAGACGACGCGCGACCGCAATCCGAATGGGGTGCATGACAGCGACCGCGCCATCGGATTTTCTGTTGACCATGTCGTGTCGCGCACGGTGCGGGACAGCGCCGCGATGCTTGACGCAACTGGGTATCCGCAACCTGCAAGCCCCTACGCGCCGCCATCGCAAGAGCGGCGATACGCGGAGGAAGTTACGCGCTCGCCCGGAAAACTGCGCATCGCCTGGTCGAGTGAAACGCCGCGTGGCGTACCTATTGATCCGGAAGTGCAGGCGGCGATCGAGCGCACAGCCGAAATCCTCGCCAAGCTCGGGCACGAGGTGCGACATGAAGGCTTGGGGATCGACTACCGCGCTCTCTACCGCGCACAAGGCCTCGTCTCTGCCTCCAATTTTGCGGCGGGTATGAAGCGGTGGATCGAGATCAAGGGCCGTGAACCGGGCGATGACATCGAAGGCCTCGCGCGTCGCGCTTATGAAGCCGGGAAAGCGATCAGTGGCGCCGACGCCATGTGGGGCTGGCAGCAATTGCGGCTGATGAACCGTGAGATTCTGGCGAAGTTCGAGACCTGGGATGTGTATCTCACGCCGGTGCTGTGTACGCCGCCGCCCCGGGTTGACTATCTCGATACGCTCATGGCGGATCTCAAAGAGTTCGACCGCCGCCAAGCCGAGACCTTTGGCTTCACACCGCCGTTCAACATGACGGGGCAGCCGTCGCTGTCATTGCCGCTCTGGCAGAGCACGTCCAACCTGCCTATCGCCATGATGTTCACGGGCCGCTACGGAGACGAAGGCACGCTTTATCGCCTGGCAGGGCAGTTGGAAAAAGAGCTGCCGTGGAAGGATCGTAAGCCGCCAGTGTGGAACTAAAGCTTACGCGCGGG
>JACQAC010000049.1 GCA_016195245.1 Pseudomonadota bacterium
CGCCGTGCGGCTCTGGTTCTGCAAAACAAGGCGTCTGTGCTGCGTGAGAAGGATATCATGCAGCCGGAGGAGGCCAATACGCCGGCCAAACGCGTCTATTTTCCGATCATGCTCATGTATCTCGATGAGATGGGCCGGGACAAGGCGTACGCCGAGTTCGCGACGCGGTTGACGGAATTCATGGGCGCCATCCGTGAGGCGTCGATCTTGGCTGAATGCATCGGCGTTTCCAAAGAAGTAATGGCCGGCGAATACTACCGGGCATTGATGCGCTGCCGGAAACTCATTTCGTATGAGGCCGAGCGCTTGGGACTTGGGCATGTCGATCAAAGCCTACCAGCGCGCGGCCACGCAGGCTGATAATCCGCGCGAGCTTGAGTACCGGGCGTTTGGGGTGGTCACCGCCGGGTTGGTGCGCGTGAAAGAGGCTGCGCCCGCCGTGCCGGTGGTCGCTGAGGCTCTCGACGCCAATCGGCGCCTCTGGAACGTGTTGAGCGCGGATTGTTCAGCGCCGGACAACAAATTGCCACCGCCGCTGCGCGCGCAAATTATCTCCTTGGCGCTTTGGGTGTCGCGTTATTCGAGCGAAGTGCTGCTGCTGAAGTTTCTGGCGATAGAGACCGTGGTAGTCCGCGAGAGCGCCAATTTCGATCTCGTCGTGATCAAGGCGCGCGCCGATGTCGAAATAGGCGTCGAGGTTTGCGAGGTTGGGCTGGGGGATTTCACCGCGTTCGTAGAGCGCCGCCATCTCGCGGTAGAGCTGCTCAAGGTTTCGCGCTAAGCCGTCAATGTCGAAGAGCGTGCATGTGTCGCGGTTGGCGATGAGGCGCTGCCGGTAAGAATAGAGCGCTGCGCGATCCGTGGTAGCCAGGGCAACTGCGCGTTCCACGAACACGTCGGCGCTGCTGCAGATAAGTTCGGGCAAGCCCGCGGCGCGCAGCAGGCTGCCGCAGACGCGTGATGCGAAGCAGCGTCCAGAAAGGGTCACCAGCGGCACGCCCATCCAGAGCGCATCCGACGCTGTTGTGTGCGCGCCGTAGGGAACAGTGTCGAGGAAGAGATCTGCCAGCGGGTAGCGTGCCAAATGGTGCGCGTTCGCGATCTTGGGGGCGAAGACAAGTCGCGAGGGCTCGACGCCGCGCGATTGCGCCTCGGCGCGCAGCCGCGCGTTGGTCTCGGTGTTGTAGTCCAAGAGCCAGAGCACACTGTCCGGGGTGCGACACAAGATTTCCATCCAACGCTCGAACGAGAAGCGCGTAATCTTGTGAGCGGCGTTGAAACAGCAAAAGACGAAGGCGTTTTCCGGCAGACGCGCTTCGGCGCGCGTTGGTGTTGTCGGTGCGACGACGCGTTTGCGATCATTCGGCTGATAACACGGAAGCCGCAAAACCTGCTCCGAATAGTAGATTTCCGCGTCTTTGGGGATCGTCCAGTCGTCGGCGACAATGAACTGGTGATAGGGCGAGCCCATCGTTCCGGGGTAACCCAGCCAATTGACCTGGATCGGTGCGGGGCGGCGCGCGAATACGCCGAGGCGTGCGTCGCGAGTGTGGCCGTTTACATCGACGAGAATGTCGATTTTATCCTCAGCGATCCGCTGCGCCGCCTGATCGTCGCTGACGGTGCGGATGTCGGTCCAGTGCTCTGCCGCTGCCTTCACGCGCCGGGTAATCACGTCGTCTGACGGAATACCCGCGTAATAGACGAAGACCTCCGCCGCTTTCGGATCGTGCGCTTCGAACAGATTCGCCATCAGATAGCCGACGGCGTGGGCGCGAAGATCTGACGAGACATAGCCGATGCGCAACCGACGGTTGTTTGGCGCAACAGCAGCGTTGCGGCGGTCCATGGCCGTGGGAATTGCCGCCGCCGGCGTCATCGCCTGCACGTAAGCGCGCGCCACGCCAAGCTGCATCAGCGGATCGTCGGCGTAGGCGCACACCGAGAGGGGATGGAAGTGCGCAATGAAATCGCGCTTCGAGACGCGTGGCGGGGCGCCGGCGGCGATCGGCCACTTGCATTGCACCAGGCGCACGGCGGCGAACTGCTCGAGCACATCGCGGGCTTCCGGGCGAAGGTCCAGGCACTGAAGCAGAGCCGCCTCAGCCGCCTCATGCTGTGAGCTGTCCGTCAACACGCGACTGAGCTGCTTCAACAGCGTCGTCTTGTACTCGACGGCGTCGCCCGTGACCGCCGCCATCTTCTCAAGGCCAGCGCGCCACTGCTCGACGGCGTCCTTCACGGCGCCGCGGCGTTCCAGCGCGCTGCCGAGGTTGATGTGAGCGGGCGTAAAGTCCGGATTGGCCGCCAGCGCGCTGCGCAGGGCGATTTCGGCGCCAGTCTCGTCGCCTTGTTGTTGCAACAGCGTAGAGCAATTGAAGTGCGCGATGAACACCAGCGGATGCTCACCGTTCATGGCGATCCAGACCTGATAGAGCTGTCGAGCCGCGTCGGTTTGGCCAGCCGCGGTGAGCTGCTGCGCCGCTGCAATCAGGTCGGTAAAGCTGAGTTCGCCAGCGGTGACTCTTTGCAAAGCCGCAACAAAGAGGTTCTGATCCATGTCGCGCCTGGTCCGGTTGGCGCGCGCAAATCGGCCCCGCGCGCGTGCGCGAACGCTCGCGTGATTTTGGTTGTCAGGACCTTAACGCAATGACCTAGACCGCTGCGAGGTAGGCTTCAATCTGCGCACCGTCCAAGCTGGCAATCTGGGTCGACGTAAAGGCGTAGAGCTGCGTCGCGCTCAGCGCCCCGATGTTCGTTGTCGACAGATAATCCAGCTGTGTGGCGGTGAGCGATGGGATCTGGGTGATACCCAGGGCCGCAAGACGGGTGCCGGCGATGTCGCTGATCACCGTCGTGGACCAGGCCTGAACTTGCGCTGACGTGAGCGCCGCGATTTGCGTGTCGGTGAATTCGCTGATGTCAGTGGTTTGCAGTGCGCTGACCTGCGTGGCGGTCAGCGCTCGCACCTGTGTGACGGAGAGGGCGGCTACTTGCGCGCCGTCGAAAGCCGCGACCGCGTCTGTACCCAAGCGCGAGAGCTGTGTCGTCGCCAAAGCTTGGATTTGGGTGTCGGCGAGCGAGGTGACATTACCGGCGGTGAGCGACGCCACTTGCGTTGTGGTCAGCGCGCCGATCTGCGTAGTGGTGAACTCCGCGACGTCGGTTGCGTTCAGCGCTGCAATCTGCGTGGCTGTCAGCGCCTTGGTTTGCGTTGTCGTCAGAGCCGCGACTTGGGTTGCATCAAGCGCAGACAGCGCCGTGGTGGACAGGCTCGCCACCTGCGTTGCCGACAGCGCTGCGACTTGTGTGTCGGCCAATGCGGCAACCTGGGTCTCATTGAGCGCCGCAACGTCGGTGATCGTGAGCGCTTGCAGCTGAGTGACCGCCAGGGCCGCGACTTGGGTGTCGGCGAGCGCGCCGATGTCAGTCGCTGAGAGCGCCTTCACCTGCGTGGTGCTGAGCGCGGCGATCTGCGTTGCGGCGAATTCGCCGATGTCGCCCGTGGAGAGGCCGCCGATTTGGGTCGCCGTGAACGAGGCGATTTGGCTCGCCGAGAGCGAAGCCACCTGTGTGCTGTTCAGCGCCGAGACATTGGTGTTGGTTAGGGCCTTGAGCTGCGTGTCGGCGAGCGCGGCGATCTGCGTGTCGATCAGCGCGCCGAGGTTGGTGGCGTTGAAGGCTGCGACTTGGGTCGTCGCGAGGGCCGCGACCTGGCTCGCCGCGAATTCACCGACGTCGCCAGCCGTCAGGGCATTGACCTGCGTCACCGTCAACGCTCGGACTTGCGTGGCGTTGAGGGCGCCAACCTGTGTGGCGTCGAGAGCGATGATGTTGTCGGTGGAGAAGGCGCGCAGCTGAGCTGCTGTGAGTGCGCCGATCTGTGTCGTGGTGAAGGCGCCGACCTGGGTCGCGTTGAGCGCGGCCAGTTTGGTTGCGGAAATGGCGGCGATCTGGCTGGCGGTGAGGGCAGCCACTTGCGTGTCGGCGAATGCCGCGATTTGCGTATCCGCCAAGATCTGCGCTTGCGTGGTGGTCAATGCCGCGATCTGAGTTGCGGTCAGCTCGCCAATGTCGGTGGTTCTGAGCGCGCCCAACTGCGCCGCGGTCAATGCTGCAATCTGCGAAGTCGTCAGCGCCGCGACTTGGGTGTCAACGAGTGCTTTGACGTTCGTGGTCGAGAGGGCCTGCACTTGGGTGGCGGTCAGAGCCGCTACTTGCGTGTCGGCCAGGTAACCGATTGTGGTGGCGTTGAGGCCGCCGATCTGGGCGGCTGTCAGCGCGGCGATCTGGGTGGCCGCCAGTTCGCCGATGTCGCCGGAATTGAGCGCTGACAGTTGCGTAGCGGTCAGCGCGCCGATCTGGGTCGCGGTGATGGCGCCAACTTGCGTGGCGTCGAGGCCGGAGAGGTTATCAGTCGAGAGCGAACGCAGTTGCGTTGTCGAGAGCGCGGCGACCTGCGTGGTGGTCAGCGCGCCGGCTTGCGTGGCGTTGAGTGCGGCGATCTTGGTAGTGGAGATCGCCTGCACTTGCGCCGTCGTCAGCGCGGCGATCTGCGTGTCGGAGAAGGCCGCGAAGCCGGCGCCTGAGAAGGCGGCGATTTGGGTCGCCGAGAGCGCGGCAATCTGCGTATCGGCGAATTCGCTGACGTCCGTGGCATTGAAGGCTGCGATTTGCGTAGTCGTGAAGGCGCGCGCTTGCGTGGTGTTGAAGGCGCCGACCTGGTCGGAACTGAGGGCCGCTGCTGCCGCCAAGGACAGGCTGGCGATCTGAGCGCCGGTTAGAGCGCTCGCCTGCGTTGAGGTGAGCGCCGCAATGTTAGTGGCGGTGAGCGCCGCCGTTTGCGTAACCGTAAGACCCGCAACTTGTGTGTTGGCGAGAGCTTGAATTTGCGTATCCGCGAAGGCGGCCAAGTTCGTGGTCGAGAGCGCTTGCACTTGCGTAACGCCAAGCGCCGCGATCTGCGTATCGGCGACGTTGGCGATATTGGTGACGTTGAGGGCGGCGATCTGCGTCGTGGTCAATGCACCCACTTGCGTGGCGGCGAATTCCGCGACGTCGGCGGCGCTAAGCGCTGCGATCTGCGTGGTGGTGAGCGCCTTCACCTGCGTGGTGCTGAAGGCTGCGACTTGCGTGTCGACCAATGCTGCTACCGCGGCTGTCGCCAGGCGACCGATCTGCGTCGTGGTGAGGGCGCCAACCTGCGCGGCGGAAAGTTTGCCTACGTCCGTCGCGGTGAGGCCGGCGATTTGGGTGGTGTTCAACGCGGCGATCTGCGAGTTCGCCAAAGCGCCTACTTGTGTGGCGTCGAAGGCGGACAGGTCTGCGTTCGACAGGCCTTGAACCTGAGTGACCGAGAGCGCCGCAATTTGCGTATCGGCGAGGCCCGCGAGATTGGTGACGGTCAGCGATTGAATTTGAGTCTTGCTCAACGCGCCAACCTGACCGGCGGTGAACTCGCCGATATCGGTGGCGGTCAACGCCGCGATTTGTGTGGCGGTGATGGCCGCGACTTGGGTGTTGGTCAGTGCGCCCACTTGTGTCGCATCCAGGGCAGAGAGCGCGTCGGTCGCGAATCGCGAGATTTG
>JACQAC010000248.1 GCA_016195245.1 Pseudomonadota bacterium
ACTCGGCGAGCTGATCGAGCAACTTCCCGGCCGCAAGATCGTCTTCACCAACGGCGGGGGAGGCCACGGCCAGCGCGCCTTGGCGCAGTTGGCGATCGAGCACTGCTTTGAACTGGTGTTCGACATCGAGGCGGCGGGGCTCACGCCAAAACCCCAACGCGCCGCTTACGAACGCCTCATCACTGTCTGCGGCATTGATCCGGCTAAGTGCGTCCTCATTGAGGATTCAGCACGCAATCTCAAGCCTGCGCGCGCCCTTGGGTTTGCCACTGTTCTACTCGGCGCGGACGAGATCCATGCACCTCATGTCGACCATCATATCGCCGATCTGAAAGTGTTCTTGCGTCAAGCGCTGCAGGACGCCGCGATCTAGGGATCCATGGGTATTTCTTCGCCATTGCGCGGTTGCCGGTGGTTTCGCGCGACGAAGGCCTGATAGGCGCGGATGGTTCTTTGCAGTTCACGCTGATCTCGCGCGGCGCGATCCGCGGCAATTTGAGATGCATCGCGGAGAAATTGTTGGCGCTGCGCCTGCATCAACGCATAAGCGCCATCGCCGAAGCGCTCGTCGATCTCCGCTTGCAGTCGTTGCGGCTCGGCTTCGCGATTGAATTGATCGGCCACAGCTTCGTAGGAGCCGCTCCAGCTCGAGAGCACATAGCCCCGAAGCCTAGGCTCAGCGTCTGGCTGTGGGATGGATCGGCATAGAGTTCACGGAGGAAAGTCAGCTTGTCGGGCCGCCCCGCCGCGCCGTCGAGCGCAAAGCCCAACTGACCGGCGCGCAGTTCACGATCGGTGACGTCATCGATGGCGGCTTCGTAGTCTGCGTTTTCCACGCGGCGGTTGTTGTCGAACCAGAAGTAGGCTCCCGCGGCGCCTCCGAGGGCGAGGATCAGCATGAACAATGCAGCGACTGTGTCCGCCTTCATGGCCCCTCCCCTGGTCATTGACGCTGTCCGCGCAACGCCTTAGCCGTCGTTCATGAGTTTGCAAAGCTTGGCGCCGGCGATCGATCAGGCCTGGGAGCGGCGCGACCAAGTCTCGCCGCAAACCAAGGGCGTCGATCGCGACGCAATCGAAGCGGCGCTTGAGCTGCTCGATAGCGGCCAAGCCCGCGTCGCCTCGCGAAGCGGCAATGGCGAGTGGACGACGCAGCAATGGCTGAAAAAGGCGGTGCTGTTGTCTTTCCGGCTGAACGCCAATGCGCTGGCGGGATTTTCTGGCGCTTCGAACGTTGATCCGTCGCCGGGGCCGTGGTGGGACAAGGTGCCTTCGAAATTTCATGGCTGGGACGATGCGCGCTTCCAGGCCGCAGGCTTTCGCGCTGTGCCGGGCGCCATCGTGCGGCGCGGGTCGTTCATTGCCAGGAACGTGGTGCTGATGCCGTCGTTCGTGAACATCGGTGCTTATGTCGATGAGGGCACGATGGTCGATACCTGGGCGACAGTGGGATCGTGCGCGCAGATCGGCAAGAACGTCCACATCTCCGGCGGCGCCGGCATTGGCGGCGTGCTGGAGCCGCTGCAGGCCAATCCGACCATCATTGAAGACAATTGCTTCATTGGCGCGCGCTCCGAGGTGGCCGAGGGCGTGATCGTGCGCGAGGGCGCGGTGTTGGCGATGGGGACGTTCATCAGCCAGTCCACTAAGATCGTCGAGCGTACGACCGGCGAAGTGATGCGCGGCGAGGTTCCCTCCTATTCGGTTGTGGTGCCGGGATCGCTGCCTGATCCGAAGGGCGGGCCGAGCTTAGTGTGCGTGGTGATCGTCAAACGCGTCGATGCACAGACGCGGTCGAAGACCAGCGTCAACGAACTGCTGCGCGAATGACAACGCGCCGCCACGTCCTCACTGTGCTCGCCGCGGCGCCGGCGCTCACGGCTTGCGGCGGCGAACATCTTCCCGACCCGACAGCGGCTTGGCGCAATCCTGGCGCTGGCGAGCACGATCCGCGCCGGTTTGCATTGGCGCACGCCATTCTCGCGCCCAATCCGCACAACACACAGCCTTGGCTCGTCACGCTTGAGGGCGACGACGGCATGACGCTTTACTGCGATCTCACCCGCCGCCTGCCGTTCACCGATCCGCTGGATCGCCAGATCACCATCGGCTGCGGCGCGTTTGTCGAACTCTATCGCCTCGCGGCGCGTCAACTTGGCTTCGCGCCGGTCGTCAGTCCATTTCCAGAGGGCGAGTCCTCGCCGCGCCTTGACGCCAAGCCTGTGGCCCACGTCGCGCTCGGCGCACGCAGCAATGCCAGCACCGATCCTTTGTTTGCGCACATCGCCGCGCGCCGCACCAATCGTAATCCCTACGATACCGCGCGCGTTCCGCATCTTGCCGATCTGCGGGGGCTCGCGGACGCCGCGTACGAACGCGGCGCTGAGGTGGAATGGGCGACAGAGCCTGAGCGGGTTGCGCGCTTGCGCGGCCTCATTTGGCGCGCCTTCGATCGTGAGATGCACACACCCGGCGCGTTGGCCGAGACCTATGGCTGGCTTCGGTTTGGTCACGACGAAGTCGTGCGTCATCGCGATGGACTTGCCGTTGAAGGGCCGCTGATTGGGCCCGCCAAATTCTTGGCCATGTTCAGCCGCGCCAACATGCTCAACCCAAACTCCGAGGCGAACAAACAGGCGTTGCAGCAATGGCGGCAGAAAATCGACGCCTCGCCCGCTTTCGCGTGGCTTTCGATGCAGGAGGACGATGACACGCCGACTGGCCGGCTCACGGCAGGCATGGCTTATGCGCGCATGAACCTCGCCGCGACCGCCGCGGGGCTAGCCCTTCATCCTTGGAGCCAAGGGCTGCAGGAATATCGCGAGATGGCGGACATTCGCAGTGCGTTGCGCATCGCGCTGCAGAACGGCGAGAATTTTCCACACATGCTGGTGCGCGTCGGTTATGCCGACCCCGTCGAGCCGGCGGCGCGGCGCGGTGTCGACGCGCTTTTCGGAAATGCAGCTGGGCGCGCTCAGCAGAGCGAGCGCGACTAACGCCACGCCAACTAACCGGACTGCTGGCGTGCATGTTGGCGGGGCGCGGTAGCACTCCATGGCGATGGCGCGCTTCGGAGCGCGGACATCTTGCCCGCCCTTCTGTCTCGCTCAAACGAAGAGCGGGCGGGACGCCCGCGCTCCATAGCGATGGCACGCGTCATCGTCTGCCATTCCTCAAACGGAAAAGCGAAGGTGGTCCTCCTACGCCAAGGCTACGGAGGACATTTTGCCTCCCGGCAAAATGGGAGAGCGGGGCGCGCACGAAGCGTGCGCAAAGAGTTGGTCGTTGGGGTTGGTGCTTGGTGCGCGCCCCGCGTGATTTGTTTTTCGACCGGAGAAGACTCAGTGGCGTTCCTACGGAGCCGCGAGGGGCCATGCGTTGAGGC
>JACQAC010000268.1 GCA_016195245.1 Pseudomonadota bacterium
CGCTCGCCGCCTCGGTCAGCGATTGCGTCGCGTGGCGGAAGTAAATTCGCTCAATCACGCGGCCGCCGTAATAACTTCCCGCCAGCGAGAGCACGATCGCGGCGGCGGCGGCCCACCACCAACCAATGCCCAACGCTGCCTCCACCAAGCGCCAACGGCCGAGGAAGGACAGGGTGAGTGGCGCGCCCATCAAGCTCAAAGCGCCCGCCGTCATCACGATCCCCGCAAACGGAGCACGTCGGCCGAGCCCATCGAGCGAGGTCATTCGCGCGTCGATCCCGCTCAACGCCGCCCCGCCCACGAGCGCGTACACCGATGCACTGACGGCAATGGTTTGAATGAGCGCGGCCTCGAGGCCCGCTTGCGATCCCAACGCCACAGCCAACACCACGCATCCCATCTGCGCGGCGGCGCTGTATGCCGCGAGACGCCAGATGTTGCCCGCGCCGATAGCCTGCATCGAGCCAAACACGGCGCTGGCGACGCCGAGAACCGAAAGACCTAGGCCGATGCCCGCTCCGATAGCTGGCGCCGCCAGCCCCGCAGTCGCGATACGAGTGAGCGCGAACAACGCTCCGCCCGCGCCGATCCCGCCGACCGCGAGCGTCGCGAAAGCATTGGCCTTGCCGTACGTGGCGGCGGTCCACGCGTTCATTGGCGCCAGGCCCGCTTTGCAGGCGAGCGCCGCCAACATGAGCGTCAGACCAGCAGCCGCCATTGTCGGCGCAACGATGCGTTGACCGGCGATCGTAGCGATTGTGGCGCTCCCCAGCGCGCGCTCAGCAAGCGCCATCCCCAGCAAGAACAACGCCGCCGCCACGCCGCCAAGCGCCGCCATGCGCAGGGCGCCATTTATCGCGCCGCGGCTTCTACCGGTGGAAAGAGCAGTCAACCCGACGCTCGAGAGCCATGCCACCTCGACAAACCCAAACAGGGTCGTGAAATCACTCGCCAGAACGGCGCCAGACCACCCTCCGCTCAAGGTCAGCAACAATGACGGTGAGAACGCGGAGGCGGCCCGCTCGTCCCCGCGATAAAACGCCAGTCCGCAACACGCCGCGACGGCGGTGGCGCTGGCAATGACGCCCTGCGCAAACGCGCCCAATCCGTCGGCATCAAGCGACAATCCCTCATGTACGATAAACGGGATGGCACCACCGCTCAACGCGCGCGCCCAATGGTCGCCGGCCGCAACAGTTGCGGCTACACTGGCTACCACCGCGACGATCCAACCAATGCGCGCATGTCCAATGACCGCTGCGAGCGCGGCGCCCATGAACGGCAATGAAAGCGCAAGCAGAGCCGCATGAGTGTGCGCCAACTCTAGATAGGATTGGATCATACCCGCGGCTCCACGGGCTCGTCGCGCAGATCGGCTGCGTCGAGATCGTCGGCCTCGACGCTCTGGTACGTCTCCTGAGACCGCACCAGCAGCGCCACGCCGATCGCCGCATAGCTCGTAGCGACGACCGCACCCATGATTATCATACCGCCGTCCGCGCGCAGGGCAGCCGCAGCCAGGATTGCTCCAACCAGCACGACGAACAGGCCAATCACGCGCCGGCCAAGATTCTGGGCCGTCAGCGCACTCGCGGCGGCGATGCTCAACAACAGCAGAGCAACCGCCAAGCCGGCGATGTCGAGCATCGCAATCATCACCAGGTCGCGTCCCGCAACGCGCCAGCGCGTCCCATGATCGCCACGGATACCAATGAAATGGCCGACGCTGTCGCCAAGAACGCGCTGAACTCCGTCAAGATCGCGCTCCAGGGCATGTTCGGCAGCCCGGCGCTCGCGAACGCCAGCGCCAACGCCAAGCCCAACACAGCGCGCAACAGGATTGGCGGCGCCGAGCGCAGCACTGAACCCACGCCAAAAATCAGCGCGTTCAGTACGAAGGGCAGCGCCAATATGGCGCCAGCCGCGAAGCCGATCCCCACGCCCGCGGGCCAATCGGCCAGAAGCGTGAAGGCAAACAACGCTGAAAGCGGCGTCAGCCAGCGCGACGCGACGACTATGATAGCGTTTTCGCCGTAACTCATGGCGCGCCTTGTCCGCGCCGATCGAGAGCGCCGCGCTCGCCGTAGCCGATGAGCGCAACTGCCGAGAGAGCGGCCACAAACATCAGCGCGGAAAGTAGGACCGGAAGCCCTTGAGGCTCCGCGACGACCCTCGCGTGCGAAACCGTCAGATCAGGCACGACCGCCGCGACCAGTCCGATTGCGCCGACAACCGCGCCAAGCGCGAGCCAAGACACCCGGCGGCGCCCTGCCTTCACCGCGTTTCCGCTCAACAAAGCGCCCCCCAACGACCACACGGGCAGCAAAGCTGCTCCGCACGCCGTTAGCGCGATCGCCGCCACCACGGCGCCGCTGATCAACAGCGCAGCACACACAGCAGTCGTGAGGAGGCTCACGCAAACGCCAGCGACAAACAGCGCTCGCGTCCTCAGCGCCGCCACAGCCACGCCGAGAGCGATGACGTTGAGCAGGAGGACTGCCGCCGCCAGTGCGCCATCATTCGCGAGGTTCATTTGCCTCCCCCGCGCGCGCCAGGCCGTGGCGC
>JACQAC010000258.1 GCA_016195245.1 Pseudomonadota bacterium
GACCTCACGGCGATGACTAACGCGCTGGCGCATCGTGGGCCCGACGGCGATGGCGAATACATTGACAGCGAACGCCACGTTTTTCTGGGACATCGCCGCTTGGCGATCGTCGACCTAGCGGGCGGCGCCCAACCGATGTGGAACGACGAGAGCACGATCGGTGTTGTGCAGAACGGCGAGATATATAATCACCTCGAATTGCGTCGCGAATTGCAGGCGCGCGGGTATCGCTTCCAAACGGATCACTCCGACACCGAAGTGCTCGTGCATGGCTATTCGGAGTGGGGCGAAGACTTGCCGCGGCGGCTCAATGGCATGTTCGCCTTCTGCATTTACGACAAGCCGCGCAAACGTCTCTTCTTGGCGCGGGACCGGTTTGGCGAAAAGCCCCTCTACGTCGCGAAACAGAATGGTCTCTTCGCGTTTGCCAGCGAACTGCACGCGATCGCCGCGCATAGCAAGTTTGAAGCGCGCTTGCGGCCCCGAAGCCTGCAGAAGTTGCTGGCGTACGGCTTCTTGCCGGCGCCCAACGCTATTCTTGAAGACGCGGAGAAACTCCCCGGCGGCGCCTGCATGGTGTTCGACCTGGAGACGGGTGTAGCGCGAACACGGCGCTACTGGCAGTTCAATCTCGAGCCAGACGAGGCATGGCTTGAGCGGCCCGAAGGCGAACTAATCGAAGAATTGCGTGGCCACATCGTCGAAGCAACTCGCCGCCGCTTGCTATCAGATGTGCCGCTGGGCTTCTTTCTCTCGGGTGGGTTGGATTCCAGCGCGGTGCTCGCGGCAGCAAGCCAGATAATGCCGAAACAAAACATCCAGACCTTTACGCTGGGCTTCAGAGAACCGTCGTTTGACGAGTCGGAATATGCGCGGAAGGTCGCCGCGCATTTCGGCGTCAGCAATGAGACCGACTGGCTTGAGATAGACAAGGCGCGTGACCTTGCTCAATCGGTGCTCGCGCGTCTAGACGAGCCGCTGGGCGACGCTTCAATTCTGCCGACCTACCTGCTGTCAAAATTCACGCGTTCAAGGGTGAAGGTGGCGCTTTCGGGCGATGGAGGGGACGAGCTCTTTGCCGGTTACGACCCATTCAGCGCGCTGACGCCGGCAACACTCTATCGCCGTTTCGTGCCGCGACCTTTGCACGTGCTGCTGCGCGAAACGGTACACAGGCTGCCGATCTCTACGCGCAATATGAGTCTGGACTTCAAGCTCCGCCGCACGCTCACCGGCCTCAATCACGGTCCGTCGCTCTGGAATCCGGTGTGGCTGGCACCGGCCGCCCCGCAGTTTATCCGCGATCTCTTCGAGCAGCCCCTGACGCCTGAGGAACTCTACTCCGAGGCTATCGAAGCATGGGACGAGGCGCCCAACCAGCCGCTGATCGACCGCTCATTGACGTTCTACACGCGCTTTTACCTGCAGGACGACATCCTGATGAAAGTCGATCGAGCGGCGATGATGTCAGCGTTGGAATCGCGCGCAGTATTGCTCGACAACGATTTGGTCGATTTCTGCCGGCGCCTGCCACACCAGTTCAAGATCCGCAACGGACGCCGCAAGTATTTGCTCAAGAAGGCGATGGAAGGCGTTCTTCCGCCAGACATCATCGAGCGTCCAAAGAAGGGTTTTGGCGTACCCACCGCGCAGTGGCTCAAATCGATCCCAACCGAGCCGCCACTCGCATCAATTCCTGGCATGCGGATGGATAAGGTCGCTGGCGCTTGGGCGTCTCACCGCGCTGGCGCGGCCGATAACAGGCTGTTCTTGTGGACCTGGCTGTCGCTGCAATCGATCAACTACGCCACGCCGCCTGAGACGCCGGCCGCTGCTGCCTAGCCAGCGACTCCGGTATTGTAGGCGCGCGCCTCCAGGCGGACGACGCCCACCGAATCCGTCGGCATTTCCACGACGATTGGTACCGTCAGCCCGTTGATGGCCGCAAACAGGAAGTTCAGGCGCGCTGGTTGCTGCGGATCGGAAAAGCCAGCGATCGGTGTGAACTGCACGGCGCACCGCTGCGCGACGCCACGGAAGGCGCGTGTGTTTACGCGCTGCGTCCCGTTCGGGCGGAGGGCTAGGTCGAAGCGTGTTCGCCCGTCTAAGAAAACCCGGAAAGTCCGATTGCATGGCGCGTCCTGGCCCATCAACATCTGCGCGAACATCGACACTTGGTCGATCGTACCGATCTTCTGCGCTGCCGTGGCCGGTGGATGACCCATGCCCATTCTCGGAGTAGAGGTAGTGATTACTTCGTCGCCGTTGAACGACACCAGCACAACGCGGTGCCGGTGATCGTCCTCGTGACGATAGGCTGTGGGACGAACCTGACCGTTTTCGATGCGGCCACGTGATGAATACGAAAAGTCCTGGCTGTCATGCAGGAAATTGCGCGCCATACCTGTGATCTGGCGACGGGCTGTTGCTTGGTAGTCTGCACCCTGGAAGTTGAAAGTGTAGAGCGCTTCGCCTGCGGTGATGCCGTAGACAATCACGTTGTAGTTGATGTTAACGCGCGGTGGCAGAACCACTTGGCTCTGAGCCGGACCGGCGGCCGCAGCCAAGAACAGGCATGCAACAATAAGCCGTTTCATTCGGTCTCCGTAGCGTGCTTAAGCTGAGCGCAGCCTGAGCAGCACCTAATCCGGGTACAGCGGCAGGACAAGGCGGTCCGGGGCGCCGAATTTCGGCTCAATTGTGAAATTCTTGCGGCGCGAGGACGCGTTGGCGCATTGCCTACCGTCCGCGCGCCTGATAGCCGCGCGAGGCACGGAGGGATGGCCGAGTGGTTTAAGGCACCGGTCTTGAAAACCGGCGTGGGTGCAAGCCCACCGTGGGTTCGAATCCCACTCCCTCCGCCAGGCTCCCTGCCAAACGTTGTTGCGCGTGTTAACGCGGTGTTATCAGTAAACCTGAAAAAGGGATAAAAGCTTACGTGGCCTAAACGGCCGCGGGCGTAGGACGGCACGAAGAATTCGTGGAGTCGACGTGAACAGAGTCTCTTTTGCCGTCGCCTTGTGCGTAGGCGTGACGACACTTACGGGAGTCGCCGATGCCCGCCACGCGCCAATTGAGTACGCCGCCGATCGATCGTCAGTGACCCCGGCTTCGAGCGGAAATGATCTCGCAGGCGGCGATGCGCGCTCTTACGGATACGGCGTAAGTTCGGCGCAAGGCGACGGCGTGGTGGTGGACCTCCGCCCTGGAGCGCCTCCTCAGACCGGGCAGCCAAATTCGGCCTCTCCCGCCTCTCCGCCCTCTCCGACCCAAGTTTCGGCGACAGGGCAGAGCAGGCCCGCGTGGCTAGAAAACGAGCGTGTTGGCCCGCCTTATCAAGCCAATGGGCGCTGGTATGTGCCTGCTGCAGAACCAGGCTACGAAGCGACGGGCACGGCCTCGTGGTATGGGCCGACGTTCCATGGCGGCCGCACCGCCAGCGGCGAGATCTACGATCAGGAGGCGATCACCGCGGCGCACCCGACGCTGCCCATCCCAAGCTTGGTGCAAGTCACCAACCTTGAGAATGGGCGCGAAGTGATCGTGCGCGTGAACGATCGTGGGCCGTTTGTTGGCGATCGCATCCTGGACCTGTCCCACGGTGCAGCCCAAGTGCTCGGCGTTGAGCGTAACGGCACCGCACGGGTTCACATACGCTATCTTGGTCCGGCGCCACGTCACTACGGTGATGCGGCTGCTCCAATCCAAGCATCAGCGCCACCTCCGCCGCCGCCTGCACAAGCCCCAATCGGGGAGCAGGACCCCACTTCGTTGCTGCCCCCGCGTGCGCAGGTCGTGGCCACCGCGCCCGCTACGGCGGAGGATGTGCAACCAGTGACCTTTCAACCCACGACGCCAACGCCCCTTGCGACAAGCAGCGGGTCGTACTTCGTCCAAGTTGGCGCGTTCTCTGACGTCGACAACGCCCACCGCGCACAAGCTGCGGTCAGCGGCGCAGGCCAAGCCTCGGTTGATGTCCGGCGTACTCGCGCGGGAACCGAATTGTTTCGGGTTCGAGTCGGCCCGTACGCAAGCCGCGAGGCAGCTGACGCCGCCCGCCGTACTGTCATTGCGCAGGGATACGCAGAAAGCGTGGTGGTCGCGCCCTAAAAACGCGCGCGCATTGTGCTTCAATGCGGACCTGAAATTTCGATTCGACCAAAGGGGCGGCGATGAAAACCGCAGTTTGGGCAGCGTGCTTGCTGCTCCTTGCTTCAGCATTGCCGCCCGCGGCGGATGCGGCGCGCCGGCCGCACCGGGTCGCGCGCCATGCCGCACACCAACCCGTGCAGCCAGCGGCGGCGCCACAACCGTTGCATGTCACTATCATGGACGGAGACAGCGGCGCGATTCTTCATTGCGAGGATTGCAACGCGCCGATGCCGCCCGCGTCGATGTCGAAGTTGATGACGGCTTTGATTGTCGGCGATGCCTTGCTGCAGCACCGCATCACTCTCGATACGCGCTACCATGTTAGCGAGAATGCGTGGCGGCACGGCGCAATGTCCGACGGCTCTCACATGTTCCTGGAGTTAAACTCCGAAGTCAGCATACGCGACCTAATCCAGGGCGTGATCGTTGTGTCGGCGAACGACGCTTGTATCGTCTTGGCAGAAGGCTTGGCCGGTTCAGAATCGGCATTCGTGGCGCTGATGAACCGGCGTGCGCAGGAATTGGGCTTGCGCAGCGCGCATTTTACTAATGCAACAGGTTTGCCCGATCCAAACCACGTCATTAGCTCGGCCGATCTCGCTCGGTTGGCGCGCTATCTCGTCGCCAATCACCCTGAGCTCTATCGGCTCTACGGCGAACGCGCCTTCACCTACAATGGTCACACTCAGGAAAACCGTAATCCGTTGTTGGGCACGGTGGCTGGCGCTGATGGCCTAAAGACGGGTCACACCGATGATTCTGGTTTTGGCTTGGTGGGCTCAGCAGTGCAGAATGGTCATCGACGCATATTGGTCTTCAACGGCTTGCGGTCGATGGCCGATCGCCGCGAAGCCGGCATCAATCTGATGCGCGCAGCGTTTGAGCAATACGCCACGCAACGCATCGCGCGGCGGGGCCAGCAACTTGGCGAAGCGCAAGTATATCTTGGCTCGCGTGCAACGGCGCCACTCGTGGCACAGAACGATATCGTCGTGGGCGGTCCACAAGCAGTCTTGGCCGGCTTGCGCACACACGTTGTATACGCAGGCCCGCTGCGCGCACCTATCGCGCAAGGCCAAGTCGTGGCGCAGCTGGTTGTCGAAGGGCCGGGTCTACAAACCAAGCGGTTCCCTCTGGTCTCTGGGCAGCGCATTGGCGGCGCGAATTGGTTTGCCAAGGCCTGGGAGGGCTTGCGCGTCACCTTCTCGGGCGCACATTGAGGGAATGGCGCAAGGCCGTTTCATCACCCTCGAAGGCGGGGAAGGCGCAGGAAAGTCGACGCTGGTGCGATCGCTTGCGAAGGCGCTAAGCGATCGCGCTGACATCGTGGAGACGCGTGAACCCGGTGGCGCGCCGGGCGCAGACGCAATTCGCGCTCTGCTAGTGTCCGGAGATACCAATCGCTGGAGCGTCACCGAGGAGGCCTTGCTCTTCGCTGCGGCACGACTGAATCACCTGGAGCAAACGATCCGTCCCGCACTTAAACGCGGCGATTGGGTTGTCTGCGATCGCTACTATGATTCCACGCGTGCTTATCAGGTTGCGGCCGGCGGACTCGCACCGGCGGCCCTTGACGCGCTAAACGTCCTTATTCACGCGCCGGCGCCCGATGTGACGTTGATTTGCGACATAGATCCCGAAGTGGGCCTTGCACGCTCACGCGGCGCGCACGTCGGCGAGGATCGCTTTGAACGCAAAGATGCGGCTTTCCATCGACGTGTCCGAGAAGAATTTCTCGCGATCGCCGAACGGGAGCCGTGGCGGTGCGAAATCATCGACGCCACAACGTCGCCAGCTGAAATGCTGACTGCCGCGCTCGCCGCCATCGAGGCCCGCTCGTGAAGGCGGACAAAGAAGTTCCCGAAACCGATCAAGAACCGGGCGCGCCGCATCCGCGGCTGACCTATGGTTTCGTGGGTAACGACGCGCAAGAAGCGATGCTCGCAGAGGCGCTGGCCGGACGGCGGATGCATCATGCGTGGTTGCTATCGGGCCCTAAGGGGCTTGGCAAAGCCACGCTGGCTTACCGCGCTGCTCGCATTGCGCTCGGCGCGCGGCCAAGTGGCGTTCGACCCTTGGGTGTTGATGCGGAAGATCCGATAGCGCGCAAAATAGCCGCGCAAGCGCACCCAGACCTGTTTGTGCTTCGACGCGGCTATAATGAGCGCGGCAGGCCACGCCGAGAGATCGCTGTCGACGATGCGCGCGAGCTAGGGCAGTTCTTTTCGCTCGCGCCCAGCCAAGGTGGCATGCGCGTGGCGATTATTGACGCCGTAGATGATCTCAACCGCAATGCCGCCAACGCCATTCTGAAAACACTTGAGGAACCGCCGCCGCGGTCCATGTTGCTGCTCGTCTGCCACGCCCCCGGCGCGGCGCTCGCGACCATTCGTTCCCGCTGCCGCCGGCTCGCGCTGAAGCCGCTGAGTGATGGCGATATGCGCACTGCCCTCGGCGGCAAGGGCGACGAAACTCTGGTCAAATTGGCGAAAGGGCGGCCGGGCAGGGCCATCACCCTGCGCGCGCAAGGCGTCGACGCCGCGGGCGCTCACTTGAACGACATCCTGCGCCAACTGTCGCGGGGTGAAGCACGATCCGTGCTCGGCGCACTTTACGACGGTATGAGCGGTGAGCCGTTCGAGAAGCTCGCCGCCGTTCTCGACCTCGCTTCAGAATGGGCGCGCAGCGCCGCCGTCGGCCAGCTCAGCGAGGGATGGGCCGACGCTTGGTCGTCGCTTGAACAATTACGCATCGAGGCGGAAGACCTCGACATGGACCCACGCCATGCGCTCGCGCGTGCAGTAGGCATTCTCGATCGCGCAGCGGCGGCCAAGCGCTGATGTACATCGATAGCCACGTTAACCTGCACCATCACGCCTTCGCCAACGATCGCGAGGCGGTGATTTCACGCGCCCGCGACGCCGGTGTGCAGCGCATGGTGACGATCTGCGACAAGATCGAGAATTTTGCCGAAGTTATCGCCATCGCCGAGGCGCACGATGACATCTACGCAAGCGTCGGCGCACACCCGCATTATGCGAAAGATCACCTGGAACTGACCGCGGCGCGTCTGACCGAACTTGGAAGTCATGCCAAGGTGGTGGGCGTTGGCGAAACTGGTGTGGACCAGCACTACATGTTCAGCCCGGTCGGCGATCAGGTGCGCGTTTTTCGCGCACATGCCGAGGCCGCCCGTGCGCTGGACAAGACACTAATTATCCACACGCGCGAAGCCGATGAGGCGATGGCGCAGCTCTTGGAAGAGGAGGCCGGGAAGGGCGGCCTCCGCATCCTGATGCACTGCTACACATCAGGACCGGAACGTTCAGCGCGCATTCGCCGCGTTGAGAGGGTTGGAAGAGGAGGAGTGCAGCGCCCTGCTCGCCGACAATTTCCTTCGCCTCTTCCCAACGATTGCGAGCGCAGGCTGATGGCGACGCTGCGGGTCACTCTGCTTGGCTGCGGTTCCTCCGGCGGCGTGCCCCGCGCCACCGGCGATTGGGGAGCGTGCGATCCCCACGAGACCAAGAATCGCCGCTCGCGCTGTGGCCTTCTGCTGCAGCAATGGAGCGGCGGGACGGAGACGCCGAAAGAGGCGACGACAGTGTTGATCGACACCTCGCCGGACCTCCGGCTCCAGCTGGCGGCGGCCAAGCCCGCGCATATTGACGCCGTCATCCTCAGTCATGATCATGCCGATCAGACCAACGGTTTCGACGACATACGCGCGTACTTCATCAAACAGCGCCGCACGATCCCAGTCTGGATGGACGAAGCGACCGCAGCGACGTTCATGAGACGCTTCGAGTATGCCTTCGAATCGAAAGGCGGCTACCCAGCGATCGCCAGACGCGCTGATCGCATCGCGCCGCTTGTTCCCATTTGCATTGAAGGTCCTGGTGGCGTCATCGAGCTCTTACCACTTCACCAAGATCACGGATTCTCGCATTCGCTCGGATTTCGGGTTGGCGGCTTCGCTTATTCGAACGACCTCGTGGGCATGCCAGAGGCGAGCTTTACAGCGCTCGTTGGACTCCACCTTTGGATCGTCGATGCGTTGCGCGAAACGCCGCATCCGACGCATGCACACCTCGAACGCAGCCTGAGTTGGATCGACCGGCTGAAACCGAGGCATGCGGTCTTGACCAACATGCATATTGATCTCGACTATCAGGCCCTGAAGGCGAGACTCCCGGCAAGCGTCGAACCCGGATACGACGGTTGGACGGCGGATGTTTCGGTCTGATCTCTTTATGTATTTCTCATAATCTATCTTATGCGAGATGCGCTATGGGCAATAATACCCATGTAAACAAGGCGATAGATAGAGCACCCGCCACCCTTGCCTCCCTGGTAGCGTGCGATGGGTTTCGTAGTCCGGACCTGTTCGTCCAGCGAATCGATCCGCTCGCGAAGACGGCTCTCATTTTGCGCATGAGCCCTGAAGCATATCGTGCCTCCAGTTTCTTGGATAATCGCGTGCTTGCGTACACCCCGGATGGCTTTGTGATGCCGCACGCCCATCTTGTGCGCTGGGTGGAAGCGATCGATGTGCAACCTCACCCGCTTCGCTTTATCTTCCACGCGGGCCACGTTGGGTCGACTCTGCTTAGCAGGTTGATCGGTGAAGCTGACGGCGTCTTGTCGCTCAGAGAGCCGCCGACGCTTCAGACCTTAGCGCTCATGCATGACGCCCTCTCCAGCTTTGAGTCTGGCTTCTCCCACTCTCAATTTGAGACCTGGACGAGAACGCAGCTACGCCTCTGGCAGCGAGGCTACGCGGATACGCGCTGTGTCGTCGTCAAGGCAACCAGCGATACAGCACGGATTGGGCGGACGCTGATGCAGCTCGCACCGGAGGCGCGAGCGATCCTACTCAATGTGCCAGCGGAGACCTTCATAGCGATGATGTTGTCGGCGCCCTCACTCCACGAATTGCGGAGTAAGGCGCGCGAGCGCCGCAACCGTCTATCTCGGACGTTGGGCGAAAGTCCACCTATCACATCCACCGGAGAAGCGGCGGCGATGAGTTGGCTCGCTGAACAGTTGACGCAGGAACGGCTCTCTCATCCTTGGCCCACACGAACGCTTCGGCTGGATTTCGATGCGTTTCTCGCCAATCCCAGTTTTCACCTGGGGGCCGTGTTTCATCACTTAGAAATTGCATCGCTGGTTGGGGACGTTGCGCGGCACCCGTTAATGCAGCGGTACTCCAAGAGCCCGGGCATAGCCTATTCCGTGGCGGACCGCGCAGAACGCCTCCAGCAGTCAGGGCGCGACAACGCTGAGGAAATCCGTCGGGGCCTTGGGTGGATAGATCGCGTCGCGCAGGCGTATCCACCCGCAGCTGCGGCGCTGGCCGCGTAGCGGAGTTTCCAATGAGCCAATCCAACCGTCGCCTGGCCGACGCCACAGATGCCCTGGTGCAGTTGATGGCGCGTCTGCGCGACCGCGAGCGCGGCTGCCCTTGGGATGTAGAGCAGACGTTCACAACAATCGCGCCGTACACAATCGAGGAAGCCTACGAAGTTGCCGATGCCATCCAGCGCCAGGACATGCCGGCGCTGAGGGAGGAGTTAGGCGACCTCCTCTTCCAGGTCGTTTTCCATGCGCGCATGGCTGAAGAGGCGGGTCACTTCGATTTCACCGATGTCGCGGAGGCGCTGACTGCCAAAATGACGACACGGCATCCTCACGTCTTCAGCGAGCGCGATCAGCGTACAGCGGAAGAGCAAACCCGTGCCTGGGAAACGATGAAGGCGGAAGAGCGCCTGAAGAAGCGTCTGAAGGACGGGAGCGCCCCCTCCTTGCTCGATGATGTTCCTATGGCGCTGCCAGCGCTGATGCGCGCGGAGAAGCTCACCAGACGCGCCGCGCGCATCAATTTCGATTGGCCGACGCCCGATGAGGTCTTGGCAAAACTTGAAGAGGAACTCGCGGAACTGTCGGAGGCGCGTATGGGTGATGACGAGGATGCACTGATCGACGAGATGGGCGACCTCCTCTTCGTAATGGCCAACCTCGCCCGCAAGCTGAAGGTGGATCCGGAAGAGGCGCTACGACGCGCCAACGCCAAGTTCACGCGTCGATTTCAGTACATCGAACGCAGGCTCGCCGAACAAGGCCGGGCTGGTCCGCAGGCTCTCGACGAGATGGAGGCGCTGTGGCTGGAGGCTAAGCGCACCGAACGAACCTAAACGGGGTTAAGAAACAGGCCCAGCAATACGAGATTAACGACAGTGCGGCAAAGTCCATCATGAACCCGGTGTAGACCCGGTTTCAGGTGGTGGAGTGAATCGCATGTTAACCGCTACGCGTACGACACGCGTCCTATCTGATCATTTTGAGCCGGAGGCCGCGCTTTCGCCTGAGGAGACGCGCAAGCTGCGCGGTCACCTTGAGCAGATCGATTACGCGGCGTTTGCCGCCAATCGGGAGGTCCTCAGCGGCATTATGGGGCGCGTGGATGTTGGAAGGTTTGAAAAGCTCGCGGTCGCCACCGCACACGCTCGCGCAAAATGGGTTACCGCTTCTCTGTCCATAACGGAGAACAGTCATTCGGTAACGCAAGATCAAATCGCTCAACTCGCCATTCTACGGAACGGGTACGAAGAACTCTCCGAAGCCTATGAGGCCATGCGGCGAATGGTTGAGCGCGGCTACCTCGGCTACGGGCCGCGCTAGCGCTTCCAGGCGCCGAACGGTACAACGCGATTGTCGACATCATGTCCGATGTCGGCGCGGCCAAGGTACGGCACTTCTGCGCGCGCGCACCAATACTTCATCATTTCCTCGGCTGTGGCGCCAAACGGCTTGTCGTTCTCCGGAATATTGGAGATGCGCCCCAGCTTTATCCCTCTCACCCGCCGAATGTTCGGCGACGCCATGATATGGAAGAGCGCGCGGTCAATCCGGTAGAGGTACTCGTTCAGCTCTTCGAGCATCAAGACGTGGCCTTTGAGATCCGGCTCCAACGGTGTGCCAAGGATCGAGTGTAGGATCATGATGTTGAACGCGGCGAACTTGCCCTCTGCCATCACCGTCATCTCAAGGGACTCAGGCGCGCGCTCGATGAGATACGACAGCGCCCTCTTCACCGCGGCCTCACCGCCCTCGCGTGTGATGTCGATCGGCATCGGTCCGTGTGCAATGTTCGGAAAGCCGAGCCTATAAAGTCCACCGAGAATGGCGCCGGCGTCGCTGTAGCCGAGATAGGTTTTGGCCCGAGCGCTCTCGTGGTAGCTGGAGAGCACCGTCTCGGCCATGCGGCAAGCGCCATAACCGCCACGCGCCACCCAGAGCGCGTCAAACTTGGCATCGTTGGCGACGTCGAGGAACGCTCGCGCGCGCGTTGCATCGTCGCCGGCGAAATGTCCCTCGCTCAGAAAACATTGTGGATGAAAAACGATCTCGGGCGCCTGATCGAGAAACGCGTCAGCCGCGAACGCCTTCACCCGCTCTGCCACCGCTTCGTCGATGCGGGTGCCAGGGGCGACGACGCCGATGCGAATGCGTTGGCCCATTCTGCGGTTCGCTCCCTGCCCGCCTTGCGGGCGCGCTTCGACTGCCGTCATAACCGGAGCCCATGAGTCCGGCCAAATCCTATTTCCTCAGCGGCATCGGCGGCTCCGGCATGTTGCCGCTCGCCCTGATCTTGCGGGGCAAAGGCGCGACTGTCGCTGGATCCGACCGCTCGCTCGATCAAGGGCGCCTCGCGCCCAAGTTCGAGTATCTCAAGGCTCAGGGGATCGATCTTTTCCCACAGGACGGTAGCGGCATCACAACCGCCGAGCAGATTTTTGTCCGCTCGGCGGCGGTGGAAGACACTGTGCCAGACGTGGTCGCGGCGCATCGCGTCGGCGCGCGCGACATGAAACGGCCGGAGCTACTGGCGGAATTGTTCAATGCAGCACCAGTGCGCATTGGCGTGGCCGGCACCAGCGGCAAATCGACGACCACCGGCATGATCGCCTGGCTGCTCTCGCGCGCCGGGCGCGATCCCACGGTCATGAACGGCGCGGTCATGAAGAACTTTGTCACGCCGGACGCGCTGTTTGCTTCAGCGTTGGTCGGCAAAGGCGATGCCTTCGTCAGTGAAGTCGATGAAAGTGATGGCTCTATCGCGCGCTACAAGCCGACTCTCGCGGTCGTCAACAATATCGCGCTTGACCACAAGAGCATGGATGAGCTTCGCGCCCTCTTCCGCGACTTCGTCGGCAGAGCCGAAATAGGGGTCCTGAACCTCGATAATGAGGAGACCGCGGCGCTGGTTATGAACGCAAAGGTTCGCACGCGAAGCTACAGCACGAGATCTGCGCTGGCGGATTTGTACGCGAGCGACATCCGCCAGGCGCCCGATGGCGTCTCGTTTGAGGTTGTCGAGCGCGATGGCGGCGCGCGTGCGCGCGTATCGCTGGCCGTGCCGGGGGTCCACAATGTTTCCAATGCGCTTGCCGCGCTTTCGGCAGCGTGTGCGCGTGGCCTGACGCTTTCGGAAGCAGCACTGGCGCTTGAAGGCTTCGCCGGTACGAAACGGCGTATGGAGATCGTCGGTTGCGCCGGCGGCGTCACGGTGATCGACGATTTCGCGCACAACCCGGACAAGATCACCGCCACATTGGCGGCGCTGCACGCCTTTCCGGGACGCCTGCTGCTCATGTTCCAGCCGCACGGTTTCGGGCCGCTGAAGCTGATGAAGAACGAATTCATTGCCTGCTTCGCCGACAATATGGTCGCCGACGACGTGCTGGTCCTGCCTGACCCTGTCTATTATGGCGGCACTGTCGACCGCAGCGTCAGCAGCGAACACATTGCAAGCGGCGTGCGTGGGCGCGGAATGCAAGCGATGGCCTTCGCGGAACGCGCGGCGTGCGGAGACAAGCTCCTCGAACTCGCGGAAGCTGGCGACCGCATCGTTGTGATGGGGGCGCGGGACGATACGCTTTCGACGTTCGCCGCTGGTCTGGTAGCGCGGCTGAACGAGTAGGGCGCCCTACTCTGCCGCTTGCCGAGGTGGCTCGGGTAGGGGCTGTAAGGGCGCTAAACGGGCGGCGTCTTCGACCGAGAGCTCAGCCTTAATAGTCATCGCGCCGTTTTCGTCGTGAGTTTCCTCGAGAATGCGGCCGGCAGCGGCGATGCGGGCGCGGGTTTTGCCGTCAGCCGCGTCAAGCGTCAGCGTCACCACGCGGGTCGCGGAAAAAGCGGCGCGGTCGATGGCGGCGAGCAGCGCGTCCAGGCCTTGGCGTGTCAGCGCCGAAATGGCGACGGGCGCCAATGCGCCCTCCTCCAGCGCTCGCGCGCGCCGCGTACGCGCTTCGCGTGTCACTTCGTCGAGAAGATCAATCTTATTCCAGGCTTCCAGCACCGGAGGCGTCATGCGCCCAGAGTCGGCGTTGAGTTGATCAAGCACCGCGATCACGTCGGCGCGCTGCGCGTCGCTATCTTCATGCGCGATGTCGCGTACGTGAATGAGCAAATCGGCTTCCGTGACCGCTTCCAGCGTGGCGCGGAAGGCCTCGACTAATTCGTGCGGCAAGTCCGAGATGAAACCGACCGTGTCACTAATGATTACGGCGCGTCCGCTCGGCAGCTTCACTTGCCGCGCTGTTGGATCAAGTGTGGCGAAGAGCATGTCCTTGGCCAGGACGCTGGACTGGGTCAGTCGGTTGAACAGCGTGGACTTTCCCGCGTTGGTATAGCCCACCAGCACAACTGCCGGCAGTCCGGCGCGCGAGCGTGCGCGGCGCTGCAAAGCGCGGGTGCGGCGCACGTCTTCCAGATCGCGCTTCAGGCGCACGATGCGATCGGCGATCTGCCGACGGTCCAACTCGATCTGAGTTTCGCCAGGGCCGCCGGTTTTGCCGAGGCCGCCACGCTGACGTTCCAAGTGCGTCCACGTGCGCACCAGGCGTGAACGCTCATAAGCTTGGCGCGCCAGTTCGACTTGCAAGCGGCCTTCCTTGGTTTGCGCCCGTAGGCCGAATATCTCGAGGATAAGCCCAGTACGGTCCATCACCTTGGCTTGTGTGTCCTGCTCCAGATTGCGTTGCTGCACCGGCGATAACGGTGCATCGATTACGACGACGCCGGCGCCAAGCGCTTCGCTCTGCATCTTCAGCCGATCCACGCGGCCCGAGCCGAAATAGGTGCGGGGGCTGATCTGGCGCAGCGGCGCGGCATCCGCGTATGCTACGTCCAGCCCCAAAGCTTGCGCGAGGCCGACAGCTTCGAGCAGGCGCGCTTCGGGATCGCGCAGGTCCGCGTCCGCGGGCGAAAGCGGACGCAGCACGATCGCCCGATTGATGTCCTTCGTCGGCGCTTCAGCCGTCGGCTTCATCCGCTGCCTTATCGATTTCGTAGAGCTGCACGGGACCACCCGGCATGATAGTCGAGATCGCGTGCTTGTAGACGAGCTGCACTTGTCCGTCGCGGCGCAGCAGCACACAGAAATTGTCGAACCAAGTGACGACGCCCTGCAGCTTCACACCGTTGACCAGGAAAATTGTGAGGGGTGTCTTGGCCTTCCGGACTGCGTTGAGGAACGTGTCCTGCAGGTTCTGTTTCTTTTCCATCGGGGCTCAAGCCTCTTTTGTAGCGCCGCGACGCGCGCGCGGCTGAGCGGCAAACATAAGGGTGCGCCGCTCTGGCGCCAAACCCGACTCGGCCTCAAATCGTCGGTTTTCCGGTTCGGCGCCCAAATAAAAGGCGCGTAACGCCTTGGCGATCGGCCCAGGCTGGCCGTTGCCGACCTGAGCAGCGTCGATCGCGACAACTGGAACGGCCGGGTTGCTGGCGGCACTGATGAAAGCTTCACCCGCCACCTTGGCCTCTTCGGTGGTGAAGGGCTCTTCCACGACCTTCAATTGATGGTCGCGCGCGATGGCAAGGAGTGCGGCCCGGGTTACGCCATGCAAGATGTGGTTCGAGATTGCAGCGGTACGGATGCGGTTTTGCGCGTCGACGATGAAGGCGTTCGACGATGTACCTTCGGTGACGAAGCCGGCCTCGTCGACGAACCACGCTTCAAACGCCCCCTTTTCCTTTGCTGTTTGACGCGCCAACACGTTAGGGAGGAGGTTGACCGACTTGATATCGCAGCGTGCCCAGCGGGTATCGGGCAGGGTGATCACCTTAATTCCTTGCGCAGCGCGTCTAGCAATTGCGCTCTGATCGAGGTTCTTAGCGGTTACAACGATCGTGGGGCGCACGCTCAGTGACGGAAAGACATGGTCGCGTGGCGCTGCGCCGCGGCTAATCTGGAGGTAGACGATTCCATCGGTCACCCGATTGCGGCGCTGGGTGTCGCGAAGCACCGCATAAAGCGCCGCATCGCTCATCGGAAAGTGGATCCGCAACTCGTTCAGCGAACGTCGCAAACGCGACATATGCGCGTCCGCATCGAACAAACGCCCGCCGCGGATAGCCCAAACTTCATAGATCGAGTCCGCGAACTGAAAGCCACGGTCGAGCACTGAAACACCGGCGCCCGCCAGCGGCACATAGGCGCCGTTGACGTAAGCGATCCGGCTCATTCTGCCTCTTGGCCGTTGCGGCCTGGGGGATCAACACCGAGTGACTTGAGCTTTCGGTGCAATGCCGAACGCTCCATACCGATGAAGGCCGCCGTGCGCGAAATGTTGCCGCCAAAGCGGGTGATCTGCACGTTGAGATACTCGCGCTCAAACCGCTCGCGCGCATCCCGGAGCGGCAGCGCGATGACTTCCTGCATGCCTTCGCGCTTGGACCCGGCGCTTGGCCACGCGTCCGGCGGCAGTGAATCCACCGTCACTGGCGTGTTAATATCACCAGTCGCCAGGATGAGGATGCGCTCAATCACATTGCGCAGCTGACGCACGTTGCCTGGCCAATCCGCGGCTTGCAGCGCCGCCAAGGCGTCTTCACCGATCTGCCGTGCGGGAACGCCTGACATCCCGGCAAGCCGGCCAACGAAATAGCCGGCGAGATCGGGGATATCTTCGCGCCGTTCCGCCAGGCTTGGCGCGCGCAGCGGCACGACGTTCAACCGATGAAAAAGATCCTCGCGGAAGCGCTGTTGCTC
>JACQAC010000263.1 GCA_016195245.1 Pseudomonadota bacterium
CAACGGGCCACGGTGACCTTCCTGGAGCGCGAATATCTGCCGCACTCGCGGGCGACCATCGGGCTGAACGCCATACCGCACGGACGCGAATATTATGCGTATCTGGCGCGCGCCTACACGACGACCAACATGACACCGGAGCAGATGCATGCGCTGGGTGAATCCGAGGTCGCCCGCATTCGCACCGAAATGGAGCAGGAAATCCGGGCCAGCGGCTTTCACGGCGACTTCGCCGCGTTCGTGAACTTCCTGCACACCGATCCGCAATTCTATGCGCGCACGCCGGAAGAGTTGACCATGCGCTATGCGGAGACGGCGAAGCGCGCGGATGCGCAATTGCCGCGCATCTTCGGAACGCTGCCGCGCCTGACTTACGGCATTCGCCCTATTCCCGCCGAAACCGCGGAGGGTTCAACGACCGCCTATTACTCGCAAGGCTCACCAGCGCTTGGGCAGAGCGGCACATATTGGATCAATCTCACGCATTTGGATCAACGGCCACTCTACGAAATGCCGGCGCTGACACTGCATGAGTCGGTGCCGGGGCATCATTTGCAGATCGCGCTGGCGCAAGAGCAAGGCGAACTTCCCTATTACCGGCGCAACGCCAACGTGACCGCATTCATCGAAGGCTGGGGGCTCTATGCGGAGTCGCTGGGCGCCGATATGGGCATGTATCGCACGCCGTATGAGCGCTTCGGGCGTCTGAGCTACGAAATGTGGCGCGCGTGCCGTTTGGTGGCGGATACCGGCATTCACTGGATGGGCTGGGACATCGAGCACGCGCGCCAATGCTTCGCGCAGAACACGGCGCTCTCGCCGCACAACATTCAGACGGAGCTCGAGCGCTATGTGGCAACGCCTGGGCAGGCGCTGGCGTACAAGATTGGCGAGCTGAATTTCCAGACGCTGCGGCGCGAAGCGACGCAAGCGTTGGGGCCGCGCTTCAATATTCGCGCATTTCACGATGAGCTGCTCGGTGCTGGGGCTCTGCCGATTGATTTGCTGGATACGCGGGTGCGGGCCTGGATTGCGGCTCAGGCGACGGCGCACTAGGCTTGGTGGCGTGAGGCTTCCATGCGCGCGCTCCTTCTTGCTGCCGCGGCGTTTGCCCTAGTCGGCGCTGCCTCAGCGCAACCGGCGCCCAATCCGCTCGCAGCGCAACTTCGGGCGGCTCAAGCCGAACTTGCTGCATCTCCGCACGCCCGGCCCGAGCATTTGATTACGGCGGTCGCGGCCGCTGAAGGGCATTCCGAAGTCAACGTCACGGCGTATCGCGCGGCGATGGCGTTGGGCGCTTGGGCGCTCGATGCTCAAGACTTCGATCTCGCGCACAGAGCATGGGCGTCGGCGCTTGCGCACGCCGTGGGCTCATCGCCTCCTGCAGTGCTCGCGCGCAATCGCGCGCGTATGGGCGAAGCCGTGACACAGATTGCCCAGTATGCCCACGCGCCATCGGCGGCTGCTCGCGTTCAGGCCTACGAAAGCCTCCAGCAAGCCGCGAGCGAGCTTTATCCTTACGCGCTCCAGGAGGGAGCCGCCGCTGACATCGCGCCGTTCCAAGCAACGTATGCCGAAGCTATTGGCTGGCGCGACTACGGGCGCGCCGCGGACACGCCGCGCTCGACCGCACCAATGCATGATCTTGCAGGCGCAATTGTTTGCCCAACAACGTGGCACGGTAACGATGACATTTTCAGTTCGCTTTATCGCGCCTTTTCAGGGCCACCAGGGATCGTCGTTTTTCGCGTTCTGACAGACAATTCAGGGACACCAACAAGCGTAGATGTTGCTTACTCCCAGCCCTGGCACATGAATGCCAGTGTGGCGCTGCAGCCCTACGGCCCTCATGACTTCGACCGGATGGAGCGCGTGCTCTTGAGACTTCGCGTCGAACAGGCTTCGGGCGCGCCAGCGAATTGCGTGATGCCGCATGTTCTGTTTCAGGCGCTTGTTCTTGGTGGCGAGGTGCGCTCGCTGCGTCCGATGATAAACTGAGGCGGCTCCTCGAGCGCAAATAGTGCTTTATTTCTAATTGGCCGCGGGCCTACATCGCGCTCCATGATCAACTTGAACCTTATCGCACGCATCGCCAAGCTGGTGGCGCTGTTTGCGTTTTTCTTGCCTTGGATCCTGGTGTCGTGCTCGGGCAACGAGATCGCGCATGGGTCGGGCTGGGACATGATGGTGGGGCATCTGCATCCCAGCGATCAGATCAATGGCCTGCAAGCGCAGTTTGGGAATGAGCATTCGCAACAGCAGATGGACCGGCCCGCGCCGGAGATTTTCGCGATCGCGGCGTTTGTGGTGATTGCGCTGGGTTTGTTGGTGAGTTTCGCGCTAAAGCGGCGCGCGGCGGCGGGCGTGATGCTGGCGACATCGTTGCTGGGAATTGGCCTGAGCTTTGGCGCGTTCGAGCACATTCGCGCCGAGGCGAACAATCAGGTCGAGCACGCGGCGCGCAAACAACACAATTCATTGGGTATCGATCTGGGCGGATCGGTCGAGAGCGCGGTGCGGATCGAGAAGCAGGAAGGCTTCTGGCTGACGATCATCGCGCTGGCGGCGGCCGCGACGATGGCGGGCGCTGGGCTGACTGTGCGAACTACACCTGCCCCTGCAACCGATGAGTAAGTCTCGCGTGCTCACCCGACAGGGGGAGCTGTCATCGCGCCAGCGATGACTGAGGGGCGGCGCCCGCGTCTGCAAGTGTGTCGCTCTCCCCTCCGTCGCGCGCAGCGCGCGCGCCACCTCCCCCTGACGGGGGAGGACGAGCATTTAGTCGACACGTTTCGGGATAGCTGCCCAATAGTCGAAATCGAGAACCACAGCGGGATCGTATTCGCCGGCTTGGTTCTTGAACGGGAAATCCGGACAGGGTTTGTTCTTGGTGGCGACGAGACGAAGACGCAGTGCGCCGGCGGCGCCGAGATCGGCGGTGTCGAGCACTTCACTCCAGGCGTAGAGCGTGTCGCCGGCGAACAGCGGATTGACGTGGCGGCCAGCGTTGATGGCGAGCATCAGCGCCGCGTTGCCGAGGCCGTTGAAGGCGAGTGCGCGGGCGAGCGAGATGGCGACGCCGCCATAGATGAGACGCTTGCCGAAGCGTGAGCTGGCTTGCGCCAGCGCATCGAAATGCACGCGAGCGGTGTTTTGATAGAGGCGCGTGGCGAGCTGATGCTCGGCCTCTTCCACGGTGACGCCGTCGACGTGGTCGATCTTTTCGCCGGTGCGATAATCTTCGAAGGCATGCGGCGAGCCGGCTTGTTCGAAATCGTAGTTTGAGAAATCGAGTTCGCCAGGCAGCACGAGTTGGCTTGGGATGACATTAGCTTGCAGGCTAGGCGTTGCGCCGGGGCTGGCGGGCGCGCTTTCGGTGCGCTTGTTGACCATCACCCAGCGCACGTAAGAGAGCACCGGTTCGGCCATCTGGTTCATGCCGATGGTGCGCACGGTGACGATGC
>JACQAC010000264.1 GCA_016195245.1 Pseudomonadota bacterium
TAGTTGCCGCGCCCCAAATCAGCTCCGTTAAAGAGAGATGAATCAGCGTTCGCGATGCGCTGCAATAGCTGCGCGCAATGCAACTCACCGTCACAAGCTGTTGCGATTTGAATCGGCTCGCGAACGAGCCTTGCTGCGATTCAGATTTCGCTAACCATACGCGCTCACAGAAGTTGTGAGAAAACTTCCGCAGCAATGTCGTCAACACTCTCAACGCTCGCGCGCGAGATCGAAGCGCTGGATCCGCGCCGCTTTGAAGGCCGCGTGACAGGATTGTCAGGCGCGCTGATCGAGGCGAGCGGTCCAGTCGAGGCGCTTGCGCTCGGCGCGCGCGCCACCATCCATGGAACGCACATCACCGCCGGCGAGATCGTCGGCTTCCGCGGCGACCGCGCGCTGATCGCGCCGTTCGATCCGATTGACGCCATCCGCCCCGGTGCGCGCGTTTCGCTCGAAGGGGGCGCTCCTAGCGTGCGCCCATCGCGCGGGTGGCTTGGACGCATCATCAATTGCTTCGGTCAGCCAGTGGATGGCGAAGGTCCGCTGCCACTGGGCATCAAGCCGCATCTGGTGCGCGCTCCGCCGGTCTCCGCGCACAGTCGCGCACGGGTCGGCGCGCGCCTCGATGTTGGCGTCCGCGTCATGAACATGTTCGCTACCCTCTGTCGCGGTCAGCGCATGGGAATTTTTGCTGGCTCCGGTGTTGGCAAGTCAGTGCTCATGTCGATGCTGGCGCGCGGCGCCGCCGCCGACGTGATCGTCATCGGCCTGGTCGGTGAGCGCGGCCGTGAGGTGAAGGAGTTCATCGAAGACACGCTCGGTGAAGAGGGCAGACGGCGCTCCGTCGTGGTCGTCGCCACCTCCGATGAAAGCGCCGCGCGCCGCCGCCTTGCGCCGCACATGGCCTGCGCTGTCGCCGAGCATTTCCGCGACGAAGGTCTCGATGTTCTGTTGCTCGTCGACTCCGTGACGCGCTTCGCCATGGCGCAACGCGAGATTGGTCTCTCAGTTGGAGAGCCGCCAACCACCAAGGGCTACACGCCGTCTGTGTTCTCCGAACTCCCAAAGTTGCTCGAACGTGCAGGCCCGGGTCGCGAGAATGAATACGGCTCGATTACAGCGCTCTTCACGGTGCTCGTCGATGGCGATGACCACAACGAACCGATTGCCGACGCGGTGCGCGGCATTCTCGACGGCCACATCGTGATGGAGCGCGGCATCGCCGAACGTGGCCGCTATCCCGCCATCAATGTCTTGAAGTCGATTTCGCGTCTCATGCCCATGTGCCATTCCGCCGAAGAGAACGCGCTGATCAAGCGCGCCCGCGCTTCGCTCAGCCTCTACGGTGAAATGGAAGAATTGATCCGCATCGGCGCCTACAAGCCCGGCGCGGATCCGGAAGTCGACGAAGCCGTGCGCGTGCGCCCGGCGCTCGAAGCCGTGCTGGCGCAAGAGCGCGACGAACGCACCTCGATTCCCGACGGCTTCGCCATGCTGGCTGAAGCGCTGCAATGAAATCCCTCCACACCCTTCTAAAGCTTGCTCAACGTGATCTCGAAGAATTGCGCCGCGCACTCGCTGAACAGATATCCAAGCAGACCGCCGTGCATGACCGCATGCTCGGCCACGAACAAACCATCAAAAACGAACAGGTCGCCGCGATGCGGGACTATGAGTCCGCGCGCGCCTATGGCGGCTATGCCGCCGCCGCCATCACTGTGCGCCACGCGCTAGCCGCCGAGCATCAGGCGATCGGTCAGGAAATCGACCGCCTGCGCACGCTCGTCGCCGAGGCCCACACAGAAACGCGCAAATTCGAGCGCCTGCTTGAACTCGAAGCAGAGCGCGCCAAGAAAGCCGCGGAAAAGCGCGAGATGAACGAGCTCGACGACTTCGCGACCATGACCGCCGCGCGTACTAATTCGCGTTGAGCGTCTCGACGA
>JACQAC010000265.1 GCA_016195245.1 Pseudomonadota bacterium
CCCGACAAGAGACCGAGGCAGTGTAAGCGCGTTTCAAACCGGTCGAATTGCAAACGGCGCTTTCCTTGATGGGTAAGGGATTTTCGGGTGAAAAGTGTTGGATTGGGACGCGCTAATGCCCCCATTTCGCGTGATTTCGGCGCTAATCTTCGATGAAGAATAATTGCTCGACCTTTGGTGCAGCACGAGTGCGAGCTTTAGCGCGAGGAGTGTCGAGGGCACGAAGACGCCGTTTTCCACGGTGTTGATTGTCTTGCGCGAGACGTGAACGCACTTAGCGAGTTCAGCCTGCATCAGTCCCGCCTTGGTCCGCGCTTCCCGTAACCGGTTTCCAAGGCGTCGTTCACCCACTGCTCTTGGCCTCGAGCCGAGCGAAACTTAGGCCAGCCGCGCCCGCCCCAGCAAACAGTATCACAAGCATAACTTCGTAAGCAGTGAACGGGAAAAACAGCGAGGCAACACAGACGGTCGCCGCCGTCAGCATCATCATCCAGAAAGCGCGCTTGGCAGCCGACGCGCGGTTGGCTTACACAAGTTCGTCGTTCATCGCTGGATTGCCACCAAACAACGAAAAGCTTGTGGTGGCCCGCACTGCGATGACAAGCGCCAAAAGAATGAGAGTGCCTAGCCGCAAGAAAGTCGAGAAGGTGCGGCGCCCGGGCCTCAAAGCGATAGGCGAAGTTGAGAGCGGTGAGCACTGTAAGCGCGAGCATGAAGACAGCGACGCGCAAAACACGGCGACATCGCTCGATGCGACGCGACGGCGCGCAAGGAGCAACGTTTAGGTGACATGGGTGTCAACAGATGTCGCGTTGCTGTGGCTCGCCTAGTCTTCGCCAATCCTTATTTCGGTGTGTGCTTTGCGCTTAACAGCGAGTCCGCGCTGAGAGCTGCGAGTGCGCCAACCAACTGACTTGCACCAAAAGCCGGAACGTCTTGCGGGCGGATGCCTGCGAAGGTGTCGCTGAGTGCGCGGGCAATGGTGATAGCGGGATTGGCGAATGAGGTGGAAGCTGTCCACCAATAGCCTGCGGCGATGGTCAGCGACACCGCCGCCGCCACAGCCTGCGGGCGTGCGCGCGACACGAACAGGATTGCAAAAACTAACGCAAACGTGGCGACGCCTTCGGACAACGCTTGGCTCCAGCCCGCGCGCTCATGCGTGCCTATCTGAAATAGCGGCAAGTCGAACATGGCGTGCGCCAATAACGCACCCGCGACGCACCCTGCGATCTGCGTGATGACGTAGGCGAGCGCATGGGCCGCGCCGAGTTGGCGTCGCAGCGTCATCACCAAGGTGACGGCAGGATTGAAATGCGCGCCCGAGATCGGGCCCAGCGCCGTGATCAGCACGTAGAGGATGGCGGCCGTTGCGCCTGTGTTGGCGAGCAGCGCGATGGCGTGGTTCCCGCCCGCTAGCCGAACTGCCAGAATGCCGGAGCCGATCACCGTGCCCGCAAGCAAGAGCGAGCCAAGAAACTCAGCCGACAGCCGTTGTGAGAGTGTCGCTTTCACGTGGCGTCGCCGTTCGAATCTTTCGCCGCGCCAATGGCGTCTAGCCGCTTCTGCAGCGACAGCCGGTCGAGGCCGGTGAGCGGCAAATTCACGAACGCTGTGATGCGGTTCTGCAAGCGGCCATATGCATCGGCGAACGCTGCGGCGATTTCCGCCTCTGAACCGTCAATGACCGCTGCGGGGTCGGGGACGCCCCAATGTGCCGTCACCGGTTGGCCCGGCCAGATTGGACAAACCTCTCCCGCCGCATTGTCGCAAACCGTGAAGACGAAATCGAGTTGCGGCGCACCCGCTTGAGCGAACTCGTCCCAGCTCTTCGAGCGGAAGCCGTCCGTTTTGTAGTTGAAGCGCCTGAGCAGCTTCAGCGCGCCGCGATTGACCTCGCCCTTCGGATGCGAGCCTGCAGAGTAAGCCACAAACTTGTTCGCCCCCAGGCGATTGAGGATGGCCTCCGCCATGATTGAGCGCGCGGAATTGCCCGTGCAAAGGAAGAGCACATTGAAAGGGCGATGTTCGCTCATGACGCTTTCCGCTTTTGGGTAGCCTGGGCAACCGGCGCGCAGCTAGCGCCGCCGCAACAGTTTTCTGTCAGGAAGCCGACAAGGCCGTTCATGGCATTAAAGTCAGCTGAATAGATCAGCGAGCGGCTTTCGCGGCGCTGCTCGATCAATCCGGCCCGCGTTAGGTGCGCGAGGTGAAACGAAAGCGATGACGCCGGCATCCCGAGCTTGTCCGCGATCAACCCCGCCGCGCGGCCTGCCGGCCCAGCCTGCACGAGCAGGCGATAGATAGCCAAACGATGTTCATGCGCCAACGCGGCCAGAGCCTCGACAGTTCTTGTGTCTTTCATTCGATATTTCCAATAGCATGGAAATGAAGAGCGTCAAGCCTAGTGAGTGCTCGATGCGTAGGCTTATGGCCTGGGTGGGACGGCAGTAGTGTTAGTTCCGGCGACTCAGATTTCGCCGAGCGCGTGGAGGTAGAGGTCGCGGATCTGTTCTTGTTCTTCGCGCTCTTGGCGGCCCTGTTTGCGCAAGCGGATCACTTGGCGAAGCACTTTGGTGTCGTAGCCCATGCCTTTGGCCTCGCCGTAAGTTTCCTTGATGTCGTCGGCGATGCTCTTCTTTTCTTCTTCGAGCTTTTCGATGCGCGCGACGAGCTGGCGCAATTTTTCGCGCGCTGACTGAGTCAGCGATTGCGGCGCTACGCTATCGCTACCCGCCGTTTCCGTGCCGCCAAAATCCGCCATCGCCACACCCCTGAAGAATCGAATCGTTGGTGAAGGCTAATGGCCCCGCTGGTGGGGCGTCACGGCGTTGACGCACGCGAATCAACAGGCTTTGTTCGAAGAACGGATGTGACGCGGCCATGGTCAATATCGTCAACTTGAAGTCCATGTTCGACAAGGCCGCGTGAGCCAACGGACTGCGTGATGATCGCAGCGAAGAAAGGCTTGGGCGTCAAAGCCTGGGGTCAAAACTATAGGGGCGGCCATCCGGC
>JACQAC010000013.1 GCA_016195245.1 Pseudomonadota bacterium
ATGTTCCGCCGCGAAGAGGATTTGATGCGCCGAACCATACTAGGCGCCGCGGCGCTTTTGTTGTGCGCATGCGGACACCAAACGCAATCGGCGACGACGTCCGCCGCCGGCGGCTGCGAGCACAGCGCCACACATCAAGTGCTTTGGACGGATACCGAAGCTCCCGACATCATCACTGTTCGCGCCGATGGGCCGTCATGCGCACAAGCGGTCGTCTCGTTTGTCGCGCGTAACGCGCGTGGCGATCCGCTCTGGGCGTTTATCAACACCTATCACGATATGGCGATCGGCGGTGTTGCGATCGGCGAGGCGCCCGCAGTGTCGGGCGAACAAATGGATCACTTCCTCGCAGGCTGGGCGACTGCGACGACGCAAGTATCTGGTCAATTGCCAGAATGGCGTGAAGGCGCCGACGCTGTCGGCAGCAATGGCGACCTCACCTACACGACCACCCACGACCGCGAGTCCTATGAAGCGATACGGCAGCGCAACCTGCGAATGATCTGCTTCGCGTCGTCAGTGGCGGCGACGCAATGCCTGGTGATTGACCCCTCCTCGAACGCGCCTGCGATGATCGTGGCGTACGGCTCATGAGGAGAATGCTGCTCCTATTGCTCCTCGCGCTTTCCGCATGCGCGCCGCGCCAAACTGCGCAGTGCGATGTCAGCACAAGAAGCAATGTCGCGTTCACCGCGCCATCGGCTCACGACACGGTGACGACGCGCGCGATAGGGCCGAGCTGTGCGGAAGCGGTAGCACTTTACGCAGTGCGCGAAGCCGACGGACACTTGATCTGGACATGGGCTGGGCCGCTCCGTCAGCTTTACGGTGACGGCGCCACGCGCGAAGCTTCTGAGGCGTTCCTGCAACAATGGGCGCGGCCGACCATCCTCACAACCAACACCGCGCCGACATGGGCGCGCCTCGCACCTGGTCAAACCACGCTCGATCGCCTCACCTACGAAGACATTCGCGCCCGAAATCTTCCCATGCTGTGTCACCTTTCCGGCACTGCACGGGAGGTTTGCGCCTTTTGGGAGCCAGCCGCCGGCGTCGCTGGCCTATACTTGGAACGGAATGTGGAGACCACACGATGAAGCGTTTGGGCGTTGCACTTTTGGTTTTGGCAGTGGCCGCCTGTTCGCGCCCAGCGCCAACGACGCCGAACAACGCGCAAGACGCCACCACTGGATCGCAGGCGGCAATCCCCGCGGCGACATCTGGCTGCAACGCTAATGCATCGCATGATTGGTCGGCGGTCGGCAGTCAGTATTACATGATCGAAGCTGAGGCGCACGGACCGACATGCCGTGAAGCAGTCGCCACCATCCGCATCAAAGCGCATGACGGGCAGACGATCCTGTTTCAGCGTAGCTATCCGGTCGCCGAAGTGCCGCTCGCCTTCAATCCGACCAGCGACCAGACCGGCTTCCGCTCGGACCTCGAGGAATGGACGACCAACGTTGCTGACACGCCGACCGCCAACTGGCTGCCGGCTTGGCCGTCGGGCGCGGATCATCCACCCTTCTTTCATCCGTCCGTATCGCGGGCGCAGTACGAATCTTTTCGCGGCGCGGAAGGCCCGCTCTTCTGCTATCCCGATGGCGCAGAGAGCAACGCCTGCGTGGCAATGAGCGGCGACCACGCGACTTTTCTCGGGTCGCGCACGCCAGAACGCGAATAGCTCTCGCCGCAGCCGCATCCGTGGCGGCAATTCACCAAGCGCATAGCGTCTTAGCCATACGGCTTGCGGAGTGCTGCGTCTCGCTTATCTTCATCGCGTAACCGGCGGCGGTCGCCGGCTTTAAGAAAGGAGGTGATCCATGTCTCATTGTCACCCTGTAGGGGCGTATCAGACGGCGTGGACCACCTCGAGCGCAGGCTCGAACGGCGGACGCGCCTAACACGTTCGTCCTTGGGACATGACAATGGGGGCTGCCGCGGGAAACCGTGGCGGCCCTTTTTGTTTTGAGCCCTCCTGGTCTCGCGTCAAAGAAGGAGGGCGGGATCGCTCCCGCCCCCAAGGTTAGCCTCACCAAGGAAAACTCAAATCAATCGGCGCGCACCTTCGCGCGTGGGGTGCGGAGAAGACCCCAGGTCGCGAGCAGAACCGCGGCAATGCCGAGCGCGCTGAACGCCGAGGCGCCGAGCAAAGACGCCCCATCGGCGTTGCCCTTGAGCAGCATCGAGACGCCAATGCTCACCAAAGCCAAACCGAACACCATCAAGGTGACCAAAGCTGCGGCTCCGAAGGAACGCTGACTCAACCATTCGCCGATGCTCAAGTCGAAAGGCCTGCGATGTTCCGGCTGATATTTCTTGCTGCGGATGCGGCGATCAATCGGCAACTTTTCGGCCGCGTCCACTTTTCTGGAAACTGGCTTCGCGTGCGCGGTCGTGATCTCATCGCCTGAGAAATCAGATGAAACCACTTGCGTCAGCAACAGCACTTCCGTCGCAGGTTCTGACTTCAGCACGTGCGCAATTTGCACCGCAGCCTCTGCTTTCGGTCGCGCGGCAGCGATTGAACCAATCGCCGGCGACTGTGCATACCTGATCGGCGCGCCGAGAATAGCCGCCGCGTGATCGACCTTTGCGCGCAGGAAGGCGGACGGCGCCGGCTCGTGCGCCACATCCTTCAGGAACAGGGCCTTCTCGGTGGAACGGCGGCGCACCAGTGCATCGACAATTTCGAGATCACCCGACACGTCGCTCTTGCGCCATGCATCCATCGCACAGGCGGCTGCTATGAATTCACCGGCATTCACGCGGCGAAGCACCTGACTTTGCTCAAATGCGTCGGCGCCAATTGAAAACGCGAACGACACCAGCGCGTCGAATTGCGATTGCGTGAGCGGCTGTGCAATCTTCTCGTTCACCAAGCTCTCGAACGGCGCGAGATCAGCCACGAGAAGGTTAGCGGCTTCGCTCTGGTTGACCGGTTCACCGGCGCCGACGCGCACGTGGCCATAACCAATCACCCAGGCGCCGTTCGGCAGCTGACCGGCTTCGGCGCGGAAGCCTTCGGCGTCCTGGATCAGTGCAAGGCCGGCGTTTGAGATGGTGTAGGCGGTCATTCTTGGTCTCTTGGGCAGCAACGTTCGCGCCCGCCGTGCCGAATTGGCGCTCTTGGCCCAGCGGACTTCCCTTTCCAGGCAAGTTGGGTGCCGCGGGGGGCCGTGACCGACACGGAAAGCACGCGGCTAATCTCAAACCGGCTTGACCATTACGTTTACATCCGTAATCAATTAACTATTACGAGTGTAATCATGCGGATCAGCGTGGCCGAAAGCTTGGTTATGGAGGCGCTTTGGCGGGAAAGCCCGCTCAGCGCCGAGGACATCGCCTCCGCGGTCGGTCCCGAGCAGAGCTGGTCTGACAAGACGGTCAAGACACTGCTCAATCGTTTGCTTACCAAGAAGGCCGTCACCGCCGCGCGCGATGGGCGGCGCTATCTCTATTCGCCGCTGATCGAGCGTTCGGCCTATGTGCAGGACGAAAGCCGCGGCCTGATTGACCGCTTGTTCGATGGCAAGCTAGCCCCGCTCGTCTCTCACTTCGCAGAAACCAATCAACTGAGCGCTGAAGACATCGCTGAGCTGAGGCGCCTGATCGCGGAGCTCGACGATGGGAAATGAACTCATCGATCTCGCCTTACGTGTTAACCTCGCGCTCGCCGGAGGCATCGCCATTGTGCTGCTTCTGCGGGCGCTGGCGCGTCGCTGGTTCGGCACACGCATCGCGTACTTTCTTTGGCTCTTCCCCGTGCTCGCAGCCGGGGCTTGTTTCCTACCCCCACGCATTGAGCGTTTGACGATCCCGGCGCCGTTGGCGCCGAGCCTTCCTTCAATCGCCCCAGCAGTTGCGTCGGCGCCGCCGGCGATCACGCACCTGCCACCCATTGTCTGGTTCGCGATTTGGTGTGCAGGCGCCCTGCTCAGTGTGACCATTCTGGCGCAGCGCCAAGGGCGCTTCTCGCGCGCGCTTGGACGCCTGCACCCGCGCAAGGATCTCGGCGACGGCGTGTTCGGTGCGGAATCCTGCACGCACGGCCCCGCCGTCATCGGCGTCCTACGTCCGATCATCGTGACACCTGCCGATTTCGACCGGCGCTTCAACGATGAAGAACGCCGCATCGTGCTGGCGCATGAGCGCGCACACCTTGCGCAGGGCGATCCGCTGATCAACGCGCTCGTAGGAGCGCTACAATGCGTCGCCTGGTTCAACCCGCTCGTCCATCTCGGCGCCCGCGCTTTGCGGCTCGACCAAGAACTTGCAGCCGACGCCGCGGTGCTCGCCACCTCCGCGCGCCGCCCCTACGCGGAAGCCATCCTCAAAACGCAGATCATGGCCGCTGTACCCCTTGGCGCGTCGTGGCCGCCGAACTCATCACAGTCCCTGAAGGAGCGCATTTCCATGCTGAAACGCACCCTGCCGTCGCGTACGCAACGTCTACTCGGAGTCTCTTCTATAGCGGTTGTTGCATTCGGCGTCTGCGCCGCTGCCTGGGCCGCGCAGCCGGCGCACGTCGTCGTCACCAAGACGCCGCATATTGCGCGCGCGGATGCCTTTATTGAACCTCCGGTCAGTGATGCGGCCGTGCTCGCTGGGACGCCGACGTCGCAGCAGGATGCAATGGCCGAGTATTCTAAAATAGACGCCAATAGCGATCAAGGCGCGGGCGATGCGGCCGACGACAATGATGACATCGATGTTGCCGACAACAGCAATCAGGGCGACGCGACCGACGAGAGCGCTTCGTCGAACGAAGGCGACACCGTCATCAGTCGCCATGCCAGCGATCTATCGCCAGAAGAGCGCGCTCGAATCCGCGCGCCGGTTCGCGCCGCCGCCGAGCAAGGGCGCGCCGCTGCTGCTGAAGCACGGGCTGCCGCACGCGTCGCACAATCGGAAGCCATCCGCGAAGCCGTTGCCCAAAGTCGCGCCGCTGCCGAACAAGGTCGAGCCGCCGCCGCGCAAGCGCGCATCGCTGCTCGCGCGGCGGAAGTTGAGTCGGTGCGCGCCTCGGTGGCAGTCGCGCGCGAAATGAACTCACCCCGCATGCAAGCAGAAATTCGCGCCCTCGCCGCGCAAGCTGCTCAGCTTGCCCGCAGCCAGGCACATCTAACGGCCGAGCAACGCGACGAGATACGCGCGGAAATTCGCGCTCGCGCCGGTCGTCTGCGCGACCTGGCGCGCGAGCACCTATGCACGAGCGGTCACTCGGATCATCAAAGCCACGACGACAACACCGAGAACAACTAACTAATGCAACAGCATCAGGGTCGCGATCCCAAGGAAGGCGAGAAATCCCACGGTGTCAGTGAGCCAAGTCACCAACACCGATGAGGCGACGGCGGGATCGAGCCTCAGCCGCTGCAGGGCCAGCGGAATGAGACTTCCCGCCAAACCCGCACAAACCAGATTAGCGATCACGGCAAACCCACACGCCAATCCAAGCCCGGGGTTTTGAAACCAGACAGCGGCGATTACGCCCATCACAAGCGCCACGACGATGCCGTTGAAGACGCCCGTCATGAACTCGCGACCAATGAAGCGGATGGCGTTTGCCGCATTGAGTTCGCGTGAGGCCAACGCACGCACCGCGACCGCGAGTGATTGCGTGCCGGCGTTGCCACCGAGCGACGACACAATCGGCATAAGCACGGCGAGCGCCACCATTCTGTTGATGGAGTCTTGAAAGAACAGGATCACACCCGACGCCGTGAGCTCGGTTCCCAGGTTCACAATCAGCCAAGGCACACGCGCGCGCACGCTGCGATACACCGTATCGCTTTGGCTTGCCTCGCTGACGCCCGACAGCTTCAGCAAGTCTTCTTCACTTTCTTCTTGGATGACGTCGACGATGTCGTCGACCGTCACCATGCCCGTCAGACGTCCCGCATCGTCGACGACAGGCGCCGACGCCAAGTGGTATTTCTGGAAGGTGCGAGCCACCTCTTCCTGGTCCATCTCGGGCCGGACGAGGCCCTTGAGAGGCTGCATCAGATCCGACAGGGGCGTATCGCGCTTGGAGCGAAGCAATTGTGAGACTCGCACCGCACCCGTCGGACGCATAGCGGCGTCGACGATATAAACCTCGAAGAATTCGTCCGGCAGCTCGGCGGAATCCGCTCGCATGCGATCGATCACGTCGCCGACCTTCCCACCCTCCGGCGCAGCGACATATTCGCGCTGCATGAGGCGGCCGGCAGTCTCTTCTTCAAAGGAGAGCGCCTCTTCGACCGCGAGGCGGGTGTCCTCGTCGGCGGCGGCAAGCACCGCGCCCAGCTGCTTCTCGTCAATGTCGCCAGCGACCGCGGCCGCGTCGTCGGTGTCGAGTTCCCCCAGCGCCCGGCCGACATAGGCCGCGGGCAGTTCAGGCAGGATGTCTTCGCGTCGTTCGGTGGAGAGATCGGCGAGGAACTCGGCGGGTAGATCCTTGCCGATCATGCGAGCAATGGTCAGCGCCGTCTCCAGCGGGACATGCTCGATCACGTCAGCGAGGTCTGGGGTATCGAGCGGCGCGAGCAAGCGCCGCAGCAGCAGCGCGTCATGATCGCCCGCCGCGCCCACGACGCTGGCGATGAAGTGAGCGTCTTCGGAGGGAGCGCGCCGCACGGTTTCGGCGGCCGCCGCGTCTTGTTCGATGTTCATCGGCCGTCGCTTTGCGTCAGAGGAATTTAACCTGCTCCCCAAACGCCGCGTTGCGCGCCGCGTCAACCCCCGCAATCAACGGATACGCCATGATGGACATCTCACGGCGAAGGCTGGTGCGCTCGAGAGGACTCGAACCTCCACGATGTTACTCGCTGCCACCTCAAGGCAGTGCGTCTACCAATTCCGCCACGAGCGCACGTTGAAGCGGGCCGGAAAACGTGTTGGACCGCTTCGGTAGAATGAGGGCGCGGCAGTAGCAGAGCCGCCGGGTCCTAACAAGCCCGCCGGATCGCGCTTAGGGCGCGCGCGCCTCGGAAATGTCCAGCTGCGCCTCCTGCATGCTGCGGCTTGCGAGGCTGCCGACCCATATATCGTATTGACCGCTCTGAGGATGGCTGAACCGGAGCAGCGGTTCGCGGCCGTTCGAGCTCCCATTTTCGTCGCAAAACCAACCGCCGTCGGGCCCATGCACGACCAGCGTCGTATCGGCGGCGGAGGTCACTGAAATGATCAGGGGCAGCGTGCCGGAGGTGAAAATGATGCGCACATCCGGTGCGCTGGCTATGAAGCCTTTGCAGCCTGGATTGATTTCCTGTGCATCGATTGAACCGCCTGACCGCAGCGAAAGTGTGAATGGGTTCGGCCGAAACCCCGTAACGAGATTGGTCGTTCCATAGCTCGGATCGAGATCGACATTCTGGGCGGCTACCGGCGTGCAAACCGCCAGCGCCGCGACCGCAACCAGTCCCATCACCCGCATACGTCGCTCCCGTTGGCGCGAAGCAGATCACCTGCGGCGACGCTGGTCCAGCCCCAGGATCAGGGCTGGAGCGTTGTTGCGCCACCAGCCCCGATTCATGACCGCTCGGCCGATGCCTATTGGCTCGTCAGCTCGGAAACATTGAGCTGGGCATTCTGCAGCGACGAGGCGCCATAGGTGCCGATCCAAATGTCATATTGGCCGCTGGCGGCATGATCAAAGCGCAAGGACGGGTTCATATTCTGACCCCCGTCATCGTCACAGTACCAACGGCCGTCGGGACCATTCACGATCAGAGTGGTATCGGACTGCGACGCCACCGAGATGATCAACGGCAGCGAACCCGCGGTGAATTGCAGGCGCACATCCGGCGCGTCAGCGATAAAGCCCGCGCAGCTGGAATTGATGGTGTTGGCATTAATATTGCCGCCAGACTGCACCGCGACCACAGTTGGATCTGGCTCGAAACCGGTGCGCAGCGTGATTGTCCCGTAGGTGGGTTGCAGATTGACATGCTGGGCCGACGCAGGCGCGGCGCCCAAAGTGGCGATCACCGCCGCGACTGCAAGCATTCGTACGATAGACGTCATCTCGGATAGTTCCTTTGTGAGCGCAATCATTTGCGCCCCGTCATCTTCGTGGTTCTGGAGGCGCCGAACTATGACGAAGGTCAAGTCGTCGGTGCCACGCCTGCGTTGAGCGTCGACGAAATTACGCGGCGGCGTTGAACTCGTGAACGTCAGCCGGCTCGGTCACGGTAATGCACAGGCGGTCGCCTTGGATGGTGATTTCGCCCCGAGCGATCGGGTGGCCGGCCGCCAGGATCCAGAGCTGGTCGGTTTCCTTGGTGTCGAGTGGGATAACCGCCCCCCGCCCCATGCGCAGCAATTGCTGCATGGGCATGCTGCAACGCCCCAGCAACACCGCCAGTTCAATATCCACGTGCTGGACCTGGGTTCTATCCGACAACAGCGCACCCCATTTGATTCTGCGCTAGTCCATCCTGAAAGGGTTGCGAGCACGTGAACGAAACGGACGCCATTGGCTGGATTGTGACGCCCGGACTGACGCCGTACGAGCCAGCGGTGAAGGCCATGGAGGCGCGCGCCGCCGCCGTAGCGGCGGGTGACGCCAGTGAACTCGTTTGGCTTCTGGAACATCCGCCGCTCTACACTGCAGGCGTTTCCTCCAAGCCCGGCGACCTCCTCGTGCCGGATCGCTTCCCGGTATTCCAAACCGGGCGCGGCGGCCAATTCACCTATCACGGCCCCGGACAGCGCGTGGCTTATGTGATGATCGACCTGCGCAAGCGCGGGCGCGATGTGACCAAGTTCGTCGCCGATCTCGAAGCCTGGCTGATCGGCGCGCTCGGCCGCTTCAACGTGAAAGGCGAAGTGCGCGAAGGCCGTGTCGGCGTTTGGGTTAGGCGCACGGGGCCAGGTTGGTCGCGCGAAGACAAGATTGCCGCCATCGGCGTGCGCTTGCGTCGTTGGGTGAGTTTCCACGGTATCGCCTTCAACGTCGAACCTGATCTCGAACATTTCTCAGGCATCACGCCGTGCGGTATCTCCGGCCCGCAATTCGGCGTAACCAGCTTGGTCGATCTGGGTTTGCCGGTGACGATGCATGATGCGGATGGCGCATTGCGCGCATCCTTCGAAGACGTGTTCGGCGTGGTGCATGATGCGCCGTTCCCCGAATTCGCGCAGCAACGTGAGGCGGCGTCATGAGCGATGATTATTGGTTCAGGCAGCGACGCTATGGTCTTGGTGCAACGCCCTCAAATTGGAAGGGTTGGGCTTTCATCGCGGGGTATATCGTGCTGCTGACGGGTTTGATGTCGTGGCTTGGGGCCAGCGGACACGATCCTCATGCACATCCGCTCGCCACCGTCGGTTTCACGATCACTCTCACCGCGGTGTTCGTCTACATCTGCTGGCGCAAAACCGAGGGCGGCTGGCGTTGGCGCTGGGGTGATGACGACCCGCGGCGCTAGTCGTTCTGCGCATAAAGCGCCCAGGCGCTCGCCAAGTCCTGGACGATGTGACCAAGCGACTTGTACGCGGTGATCTCATCGGCCGCGCGCCGGCCTTCGATTTTTCCCGCCAACACTTCGCCGATCTCGCCGACGATGTGGTTGTCGGCAATTAGACCCGCCTTCTTTGCGTTCAAGAATTCCGCGCCCTGCGCGATAACGCCTTCACGGCTGTCCACGAAAAAGCGTGCGCGCGTGACAGTGTCGTTGTCGACCTCGACCGGCCCCGCATAACTCGATCCGACAATGTTGATATGGGCGCCGGGCCGCAGCCACTTGCCTTCCATGATAGACTCGACCGCCGATGTCACTGTGCAAACGATATCTGCGTCAACAACAGCCACGCGCGTCGTCGGCGCCACAACGGTCTCGACGCCCAGCTCATCGTGCATCTTGTTCGCAAGCCTCTGCGCGTGCTCGGCGGAGCGCCCCCAGAACACCAGCGTTTCAAGTTTCCGCACTTTACTGATTGCGCGCGCGTGCGTGATGGCTTGCTCGCCTGTACCAAGGATGGTCAGCCGCTTCGCGTCCTTCCGCGCCAATGCATCAGTCGCCACCGCACTCGCGGCGGCTGTGCGAATTGCTGTGATCTCACCGGCGTGCAGCAGACAAACCGGTTCACCGCCGTCCGGCTCAAACAACAGCACCACGCCCTGATGCGACTGTTTGCCCTTTGCGGCATTGTCCTTGAACACCGAGAGAATCTTCGCACCGAACGCTTTGTGCGCACCAAGCGCGCCCGGCATTACGCCGAACAGCCTCCCTTCCGACAAAGGCAGGATCGAGCGCAGCAATTGCCTGGTCTCGCCGGTCGAGAACGCGATCATCGCTTCGCGCACGATGGGGATGCAGCGATCGTAGGTCAGTCGGCGGGCGATTTCATCACGGTCTATGTAGCGCATGGCGCTTCATAGCTTTAAGACGCCCTGATGTCTCTGCCGCCCGTCCGCCCAGTTACGCTCGATGAAATCAAGGCCGCGCGGGAGCGCACCAGGGACGTCGTGCTGCGCACGCCGCTGGTGAAACTCGACACCGGCAAAAACGGCCCCGACATCCGCCTCAAGCTCGAAAATCTCCAACCCACCAACGCCTACAAAATCCGCGGCGCCGTGAACGCGGTCGCCATGCTCAGCGATGAAGCGAAGCAACGCGGTGTCTGGACCATCAGCGCGGGCAATGCCGGACAAGGCGTCGCTTACGCCGCGCGCGCCGCGGGCGTGCCGTGCAGGGTCGTGGTCATCGACAGCGCCCCGCAGGCCAAGATCGACCGCATGCGCGCGCTCGGCGCCGAACTCATCCCGACGCCGTTCGACGTGTGCTGGCGCGCGCTCATTGACCACACGTTCCCCGGCATGGATGGCACGCTCGTCCATCCGTTTGACGATCACAATTTCATAGCCGGCCACGCGGCCATCGGC
>JACQAC010000255.1 GCA_016195245.1 Pseudomonadota bacterium
CTGGGGCGTGCAGAAGCAGGTCGGCTTCCCCACCGTCATTCGCCCCAGCTTCACGCTGGGCGGCACCGGCGGCGGCATCGCTAACAACCGCGAAGAATTCGTGGAGATTTGCGAGCGCGGGCTGGAGGCTTCGCCGACCCGTGAGTTACTGATTGAAGAATCGCTGCTCGGCTGGAAAGAATTCGAGATGGAGGTGGTGCGCGATCACGCCGATAACTGCATCATCATCTGCTCGATCGAAAACCTCGACCCGATGGGCGTGCATACCGGCGATTCGATCACCGTGGCGCCGGCGCAGACGCTGACCGACAAGGAATACCAGATCATGCGCGACGCGAGCATCGCGGTGCTGCGCGAGATCGGCGTGGATACCGGCGGCTCCAACGTGCAGTTCGCCATCAACCCGGAAGACGGGCGCATGGTGGTGATCGAAATGAACCCGCGCGTGTCGCGGAGTTCGGCCTTGGCTTCCAAGGCCACCGGCTTCCCGATCGCCAAGGTCGCTGCCAAATGCGCCATCGGCTACACGCTCGCCGAAATCGCCAACGACATCACTGGCGGCGCCATGCCGGCGGCGTTCGAGCCGACCATCGATTACGTCGTCACCAAGATCCCGCGCTTCGCCTTCGAGCGTTTCCCCGGCTCCGACACCACGCTCACCACCTCGATGAAGAGCGTTGGCGAAGCCATGGCGATCGGGCGCACATTCAAAGAGTCACTCCAAAAGGCGCTTCGCTCGCTCGACACTGGTCTGGTGGGTCTCGACGAAATCGCCATCGAAGGCAGCGCCGATGAAGACCAAGGCCGCGCCGCGGTGCGTGCGCGCTTGGTGGCGCCGAAAGCGGATCGCTTGCTTGTGGCCGCTGAAGCGCTGCGCCGCGGGCTGACGGTCGAGGAGATTTGCGCCGCCGCGCATTACGATCCGTGGTTCATTCGCCAGATCGCAGAGATCATTGAAACTGAAGCGCACGTCCGGAAGGAAGGTCTGCCGAAAGACGCCGCCGGTTTCCGCGTGTTGAAAGCGGATGGCTTCTCCGACGCGCGCCTCGCCAAGCTCACTGGCACGCGCGAGCGCGACGTGCGCGCCGCACGGCGCAAGCTCGGCGTGCGGCCACAGTTCAAGCGCATCGACAGCTGCGCCGCAGAGTTCCGCGCCACTACACCGTACATGTATTCGACCTACGAATTTCCGGCGTACGGCCAAACGCAAGCCGATTGTGAATCCGATCCAAGCGACGCGAAGAAGATCATCATTCTCGGCGGAGGCCCCAACCGCATCGGTCAAGGCATCGAGTTCGACTATTGCTGCTGCCACGCCGCATTCGCGTGCGCGGAGATCGGCGTCGAGTCGATCATGGTCAATTGCAACCCGGAAACCGTGTCGACCGACTACGACACATCGGATCGCCTCTATTTCGAACCGCTCACCACCGAAGACGTTCTCGAAATTCTCGAAACCGAAAAAGCCGCGGGCGAAGTCCAAGGCCTGATCGTGCAGTTCGGCGGACAGACGCCACTGAAACTGGCGCAGCCGCTCGCCGACGAAGGCGCGCCGATCCTCGGCACCAGCGTCGACGCCATCGATCTCGCCGAGGATCGCGACCGCTTCCAGGCGCTGTTGCGTAAGATTGGACTGAAGCAGCCGGACAACACCATCGCCGCCTCGCTCGACGCCGCGCGCGCCGCGGCGGGCAAGATCGGCTACCCGGTCATGCTGCGCCCAAGCTACGTGCTCGGCGGCCTCGCCATGCGTATCGTGCACACTGAGGGCGAGCTGACTGAATACGTCGATCAGATTTCCCGCGCGCTCGGCGGCCCGTCGGAACTCGTTGTTTCCGAAAAGCGCCCGCTGCTGGTCGACCGCTATCTGCGTGACGCCATTGAAGTCGATGTCGACGCCATCTGCGATGGCGAAGACGTCTTCGTCGCCGGCGTCATGGAGCACATTGAGGAAGCCGGCGTGCACTCCGGCGACAGCGCCTGCGCGCTGCCGCCCTATTCGCTTGACCCCAAGATCGTCGCCGAGATCGAAGCGCAGACCCGCAAGCTGGCGTTGGCGCTCGAAGTGCGCGGGCTGATCAATATTCAGTTCGCGGTGAAGGACGGCGAAATCTTCATTCTCGAAGCCAACCCACGCGCCTCGCGCACCGCCCCGTTCGTCGCCAAGGCCATCGGCCGGCCGATTGCGGCATCGGCGGCGAAAGTGATGGCGGGCGTGAAGTTGTCCGAACTCAAGCTCGATCGCCCAAAGCGTCCGCACGTTGCGGTGAAGGAAGCGGTGTTTCCGTTTGCGCGTTTCCCAGGAGTCGACCCAGTGCTCGGCCCGGAGATGCGCTCGACCGGCGAGGTCATGGGGCTGGATACCAACTTCGAAGTTGCCTTCGCCAAGAGCCAGATTGCCTCGGGCATCAATCTGCCAACCCAAGGGTGCGTCTTCATCTCGGTGAAGAATGGCGACAAACCGGCACTCGTGCCGGTGGCGCGCGACCTGATCGAGCTCGGCTTCACCATCATTGCCAGCGGCGGAACCGCGAGCTTCCTCAAGGAGCAAGGCATCGCGGTCGAGCGCGTGAACAAGGTAGCCGAAGGCCGGCCTCACATCGTGGACGCCATGAAGAATGGCGGCGTGCAGCTGGTGTTCAACACCACCGAAGGCGCCCAGTCCTACCGGGACAGCTATTCCATCCGCCGTACGGCGCTAACGCAGAATATCCCCTATTACACGACAGTTTCAGGCGCTCGGGCGGCCATACAGGCCATTCGTCGCCTGAAATCCGGGGCGCCCCTAGGCGTTCGGGCGCTTCAGGCCTATGCTTGACGGAGTGCCGATCAAGGCACACTTTTCCTCCTCCTGACGGATAAAAACACACCACGCCAATGGATAAAATTCCAATGACCGCCGAGGGTTATCAAGCTCTCGACGCAGAGCTGAAGCGTCTCAAGACGCAGGAACGCCCAACCATCATTGCGGCGATCGCGGAAGCGCGCGGCCACGGCGACCTCTCCGAGAACGCCGAGTACCATGCGGCTAAAGAGCGCCAGGCCTTCATCGAAACCCGCGTCGCCGAGATCGAGGACCGCATCGCGCGCGCCCAGGTGATCGACATCTCCAAACTATCCGGCAAGCAGGTAAAGTTCGGCGCCACCGTGAACCTCGTCGACGAGGACAGCGGCGACAAGGCCAAATACAAAATCGTGGGCGAGGACGAGTCCGATGTGAAGGCCGGCAAGATCTCCATCACCTCCCCGATCGCGCGCGCCCTGATCGGCAAGGAGGAAGGCGATGTCATCGAAGTGATGGCGCCGGGCGGGCCGAAATCCTACGAGATCACCAAGGTGAAGTACCTCTGAGCGAAGGTGGGGCGCGAGGCTGATGCGCAGCGTCGGTTTCCAGCCCGCCGAACCGCTCAAGGTCTGGACGGTGACCGACGGGCGCGCGGGCATCGAAGCGCAGGCTGTCGGTTTGGCCGAAGCGCTGGCGCGCAAGACGCCGATCCGGCTGACGACCAAACGCGTGCAGGTGCGCCCGCCTTGGTCGTGGCTGCCGGCGGGCTTTGTGCCGGCTTCGCGTGAAGCGCTCAGCATCGAGTCTGACGACATCACGCCGTCTTGGCCTGACATTTGGATCGGTTGCGGCCGCGCTTCGATCCCGCTCTCCATGGGCGTGCGGCGTTGGTCAAACGGGCACACATTTGTCGTGCAATTGCAGGACCCGCGCGTAAATCCGCGCGAGTTCGACGTGGTGGTGCCGCCGATCCATGATGGCCTCGAAGGGCAGAATGTACTGCCGATTGTGGGCGCGTGCCACCGCGTGACGCCTGAGAAACTGGATCAAGCGGTGCTTGATTTTCCGCGCCAATTGGACGAATTGGCGCCGCCGCGCTTCGCAGTTCTGATTGGCGGCAAATCGAAGCGACAAGATATTTCCGCGCAACGGGCGCGTGCCATCTCGGAATCGCTCGCTGTCGCGCAACAAAGGACCGGCGGCACGCTCATGGCGACGGTTTCACGCCGCACAAGCGATGCGGCGCGCCTTCAATTTCGTACGCACTTGGCGCCGCATTGCGCGATCTTTTACGAAAGCGAAGGTGCGAATCCGTATTTCGCAATGCTGGGCGCGGCGGACCACATTTTCGTGACGGCTGATAGCGTCAACATGGCGACTGAGGCTGCAGCGACAGGCAAGCCGGTGCATGTGCTTGCTGTTGACGGGTCAGCGGGCAAGCTTGAACGCTTCCATCAGAGCTTGGTGCGACGCGGCTGTGCGCGGCCGTTCATGGGCGTGCTGGAGACCTGGAATTATCCGCCGCTGTTGGAAACCAATCGCGTCGCAGCCGCCATCCTGACCGCGTACGCCGCGCGCGTGCGCAGTTAAGGCAGCATCGCCTTCAGCGCCGCCGAGAGCGCATCGTCGCTGACTGGCTTAGTGAGGACCGGCGCCTTCGCCAACTCGGGCGGCAAATTCTTGATCACATCGTAGCCCGTGTAGAACGCCACCGGCACGCCCATCGCCGCAAGTTTGGCGCCCAGAGGGATGCTCGACGAACCAGCCAAGTTGGCGTCAAGCAGCGCCGCCGCTGGACGTTCCTTGCGCAGAAGCGCCTCAGCCGCCTCGATGGTGCGCGCCGGCTCAAGGGGCGCGTAGCCGAGGTCCTCAAGCCGCTCGCCCATCTCCATGGCGATCAGCGCGTCATCTTCCACCACAAGGATCTTGTGTCGCTCGCCCATTCGAACCCACCACGCCCCCATCGCAGAATAGCAGGGTGTGTCCAAGCAACAATTGGCGCTATCAGTTTGTGATCACAAGAGTTTATCCGCATCCAAAGCCATCCAGACCAGGAGGTTTTGCGAACCACTCTTAGCTACCGATCGCCCTTCCACGTAACCATATAGGCGTGACCGCGAATCCCTTGCACAAGGTCGCTCAATGTCAGAATCCGTCCCCCGCCACGCTCCCATTGTGATCATCGGCTCCGGCCCCGCCGGCTACACCGCCGCCATTTACGGCGCGCGCGCCATGCGCAAGCCGATGCTGATCGCGGGTCTGCAACCGGGCGGCCAGCTCACCATCACCACCGACGTGGAAAACTATCCGGGCTTCGCCGACGTGATCCAAGGCCCCTGGCTGATGGAGCAAATGCGCGCGCAAGCAAAGCACGTCGGCACTGAATTAGTCGACGACATCATCGTCAAAGCCGAACTCGACAAGCGCCCGTTCCGGCTCACCGGCGACAGCGGCCAGATCTACTTGGCGGACAGCGTCATCATCGCCACCGGCGCGCAAGCCAAATGGCTTGGACTTCCCGATGAACAACACTTCAGCGGCCATGGTGTCAGCGCCTGCGCGACGTGCGACGGCTTCTTCTATCGCGGCAAGGATGTTGCAGTAATTGGTGGCGGCAACAGCGCCGTCGAAGAAGCGCTCTACCTCGCGCATCTCGCACGCAGCGTGACGGTGATCCACCGCCGCGACAGCTTTAAGGCCGAGAAGATCCTGCAAGAACGCCTCTTCAACCACCCGGCGATTGAAGTGGTCTGGGACAGTGTGCTTGAGAAAATCGAGGGCACTGACGCGCCAAAGAGCGTCACCGGCATTGTCATCCGCAACCTGAAGACGGGTGAACGGGAGGAGCGCAAGCTCGACGGCGTGTTCGTCGCCATCGGCCACGCGCCGGCAACAGAAATTTTCAAAGGCCAAGTCGAGATGCGCGACAATGGCTACATCAAAGTGAAGCCGGGGACGACAGAGACCAACATTCCCGGAGTGTTCGCGGCAGGCGACGTCGCGGACGAAGTGTATCGTCAAGCCGTGACGGCCGCGGGCCTTGGCTGCATGGCGGCGCTCGAAGCGGAGCGCTATCTTGCCGCCCGCGAACTCGATCACGAAAAATCAAAGACCGGCGCGGCGGCCTAAGCGGGATGCACGCCGCCGCGCTTCCGATGAGTCCAACACAGCTCATCATCACCATTGCTGTCGTGCTGGTTTTGATGGCGTTGCGCACGGGCCGCTTGTCGCAGGCCCGCCCCCTCAAGACGGAACGCTTGTGGATCGTGCCCCTGATCTTCGCGGGCGTCACGGCGCTCACATTTATGCAAGCGCCGCCGACCGTTCACGACGTCCCTTGGCTCATCGGCACCGCCATATTCGGCGCGATTGTCGGTTGGTATCGCGGCAAGATGATGCGCATCACGGTCGACCCGCAGACGCACAATCTTAGCCAAGCAGCCTCGCCGTTGGCCTTGCTCTTTCTGCTCGCCTTGTTCGGGCTGCGCTACGGCCTGCGTTATGTGCTCGGGGAGGAAGCGCACGCGTGGGGCATTAGCGTCAATCTCTTGGCCGACGCGCCCATGGTGTTCGCGGTTGCGATGTTTGCGCTGACGCGGGTGGAGATGTTCATTCGCGCCGAACGGTTACTCGCTGAAGCGCGCGCTGCACATGCAACGACGCCAGTGACTGCAGAACCTGGTGCGTAACCCTCAGTAGATGACCTTGGCGAGCAGCATGCCGTCTTCCTCGACCAGTTCGAGGCGCGACATGCACGGCATGCAATAGACGCGGTCGCCC
>JACQAC010000256.1 GCA_016195245.1 Pseudomonadota bacterium
TCATCCATCCGTTCCTGATCACAGCGGCAATCAGCTGAGCGCGCCGTTAAGAAGTATTGATGTTGTGATTACCAAGCTTCTTAATAGACCTTACGAACTATACATCACAAGATGTCGTCTTACTGCGGCTTGTTTACCATAGGACCTGCTTCTTTCGCTGAATTGAGGGTCAGCGATTAAGTGTTCTTTAAGTGGCGGCGGGCCTTTTTGTGTCCCGGTTTGGGGCAAATTCCCCGCTTGGCGTCGACTGGGTATGTTGACCACGCGAACAATTCTGCTGACGGCCGCAGCCGTCGTGGGCCTTCCGGCGATCAACGCCGAGGCGCTCACGCCGCTGTCGACCGATCTCTCGATCGATCCGGGGATCACCGACGGTCCGTCGGAGCACGCGACACTCGCGCCGTCGGCGTTCGAGCGTCAGCCCGATGCTGCGTATGAACCGATCGCGCGGATCACCAATCGCCGCGCGCACTCCCAATGCGTGCCGTTCGCGCGCAACGAGTCGGGCGTCGATATTCACGGCGATGCGTACACCTGGTGGGACCAGGCCGCGACGCGCTACGAGCGCACCAATGCGCCGCAAGAGGGCGCGGTGCTTGTGCTGCATGGGTACAACGATCCGAACCGCGGCCATGTCGCGGTCGTGAAAGAAATCGTCTCATCGCGCATGATCATTGTCGATCACGCCAATTGGCTCAATCACGGCGAAATCACGCGCGACGTTCCGGTGCGCGATGTTTCGCCCAACAACGATTGGAGCCAGGTGCAGGTGTGGTACGTGCCGACCCGCCATTGGGGTGCGCGGAACTATGAAGTGCAGGGCTTTATCTTGAACATGCTGCAAGATGCGCAACGCGCAAATGTTCAAGCACCGGCTGGCGCCGCCACAACTCAAGTTGCGATGAAGGCGGCGAGCTAACGCCCCGATACGCCGGCGCTCGCGATCATCACCGGCGCCGCTAACACCGAATTGATTCCCTGAATCACACCGTTGCTGGCCCGCATGTCGCGCACGGCCACAAGCTGATCGTTCACACGCAAGCCGTCGCTGCCATCGACCGTGACGCGATAGCCGGTGAGCGTTTGCAGCGATCGCGTGCGGCCATGCATTGCGTCGCTTGTCAGGCGCGTGCGCAAGAAGTGATAGCCGAGCAGCGAGCGCAGCTCGTCACGATTGCGGGGCATCATGAGGCGCACGAGTTCGTGTTGGTCCATCTCGCGGAATGCTTCGTCGGTTGGCGCGAAAATTGTGAACGGCCCAAGTCCGTGCAGCGTGTCCTCGTAGCCCGCAGCCTGCACTGCCGCGAGGAAGTGCTGGAATTGCCCTGTGGCTGCGGCCACTTCCAAGATATCGCCAGAAGCATTCGGCCGCGTTGTTGACGGAAGATCGATGAAGAAGCGATCCGACGTTTGAGCCTGAGCCACTGGCGCGCAA
>JACQAC010000257.1 GCA_016195245.1 Pseudomonadota bacterium
CATCCGGCGCCCGCGCGTCGAACCAGCGGCGGATCCAGTCGCGCATTTGCAGCGGCCCGCGCCGGAGCCGAGACAAGCGCAGGCGTCTCCGATCGTCGAGCTGATCGAACAATCCGGCCTGATGTTCGACGAGGTATTCTCGCCCTCTTCGCTCGAGCGCATCGCACAGCGCTCGCGCTCCGGTTCGCAGGCGCGGCGGCGCGCGGTGCGTGACGCAGCCGCGGAGTCCGCGCGGCGCCTGGGCGATTACCTGGCGCGCGATCCGCACGCCAATCAGGAGGCGATGCAATTCCTGCGCAGCGAAGGCGCGCGCATCGCTGAATTACTTGGCCGTGGCCGCGCCGCCATGGGCGCGGAAGCGACGCGGGCTTTCCTGATCCTCGACGCCGCGCTTGGATAATTTAACCGCAGTCGTCCCGTCAGACGGCGCTGCAAACAGATCATGCAGTTTGACGAGAGCTTGCCGGTGAATCGGGCCGGAAGTCCGCGGGAATATCCAGCGTGAAACAGGCGCCGCCCTCGGCCTCACTCGCAGCGCTCAGCTCGCCACCCAACAGACGCGCCAAGCGATGGGTCACCGTTAGACCGAGGCCCAACCCTTCGTCATCGCCACTTCCATGGAAAGCATCAAACACCCGCTCCAAGCGCCCAGCCTCAAGACCAGCGCCCGTATCTTTGACTTGCAGCCTCAGCCAGCACCGGCGGTCGACATCTCGGCGAGACACAGAGATGGTAATGGCGCCTTTGCTCGTGAACCTGGTCGCATTCGACAAGAGGTTGCGAACACACATGTCCAGCTTGTGGCCATCAGTCAGCCAAAGGCCCGGCTCGACTTGATCATCCACAAGGATTCGGGTTCCGTTGGCCTCGGCCATGGGAGCAAAGGCGATCACCGCATCCCTCACCAAACCCTTGAGATCGCATTCGTCGACGATGACCCGCAATCGATCGGCATCGATGGCCGCAAGTCTGAGAATGTTATCGATAAGAGTCTGCAGTCTTTGGGCGGCTTCGAGCACGTGCTTGTTGTCCGTCGCCGCACCATCATCGCCGCGATCCTGCGCACTCTCAATCAGCAGTTCGCTGTAGCCGATGATTGTATTGAGCGGGCTGCGCAACTCTTCGCTTACGTTGGCGATGAATTCCGATTTGGAAAGGCTTACCTCCTCGGCAACCGCCCGCGCCTCGAGTGCATCGCGGGTTCTGTTCGCCGCGGTCACCAACAGGGAGCTCGACTGGGCCACCACTGCGCGGAAATTCGCGACCGCTAGCCCCACCGCCACGGCCAGGAACGACATGACGCAGCCATTCCAGAAGCCGACTTCGCCGACACCCACCCATTCTTCGCCCGCTATCGTCCTGGTGTGATCGGTGGACGGCGGCAAGAGATCTCGCACCATATGCAGACCTGCATAGGTGAGCGCGACGATCACCATCCAAATCAGTCCGGTCCTGATGCCGAAGAGGAGCGTAGCCAAGAGCGGCAGCAACATTAGAAAGAAGGAGGTCGTCGAAACGTCGCCGCCGAGTGATCCGGCAATAAGCGTAATGACCACGAAAAACGTGATCAGAAATGCGTGAGCTATGACGTCTAGCTTGATCGATGTTCGCAGCGCCAAGTACGGAAACGGCACGAATGCGAGAGGCGCAAGCGCCACGAATGGGCGGCTCGCCGCGGCAGTGCCGCTGGTTAGCGCGATCCACACGACACCGCTCGCAATGGTGAGGACCGCTGTGAATGTCAGAAAGCGCCTGCGCGCAACCTGCAGCAGGGGAGCCTGCGCGTCCGTATCCCCCGACATCCATTGCCACAACGCATCGATGGCGGCGTATGACACTAAGGCTCTCTCCCGTCCGCGCACCGCGCCCCCCTGAGCTTAGCCCAAGGCGGCGCGGGCGGTGCAACCGGAGCGGCTCGATACGACCGGCCCGGTCTCGCTCCCGTATGAACTATATCATGGGTCGATTGTCCCAACATCCAACATCAGCAAGCGGAACTCGTCGCCGACGCTTCCGCCTAGACCCAATCTGGGCCTGAAAGGGGCTGCCGTTTCGAACCGAAACAAGCGGACCCGAAGCGCCGAGCGAGAATGGGAGGATTGGACGCGCTCAATCCTCCACTTTTCGCGCAAAAAATCCTTCGCCATCAACTAAAGTCGCGTTTCCAATCCGACCGGGTTCAAAGCCGCTTATCATGCCCTGGTCTCTTGTCGGGAGGCTGACGGTACCAACAGCCAATCAGTTCAAGAGATGTGATTTGCGTGTGATGCGGAAGAAGGTCGCGAGATCGGGCGCCGCAGTTTCGAGGAGA